>CAIXPS010000316.1 GCA_903921365.1 uncultured bacterium | reverse complement strand
GTGGTCAAGGACATTGCGCAACGCATTACGGGTTGGGTGGCGCGGCGAGTGTGAAATGTGTCGCAATATTGGCGCATTTAACGCGCACAAAATATAAGATTGGATTTATACTGAAAAGGTTGTACTATCAATCCGCATACGCTTTGACATGACTCCTGTGGTCAGCTAGAATAAGCGTCTGCGAATACTATCAAGAATGTAACATTTACAGGAGAGTCCCCGTGAGTAACGAAGTAATTATTGAACCGCAGGTTAACGACAGCATCCAGGAGAATGCTGCTGTCGAACCGGCGATCACCCTTGATTCCCTGCGACCGCGCATGGGTTTCAAAGGTAAGGTGTCGCGCGTCGATCTCGGCGGCGCGTGGGTTAATCTCGGCCTTGAGGCTGAAGGATATATACATATCTCGCGCATCGTGAGCGCGACTCAGAACCCGGTGACGCGAGTCGCCGATGTGATGAGCCTCGGCGACGAGATCGAAGCGTGGGTTGTTGCCGTCAATCCAACGTTGAAGCGCATTGACCTGACCATGGTGCGCCCGGCCACATACGACTGGACGGCGCTGCGCGTGAACATGAAAGTGATCAGCGCGCGCGTGGTCGCCCTCGAAAGCTTTGGCGCGTTTGTGGATATCGATGGCCCGAAGCACGGTTTGATCCCGTTCAACCTGATGCCCAAGGGTCAGCGTCCGAAGGTTGGCGACGTGCTGGACGCCGTATGGGTGATTGAAGTGAGTGAGGATAAGCGGCGCATCGGTCTGACGATGATTGAACCGCCCCAGCTTCCCTGGGAGAATGTCCATCGCGGCGATGTGTTCAAGGGCGTTGTCATCCGTGTGGAACGCAAAGGCGCGTTTATCGATATCGGCGCCGAGCGCGAGGGGCTTATTCGCTCAACGTCGTTTGGCTCCGGCTTCGTCAATGTGAGTGACTTTGTCACTGTTGGCGAACAGATATCGGTAAAGGTCATCAAGGTGGATGCGCCGAAGAAGCAGATTGACCTGTCTATGGAAGGTCTCGATCCGGACGACTTCATGCTTTCATCGGGCCCCGAAGAAGAGCTCAGCCCGATGGCAGCCGCACTGCAGAAAGCAACGCGCGGCCGCGGCGGCAGATGGAATGAGGCTGCCAAGGGTGGCAGGAAGGGCCGCGAGCAGGAAGATATCCTGGCGCGCACGATGCAACAACTTTCACGAAATCAATAGCGCGTGTGATTGACGGATAGCGCCTGGTTGCGCGATCTGTTAAAGAACTCGAACTTCGTTCCACGGACTGGATTTCGGAGCGCGAGCGAGGCGGGATTTAGGCCAATCCTGCCTCGTTTCTTTTCTATTGGGTACAATCTATCCCTATGGAATACACCGAAGTTGAACGCGACCGCCTCGCGAAACTGGAAAAAATCAAGGCGTCCGGCATCGACCCGTATCCCCCGCGACAACAATTTCACGCTTTGCGCATTCTGGCGCAAGACGCTATCGACCGAGTGGGAAAGTGGCAGGCACAATTGCCGGCGCAAAGCGACGAGGAGCGCCAGAAGACGCTTCATCAAGGCGATTCGACCGTCTGCGCCCTCATGGGACGCGTGGTAGCTCGTCGCATCATGGGCAAGGCCAGCTTTGCGCAAATTGAAGATGGCAGTGGGCGCATCCAGATCTATGCCCGCATCGGCGAAGACTCGATTGACGCGGCGTCTTTCCAACGCTTTAAGGATCTCGACCTGGGTGATTTCATCGAGGCGCGTGGCGCATTGTTCGTCACACGCACCGGCGAACCGACCTTGCGCGTGACCGACTGGGAGTTGTTGAGCAAATCGATCAGCCCATTGCCGATCGCCAAGGAAGAGAAACAGCCTGACGGGTCGATGAAGCGCTATGGCGCTTTTTCCGATCCTGAATTGCGTTACCGGCAACGCTATGCTGATCTTGCCGTCAATCCCGAAGTGCGTGAGGTATTTCGCGCGCGCGCAAAGATCATCAAGGCCTTGCGTGAGTTCATGGACATGAACGACTTCCTCGAAGTGGAAACGCCCGTGCTGCAACCTCTGTATGGCGGGGCAGCCGCGCGGCCGTTCATTACGCACCACAACCAACTCGATCAGGATTTGTATCTGCGCATCTCGTTTGAACTTTACCTGAAGCGGTTACTCGTAGGCGGTTTCGAACGGGTGTATGAGATCGGGCGCGACTTCCGCAATGAAGGCGTGAGCTTCAAGCATAACCCGGAGTTTACACAACTTGAGTTCTACATGGCGTACGCGGATTTCAACACCATAATGGCGTTGACCGAGCAGATGATCCAGCACGCGGCGAGGCAGGTGCTGCCCAATGGCATTACGCAATTTCGCGGCCATACGATCAATCTGTTGCAGCCGTGGAAGCGTATTACCATGCGCGATGCGATCCTTGAGTATACCGACATTGATTACACGCAGTATCCGGACGCCGTCTCGCTTGAGAAGGCAATCAGGTCTGCTGGATTGAATGTCGGGGCTGTGAAAACGCGCGGCAAGTTGATTGATGGCCTGGTCGGCGATTACGTCGAGAAGAACCTGGTTGAGCCCACGTTTTTATACGATTACCCGCGCGATATCTCTCCATTGGCCAAGAGCAAGTTTGGCGATCCTACGACAGTGGAACGATTTGAAGGGTTCATCGGCGGGGTGGAGTTGTTAAACGCCTTCAGCGAGCTGAATGACCCGCTTGACCAGGAACAGCGCTTTGTTGAGGAAGGGATCGGCGCGAAGCTGGGCGATGTTGAAGCGAACCCGCTGGACGAGGACTATCTGCGCGCGATGCGCTATGGGATGCCGCCCAATGGCGGTTTCGGCATGGGCATTGACCGCCTGACGATGGTGTTCACAAACAACGACTCGATTCGCGATGTAATCCTGTTCCCCCACTTGAGAAAGGACGACTAGCGGGCTGTCAGAAAAAGCAAACAGGCGTTGGTGTCACACCAACGCCTGTTTTTATTCGACTATTTCCTACTTCGCGTATTCGACGGCGCGTATCTCGCGAACAACCGTGACCTTGATCTGCCCAGGGTATTCCATCGACTCTTCGATGCGTTTGGCGATGTCGCGGCTGAGCTGGATGCAGGCCAGATCGTCTAACTGCTCTGGTCTGACGATGATGCGCACTTCGCGTCCGGCCTGAACCGCGTACGACTCGGACACGCCGGGGAACTGGCGGGCGGTGTCTTCAAGCTGGCGCACGCGCTTGACGTAGTTCTCAAGCGACTCGCGGCGGGCGCCAGGGCGGGAGCCGCTGATCGCGTCGGAGATTTCAACAATCACCGCCTCGATAGTATCCTGCGGCACGTCGTGATGATGCGATTCGACGCAGTGGATGATCTTCGGGCTGATGCTCTGGCGCTTCAGCAGTTCGACGCCGAGTTGCACGTGCGTTCCCTCGTTCTCGCGGTCAAGCGCCTTGCCGATGTCGTGCAGGAAAGCGCCGGCTCTGCATATCTTGACGTCGGCCTTCAACTCAGATGCGAGCAGGCCGGCGATGCGCGCTGACTCAACGGCATGGAAGAGCTGGTTCTGGCCGTAGCTGGTGCGGTACTTCAACCGCCCCATCGTCTTGATAATATCGACGGGCAGGTTGGGAACGCCAGCCTCCACGGTGGCGCGTTCGCCTTCGTCCCACATAATACGCTCGACTTCGCGCTTGGCATCTTCCAGCGTTTTCTCGATGCGCTGCGGGTGGATGCGCCCGTCGCGCACAAGCGTCTCGAGGCTGCGGCGCGCAATCTCGCGTCGCACCGGATCAAAGCACGAGATCGTCACCGCGTCGGGGGTGTCATCGACGATTACGTCCACGCCGGCCGCCTGCTCAAATGCCTGGATGTTGCGCCCGTTGCGCCCGATGATGCGGCCCTTGACATCCTCATTGGGCAATTCCACCGCGCTGACTGTCTTTTCAGCCACGGTGTCAGTCGCAACGCGCTGGATGGTTTCGAGCACGATCGAACGAGCGCGCATCTCGGCGGTTTCCCGGGTCTGCGCCTCGGTCTCGCGGATGACTCGCGCCATGTCATTGCGGCTTTCCTCGCGCACAGCGTTCAGCAACTCGGTGCGCCCTTCGTCGCGCGTCATGGCCGCGATGCGCTCGAGCGCGGTCACGCGGTCTTTCTGCAGTTTCTCAACATCGGTCGCCAGCTTATCGAGTTGCTGCTGGCGGGTGTTGGCGCGTTTCTCGCGCTGTTCCAGTTTGTCGCGCTGCGAATCCACCTCGGCGCGACGGCGCACCTGACGTTCCTCTTCGCGCTGCACTTCCAACCGGCGTTCCTTGGTTTCACGCTCGGAGGAGTCGCGCAGCTTTTGAATCTCGTCCTTGTTTTGCACGAGCAGTTCGCGCGCCCGGGCTTGCGCCTCGGTAAGGGTGCGATCCGCTTCGGCGCGCAATACTGCGCCTTCGTCATGGGATTGGCGGCGACCGATCCGAAAGGCGATGACGCCTGCCGCAATCGCGGCAGCAATCCCCAGGATCGCCTCAATTATCATTATTATTGGTTCCATACTCGTTTTCTATTCTCGTAATCACGTCTTCTATTATGTCGTAACTAAATCCGTGCCGCGCCAGGTACTCGCTCAACTTGCGCCTGCGCTCATTCGCAGTCTCCAGTTTCGCTACTTTTGGCCAGCGCCGGAGCGCCAGTTCATAACCAGCGGCTTCGTCACTCACGTTTTCAGTCGAAGATTCGATAACAGCGTCACTGACGCCCTTCTTTCGCAGTTCCCAGGCAATCATCCGTTTGCTGCGCGGGCTGGAACCGAGTCTGCTCTCCACCCACGCTTTACTGAACGCTTCATCATCCAGTAACCCGCTCTCGCGCAGGCTGGCGATGACTTGCGCGATGGCGTCCTCATCGACGCCGGCGCGCTGTAAGCGCAGCTTGACCTCGGAAACGGAGCGCGGTCGATAGATGATCAGCCCCAATGCCCGCTGCTTTGCCTTCTCAAGCGTGTCAGCTTCCCGCAACTCTACGATCTCATCATCGCTTAGTCGCTGGCCGATTTTCAGCCATAACGCATGGATCAGGGCTAAACCGAAGGCAAACTCGCCATCGAGGTAGACACTGACGCGGTCTTTAGACTTTTCCTGCGCCTTTAGGGCTGTGATCGTTCCTGACATCCGAAAAACAAAACACGGCTGCAACCAGATTCGCGTTGTTTTACCGGCGAATCATTACAGCCGTAAAAGAGGCCACTTATCGAAATTGCAGCGCTCAAGTCCTGCCTGAATCGCTCAGCCAGCCTTGTCGCTCACTCGTGCGCATCGGATCACCCGACGCCAGATATTTCCTGCCGCTCAGTCGCAAACAACGCTATATAAAAAACCTTTAATGATTATAAACAGTTTTTCGGGCTCATGCCGACTTGGTCACTAGAAAAACCAGTTCAGTTGCGAACTCAAGGCGCTCATAGGTCCACGGGCGCTCCCGCACCAGTTCCATGAAGTGTGTTTCATACGTTGCCGACATGCCTTTTGAGCGCCCACCCAGGCTATGCACCGGGAAGGAAATTAACAGATGATCGGCATTGATGCGATCCAGCAGCTGCGTGCCGGCGCGTTTGTCCACCTGCTCCAGACATGGGATGGCTTTGAGCAGGATTGCCAGGTCCACTTTATGTTCCGTCAATGGGTCATTCAGCACGTTGCCGGCGCGGGTGTGACTGGCGCAGCCGCACAGCACAATGAACTCCTGCAGGAATGACGTCAAGTCTTCATAAATGTCGATGGCGTCATAAGCGGCATGGGTTGCAAGCGGCATCCATGGGAGCGCCAGCGGGTTGAACCCGCACGCGATGTCAAGGACGCTGTGAATGCGTGGGAGCAGTCCAAAGACGGTTGTATAGAGTTGTTCGAGCACCGGGAGGCGTTCATGTGTTGAGGCATGGCTGGACATCATCTGAGAGCAAATCGGGCGCAGCGCAGCCACCCCGCCAGCCTGAACCGCTGCCCGCATCTCGGTCAACAGCGTCTCATAACGCGGCGGCTTCTCCAGGTAAGCGCCGCCCACCTGGTGGAGCTTGTTGCGCGTGGCTTTCACAGCCTCCTTGTAGCTATTGCGCCGGGACAGTTCCACTGCGCCAATGCTGCGGATGAAATCTGGCGCAACGTGCCGGTACTTCACACTCGCCTTGACTTCTGCCGACAGGTCATCCAACTCGCTCATATGGCCTGTCTGGCAACATTGGCTTGATGCAGTTTGTCCATGAGTTGCGCCATAAACCGCAGGTTGTGGATGGTGGCAAGCCGGAAATACAGGCTATCGTTCACCTTATAAAGATGGTGCAGGTAGCCCAGCGAATAGCGCGAACAACACAGGCAATCGCACCATGGGCTGACGGGGTGGTGATTCTTAATGTGCTTATCGTCGCCAACGTACACGTAGCCGAACCAGTCGTCCAGCAGCGCCAATAGTTGCGCGGGATCTGAGTTGAATCCATACAGCCGGCCATGTCTGGCGTCACGGGTGGGCATGGCGCTGTCGAAGATTTCATAGCCCATGCGCGCGCACTCGACGATGCTGGGCGGATGGCCGATCCCAAGCGCATGCATCGGGTATTGCGCCGGGATGATCTCGCGCGTGTAAGCGACGATGTCGCTGAGCAGGTTGCCTTGTTTGTCGATTGGCCAACCGCCGTAGCCATATCCATCGAACCCGATTTCCAGTAAGGCGTCGGCGCACTGCTTGCGCAAGTCCTTGATGGCGCCACCCTGAACCACGGCGAACAAGCGCGGGCGCTGCCCGCCGGCGAATTCCTTCTGTTCCACCTGGTGTTCGAATTCTTCCTTGCATCGCTTTGCCCAGGCAATTGTGCGGCTGACCGATGTCTGTTGCACATCGGCCGGGTCATCGGCATTGGTGCAGTCGTCGAGGCAGATCACGATGTCGGCGCCATAGCTGATTTGCAGTTGGACTGTTTTCTCAGGCGTCAGGTGTAGTTTCTTGTCCGATCCCTCCGGGCGGAAGATGATGCCCTGGTTGTTCAGGCTGCCGTTTTTGGGATTCTCGCGAATCAGTGAGTAAGCCTGGAATCCTCCTGAGTCGGTGACGATGGGGTGGGGCCAGCCCGACATGCGGTGCAATCCGCCCAGCGCCTGTACGGTCGTCGAGCCTGGGCGTTGCATCAGGTGGAAGGTGTTCATCACGACGGCCTGTGTCCCGCAGCGCTCCAGATCGGCGCTGTCCACTGAACGGACCACGCCCAGTGTTGCATCTGGCAGGAATGCCGGGATGGGCAGATCGCCATTCATCAAGTGCAATGTCTCAATCATCGTTGCCATCCTCGTTGTCGCTGGGCGGTTCATCCTCTGTCGCCCCTTTGCGCCGCCGGCTGTCGACGCCGGCGATGACGACGGTGTATTCGCCTTTCAAGTCAACCCCGCGAACGCCGTCGAGAAGCTCAGTAAGCGCGCCCCGATCCACTTTCTCAAACATCTTCGTGAGGTCGTTCGCCAGTGCGGCGCGGCGATCGCCATAGACCGCGATGGCATCCGTTAGAAACTCCTCAAGCCGGTAGGGAGATTCATAGAATATCAGTGTGTGAGGGCTGTCGCGGTCGATTTCCATGAAATGCTTGCGCGCGACCGTTTTGCGCGGGGCAAACCCGCGGAACGTAAACGAGTGCAGTGGCAGGCCTGAGAGCACCAGGGCCATGATGAGCGCGCTGGCGCCCGGGATCATCGTCACGGCGATGCCGGCCTCGATGACGTGGCGCACCAGCGTGAAACCGGGATCGGATACGCCTGGTGTGCCGGCGCTGGTTACCAGCGCCACCGATTGCCCTTGCTGCATCAGTGAAAGCAGCTTGCGCCCGGCTGACTGTTCGTTGTGTTCGTGAAACGATATCTGTGGTTTGGTGATTTCGAAGTGTTTCAGCATCAAGCCGGTTTTGCGCGTGTCCTCACTCGCGACGATGTCCACCGCGCGCAGTGTCTCAAGCGCGCGGAGCGAAATATCACCGAGGTTGCCGATAGGTGTGGCTACTAGAAAAAGTGTCATATCACGTGTTTTGCATTACAATCTTGTAGTCATGTCGTTGTACGGACTCATAGCCCCCATTCTACGCACACCTGACTTTCAGTTACTACTGAACGGCGTGCGCAAGCAATCCGCAGACGTAAGCCGGGGGCTTGGCCTCTTGCGCGCGGCGCGTCCGCTGTTGATTACTGCCCTGCAGAAAGAATTGCGCTGTCCAATAGTCTATCTGACATCCACTGTCGAGGGCTCGCGGACATCATTTGACGCTTTGCGCGCGCTCGCTCTGACCGGTAACGAAGCCGCTGCGCCATTTTCCTCCATCCTGCGCCTGGTTGAACCCAATACGGCTTTTTATGATACGGTGGCGCCAGTGATTGATGTCACCGTGCAACGCAGCGTGGTGCTGGCTACACTGCATCTGAGTTCGCAGCAGGAAGGCGACCGGGCTGAATATCCGCTGATCATCAGCAGCCCGCGCGCCTTGATGCATCCTTCGCTGCCGCTGGCGCCGTTTAAGTCTGCCACGCGCATGTTGCGCCGTGACCAGATGATCGCGCTGGAACCGACCCTGGCGAGTTGGGTTGCCGGCGGATACGAGAACGAGAGCGTCGTTGAGCGCATCGGGGCATTCAGCCGGCGCGGCGGCATCATCGATGTGTGGCCGCCTGCGCACCCGTTGCCGGTGCGGATTGAGCTGTTTGGCAACCAGATAGATTCCATCCGTCAGTTTGACCCCGGCACACAACGCAGCGGCGAGATGCTCGAACGCGTGATCATCACACCATTTGAGAGTGCCGCTGGCATGCAGGATGTGCGGGTTTACGCGACGGTTCTTGATTACCTCGGGCCGGATGGGTTGCTGGTCGTCGACGACGAAATGGAGTTGCATGATGCATGGGTAGCGCTGGAAGTCAAGGCCGAGCGTGATCGTGAGACAAGGATCCCGCTCGAAGAGGATGCGGACGCGAGTGCCCCCACGGATGAGGCTGTGACAAAACGCTTCGGCAAAACGCCGGCGCGAGCCAGTGACGCGTCTGTGCCGTACGTGACATGGGAGGCGTATACGGCGATTCGCAGGCGTCTATCCCGCGCGTTGATTCTGGGGCAGGCTGATCAAGCAACGGCTGCGACGCGCCATCCACTGGCTGCGCATTTCAGCATGCCGCAGCATTTCGCCGGCCAACTTTCGCCGGTGATGGAGTACCTGCACACAAGCGTAGCGCAAGCAAATACGGCGCGAGCGGCTGGCGCGCATGGTGAACACGCGACTATCGCCGCGACCGTTGTGCTGTCGCGGCAGGCGGCGCGGTTAGCCGAGATGTGGTCTGAGCGCAATAGCGCCATCGCACCGCAGACGGCGCTTGATGAGCCGACCGCGGGCGCGTTGACGTTCGTCAATGGCGCGCTCCCCGAGGGTTTTGTGTTCTCGCAGGGCCGTGATGCGCAGTACGAGAACAGCCCGATGAATTCGGACGCCCCGTTGGCCGATCTTACCCTCCTCACCGACGCAGAGCTCTTTGGCTATGTGCGCCCGGACACATGGCAGTACGGCAAGAGCCGTAAACCTGCGCCTGAACGCTACTTCGCTGACTGGAAGCCTGGCGATGTCGTTGTGCACGAAGACTACGGCATCGGCATCTTTCGTGGTTTGGCGCGACTGACAGTGAACACGGGCACGCCGACCGAACCAGCCGAAGGCGAACGCGAGTACATCCTGCTGGAGTATGCCGACGCCGACAGGCGTTATGTGCCTTTACACCAGCTTGACCGTATCTCGCGCTATGTGGGCAGCGATGACTCCCGCCCGGTGCTGAGCAAACTCGGCACGACCGAATGGGCGCAGACGAAGCAGAAGGCGCGCGGCGCGGCGGCACAGGTTGCCCGCGACATGCTGACGCTGTACGCCGCTCGCGAGATGGCAAAGGGTGTGGCGTTCGGCAAGGACTCCGCATGGCAGGGCGAGCTCGAAGCCAGCTTTCCATATGTGGAGACCGAAGACCAGCTCCGCGCCATCCAGGATGTGAAACAGGACCTCGAACAGATCAAGCCGATGGATCGGCTGGTGTGCGGCGACGTCGGTTTTGGCAAGACTGAAGTGGCGTTGCGCGCCGCGTTCAAGGCTGTCATGGAGCACACGCAAGTCGCGGTGCTCGTTCCCACAACCGTTCTTGCGCAGCAGCACTGGTTGACCTTTACACGGCGCATGGCCCCATATCCGATCAAGATTGAGATGTTGTCGCGTTTCCGCACTGCGGCGGAGAAACGCAAGGCGATTGAGGGATTGCGCGATGGGACCGTCGATATTGTCATCGGCACACATGGGCTGCTAGCCGGCAGCATCCAGTTTGCCAACCTCGGCCTGTTGATCATCGACGAGGAGCAGCGCTTTGGCGTGACAGCCAAGGAAAAGCTCAAGCAGATGCGCACCAATGTGCATGTCATGACGTTGACGGCGACCCCAATCCCGCGCACGCTCTATTTCTCGCTGAGCGGCATCCGCGATGTCAGCCGGATCGAAACGCCGCCTGCCGAGCGTTTGCCAATTATCAGCTATGTGGGCGGGTTTGATGACCTGGTCGTGAAGCAGGCTATTCAGCGCGAACTCGACAGGGAAGGCCAGATCTTCTTTGTGCACAATCGCATTAATACGATCCACCTTCTTGAGGCGAAGCTGCGCCGGCTTGTGCCCGAGGCATCGATGGCGGTTGCGCACGGGCAGATGGAAGATCGCGCATTGGCGCGCATCATGAATGAGTTCGCCGATGGCAAGACCAACATCCTGTTGAGCACGAACATCGTCGAGAGCGGGCTCGATATCCCCAATGCCAACACCATCATTATTGACCGCGCTGATCACTTCGGGTTGGCAGACCTGTATCAGTTGCGCGGGCGAGTGGGGCGGTCGACCACACAGGCATACGCCTATTTTCTGTATGACCGCCGCAGGCAGATGACGCCCGATGCGCGGGAGAGGTTGGAGACATTGCGCGAGGCTGCGGGCATCGGCGCGGGTTACATGATCGCGATGCGCGACCTGGAATTGCGCGGCGCCGGCGATATCCTGGGCCCACGCCAGAGCGGTCAAGTCGCGAGTATTGGCCTTGACCTGTACACTCGTCTGCTATCGCGCGAAGTGACCGTCCTGCGCGCTTTGCGCGATGGCGTCGCACCGCCGGAGCCGGAGGCGGCGCCTGTCACGATCGATCTGCCGTTGACGGTTGGGTTGCCGCAAAACTATATTGGCGATCAGCCATTGCGCCTGCAGATGTACCGGCGCGTCGCCAGCCTCGACACCGAGGAGAAAATCCGTCTGTTCGAGGAAGAGCTGGAGGATCGCTTCGGTAAACTGCCGCAACCCGCATTGAACCTGACTTACCAGGCGCGCCTGAAGTGCTGGGCAATCCTGTTCGGGGTGCAATCGATCACCAGTGAGGGCAACCGCTTTGTTATTCGCGCCGACACCATTGAGAAGCTTGATCGCAACGCACTGGTGCGCCTGCTGGGCGAGGACGCGACGATTGGCCGGCGACAGGTTGCGTTCCTGCGCACCGGGCCGCCGGAGATATGGAAGATGCGGTTGACGATGATTTGTATGAAACTCGCTGAGATGCACGCGGTCGTTTCTACGTATAATCACGAATATGCATGAGGGCGCCATCGAATTAATTGCCCGAGGGGTTTTGATCGGGACACACGGAATCCTATTGTGCCGTTCCGCCGGCAAGGATAATACGTTTCTGCCTGGCGGGCATGTCCTGTTTGGTGAGTCTGCCACGACTGCACTGATCCGCGAGTTGAAAGAAGAGATCGGGACGAAGGTCGAAGTCGGCGATTTCCTCGGCGCAATGGAGTACAAATATGACGAGGATGGCGTCAAGCATCACAAAGTTACATTAGTCTTTTTGTTGAATGGCCCCGCCGTTGAGCGTTGCCCGCGCATTCCGTCGCTTGAGAAGGATCTCGAATTCTTGTGGTACCCTATTAATGCGTTGGCCGATGTAAACCTGCTCCCGAAGGAATTGCGCCAACTCATTCCACAATGGACGCGCGGAAAGGTGATCCCCTGGAGCAGCGATCCGAGAGAATGGTTATAACAAGCTTGTAAGGAGAATAGGTTAAATGGCAAATATCAGTCCTGAGTTGTTGGAAATTCTGCGCTGTCCGCATTGTGTATCCGGTCCGACGCGCCAACCCGGCGCAGACCCGGGCCGGCTGACGCTGGTCAAAGACAGTTGGCTGGTGCAGGCGGATTGCGGGCGGAAGTATCCGATCAAGGATGGCATTCCAATCATGCTGATCGAGGAAGGGGATAAATGGATCAACACCAAGGTGGAAGATCTGCCCGTGCCTCCCCCGCAGAATTAGCCTGCATCGATATGAAGCCAGGCTGAGTCCCGATTCGGGCTCAGCCTGAGCGTCTTCTTCAGGGCGGCAACGATGCGTCTGCTCAAGGGACTTATCATCATGCTGGCCGTCGCTGGGGTTGTTGCGCTTGTTCTGGCGTCGCGGGCGACAACGCGCCCGCTCACCACGATCTCGTCGATCAACCCGTCGATGAATTTCGCCTATGTCCGTATACATGGACGGGTGATCGATTACCCTTCGCTCTCCACGGCCGACGGCTATCTGTCGTTTCAAGTCCAGGATGAAAGCGGTGACATTCGCGTCGCGGCCTATCGCGATACGGTCGAGGCGCTGCTGGCGCAACATCGCATACCGATGCCAGGCGCCATTGTGACTGTAGAAGGGACGCTGCGTGTGCGCGAAGACGAGCCGGCGTTGACATTGAATGCCCCCGAGTCGTTGGAGGGTGACCTCCCGGCAGCTCAAACAACAACACTGGATAGTCTTGATGTATTCGGGCTGGGCGAACGAGTCGTTTGCTTTGGGCAGGTGCGCCGGGTGCGTGAGGCCGGCGCTCAATTTCGCATCGTCACGATCCGCGACGGCGCCACCGAAGCCGACGTGATGATCCCGCTGGAGTTAGGCGACATGTTTGGCGTTCCCGCGTCTTTTGACCCTGGAACGTGGGTCCGCGTCACAGGCAGTATCAACGAGTATCGCGGCAGTCGCGAAGTGATGGTCAGCGCTGCGTCAGACATCGCTGTTATCGCAGCGCAGCCGTTTGAAACGCGACCTGTTGCGGGGTTGAAAAAAGAGATGGCAGGGCAATGGGTCGCGGTGGACGGCATCGTGGACAAACTCCGCCCGGTCAAACAGGGCATGCTGCTCGATTTGAAGGACGCTGCCGGCGGCGCAATTACCGTTGTGATGTATGAGCAGTGGTATCAGACGCCCTTTTCAGAAACGCTGCAGAGCGGGTCAGCCGTGTATGCACAAGGGGAACTGGTCGACTTCCACGGTCAACTCGAACTACAGCCGGAACTGAGTATCGACTTAATCGAGCACAAGTAACTCAACCGAGCTGACTTGTGATTGCAGACCGTGTCCCTCAGCATAGACCTGAATATAGTTCACATACTCGATGTCTTTCAGGGTTGTCATCAGGTTTGGCGACTCGTAGGGTTCGTCCGTGCCCAGGCGTGTGGCGATATGCTTGGTGCGCGGTTCGGCGGACTGGACGATGAAGTCGGGCAGATCGGGCATGCGCGGGGTTCCGTCGGCGTAGAAGCCCTGCGTCCACTCATTCGTATCGCCGTTGCTGTTGCGGTAGTTGATTTTCACCATGAGAGGGCATTCGCTGCCCTGACCGCCGCATACTTTAAGTTCCTGGTACAGAATCGTAAAGTTGATGCGCAGCTGTAGCGAACTGCGCCCACTCACGTTTTCATTGATAATCTGCCGCACTCCGGTGCGCCCCCAGTTGAGTCCTACCCCGGGGCGATTCAACAGTAGCGCCGAATTCGCGTCGGTTCCAATGATGGTCACGCTGCCAGGCACATCGGTGGTCATATACACGTCGGAAAACGTCTCCCAGTCGCGCACGAGCGGTGACTGGAAGCGTCCATTGCGAACCAGGTCGCGTGGAGGCGCATACAGCCCCGGCATGATGCCTTCGCCGTTGCGCACAATCGTTCGCTGGTTGGATTCGATGTTAAATGTCTCAGGCTTCGCGGAGGATGTGACCGATGCGGCGCCGCTGCGCACGAACAGACTGGTATCGTCTGGCGATACTTCCAGAGAATATGCCCCATTGTCCAGAAGAGCCGACATTTGTTCGCTCTTTACCAGCAGCCGGAGGGCATGACTGCTTCGATTCTGGCGGATGATCTGCACGCGACCGGACAGCAGGAAAATGCTGATCTCGGCTGAGGTGTTTGCGATGCCGAACCTGGGAATGCGCGCGCGCTCTATTCTGACTCGTGAGCCGGTGTAGAGCTGCATCGAGACAAGCGTAGTGGATACGCTTTCAGACTCACGGACGGTCAAGAGCGCTTGTGATGGAATATCGCCATCCACCATGACTGTGGCGCCTTCTTCGATCACACGACCTTCCTGCCCGACAACGCGCGCGTCGGCCTCAGTCACGGGCGGCGCAAACACATTTGTGCGCCCGGCCTGCAGCTTGACCATGATCGCCGCTTGATAGGTCGCACTATTGACAAAGGATGCAGCAGTCAAAGGCACGCCGACTGTCAGGCCACAACACAGGCCAAAGGACACGAGCAGAACAAGCCAGGCCATTCGCTGCGAAGGTAGCTTCACCAGGTGCTCCATTTCCAGCGCAGCATCGTGCGCCGTTCGTTGCGCTCGATGTGGCTGGCGTTTTGCTGGCCGCGATGATGGGCGACCATTGTTGCGGCAATTGCGGCGATATCCGGGTTAGGCGGCTCTTCCTCTTCAAGCGCGAAACGGTCTTCGACAAAGCGGGTGTCGAACGACCCGGCCTGGAAACGCAAATTGCCGACAAGCTTGACGTGAAATGGGATATTCGTCTTGACGCCCACGATGCGGAACTCGGACAGGGCGCGCCGCATGCGCATAACGGCTTCGGCGCGGGTGTCGCCCCAGCAGATTAATTTCGCGATCATGGAGTCGTAGAAGGGCGTGACCTCGCAACCCTCGTACACACCGGTGTCGATGCGGACGCCCGGGCCGGTTGGGAAGTTGATGCGCGTAATCACGCCGGTGCTGGGCATGAAGTTTGCGAACGGGTCCTCCGCGTTAATGCGGCATTCAATGGCCCAGCCCTTCTGTTGCACGTCCGCCTGCGTGTAGCGCAATTTGCGCCCGCGCGCGATGCGGATTTGTTCTTTGACGATATCGATGCCAGTGACGCGCTCGGTGATCGTGTGCTCCACCTGCAGGCGCGTGTTCATCTCCATAAAGTAAAAGTTGTTGTGCCGATCCAGGAGGTATTCGATGGTGCCGGCGTTTGTGTAGTTGATCGCCTGTGCAGCGCGAACGGCCATTTCACCCATGCGTTGGCGCAACGACTCATTCAACGCCGGCGAGGGCGATTCTTCTACCAGCTTCTGGCGGCGGCGTTGCAGGCTGCACTCGCGTTCGCCGAGGTGGATGATATTGCCGAAATCATCGCCCATCAACTGGAACTCGATATGACGCGCACCGTCCACCAGCTTTTCAAGGTACACTGCGCCATCTCCGAAAGAGGATTCGGATTCGCGCCGCGCGCTTGCCAGCAGTTCGGGCATATTCTCAATGCTGCGGACTTCGCGCTGTCCCTTGCCACCGCCGCCGGCACTTGCTTTGATCAGCAGCGGGAAACCGATGCTGGGCGCGATGTGCAGCAATTCCTCGTTGCTTAAGTCCGCCTCACCCTCGGTGCCTGGGACGACCGAAACGCCCGCCTTCTGGACGGTGGAGCGCGCTACGGCTTTATCGCCCATCTTAGCAATAGCGTGCGGCGAGGGCCCGATGAAAATGATGCCGGCATCGGCGCAGGCCTGCGCAAAATCCTCGCGCTCAGCCAGAAAGCCATAACCCGGGTGTATAGCGTCGGCGCCCGATTTGCGCGCCACATCGAGAATTCGTTCCGCCTTCAGATACGATTCGCGAGCCGGGGCTGCGCCGATAGGGTAGGCCTCATCAGCCAGGCGCACATGCATGGCGTTGCGGTCAACGTCAGAATAGACTGCCACTGTGCCAATGCCCAGTTCATGGCAGGCGCGCACAATGCGAACGGCAATTTCACCGCGGTTTGCGACGAGTATCTTTTTAAACATTCACTGAACTCCGGTTATCAAATCGAGCGTTCCGTGTTAACAACACAGCATCTCTAAGGCCTAAGTATGCCATTGTTTAGTCAGTGGGGTAGAATCGCCACACGATGCACGCACTCGCTGCGGGGCAATTAAATAGAAATGCGGCTGATCCTGTGTCGTTTGTAAGGTAGCGTGAGTTGTATGAAGTACCATATTTCAACATTTGGCTGTCAGATGAATGAGGCGGATTCGCAGCGGTTGGCGTCCGAGCTGGAAAAGCTGGGGTTGCGCGCCGCGCCGACGCGCGAAGAAGCCGACGTGCTGGTGCTGAATACCTGCGTCGTGCGCCAGAGCGCCGAGGACAAGGCGTTCAGTTATATTCAGACTCTGAAGCCGATCAAGCAACGGAATCCAGGCGCCGTGATCGGCGTGATGGGATGCCTGGTTGGCGTGCGCGGCAACTCGCCCTTGCAGAAAGCCTTTCCTTATGTCGATGTCTTCATGGCGCCCAGCGATCCGCGCCCGATGATTGATTTGCTGCTGCAACGCGACGGCAAGGCGCTGGCAGAAGTTGAGACACAGACGCGTTACGCGCTGCAGGACGAGGACGGCGTTCTTGACTTGCCGTTTGTGTTGCCGGCAAAGGAGCGCGGCAAGAAAGTGACCGCCAACGTCCCGATTGTGCTGGGGTGTTCGCACGCATGCACTTTCTGTATTATTCCGTTTCGGCGTGGGGTTGAGCGCAGCCGATCCATCGGCGAGATAGTCGCCGAGGTGCGAGCGCTTGTGGCGCAGGGCGTGCGCGAAGTCACCTTGCTCGGTCAGATCGTTGACCGCTACGGATACGACCTGCTTGGCGACGAATATGCCATCCGGGCTTATAACCCGGGCGCGGCATCTGGGCGGCCGTCGCAGCCAACCGCGTTGCGCGCGCCGATTATCGAACTCTTTCGCCTGTTGAGCGAGATTGACGGGCTGCATCGCATTCGGTTTCTGACCTCGCATCCAAACTGGATGACGGATGAACTGCTCGATGCTGCCCGCGAGTTGCCGAAGGTTATGCCGCATATTGAAGTGCCTGTGCAAGCCGGTGACGATGAAGTGCTCGCGCGTATGCGGCGCGGCTACACGGCGGATGATTACCGAGCCTTGGTCGACCGCATTCGCGAGCGGGTTCCCAGCGCCGGAATCGCAACTGACATCATTGTCGGATTCTGCGGGGAGACCGAGGAGCAGTTCCAGCACACCTTCGACCTGCTTGAAGAACTTAAGCTTGATGTGATCCACATCGCACAATATTCCACCCGCCCCAATACAACGGCAACGCGCAACCTGGTGGACGATGTGCCTACAGAAGAAAAGGAACGCCGTTTCCGCATGCTGGAAGACCAGCAGGAACGCATCGCGGCGCAGATCAACGCTCGATTGCTGGGCGAGACAGTGGAAATACTGGTCGAGAATCAACACAAGGGCAAATGGCGCGGTCGCACACCCAGTAATAAGGTCGTCTTTTTTGAGGACGATTCGCGCGACTGGCAAGGTCAGTTGGTCAACGTCACCATTACGTGGACTGGCTCATGGAGTTTGCAGGGAGCGGTTTATGAACGACAACCTGCCACGGTATATCATCCGGCCGTTTGAGTCCGTGGCCGACCACGAGCAGTGCCAGACGCTGCAATCTGAGGTCTGGGGGCCGACCTTTGCCGTCCCGGTGAATATGAC
The DNA here is from genome assembly GCA_903921365.1 of uncultured bacterium. GTDB lineage: Bacteria > Chloroflexota > Anaerolineae > J036 > Brachytrichaceae > CAIXPS01. The sequence goes on along the minus strand of CAIXPS010000316.1, from coordinate 63,947 downwards.
GGTAGCCGTGGAGCATCACGGCGGCGTCGCCATCGGGGCCTTTGACAGCGAAACGGGGCAACTACTCGGTTTTACCCTGAGCTTTGTCGCGCCTACTCGATTTCCCCAGGCGCGCGGCGGGTTGAGTCATCATTCACACATGGCTGCTGTTATAGAAGGCTTGCGCGGGCGAGGGTTGGGCGCTCAACTGAAGCTGGCGCAACGGGAAGCCGTTCTGGCGCGCGGGTTCAACCTGATCACCTGGACATACGACCCGCTTGAGGCGCGCAATGCGACGCTCAACATCCGCAAGCTGGGGTGTATCTGCCGGACATATGAACGCAACCTTTACGGGGATATGGCTGATAACCTCAATGCCGGACTGCCAACAGATCGGTTTGAGGTTGAGTGTTGGCTGGACAAACGCTGTCCGCAGTTTGAACCGGGTGGGGCGACTCGCGAGATCGAAATTCCCACTGATTTCCAGTCAGTCAAACGCAGCGATTTGCGTCAGGCGTTGGCGTGGCGCGCGCATACTCGGGCGCAGTTTGAACAAGCCTTTGCGGATGGTTTTGCCGTGAGGGCGTTTACCAACCGGAGCGATCGCGCGTGGTACACACTCACCAGACTCTCAGCGAATCTGGCTATAATCTAACTAAATGGATATTATTGGCTCAATACTGACCGGTATTCCGGTATTCATTATCCTTCTAGGCCCACTTATGTTTGTGCATGAACTGGGTCATTTCCTCGCAGCGAAGCGCGCCGGTATTCGTGTTGAAGAGTTTGGCATGGGCTTTCCTCCACGCGCATTAACTTTGTTCAAGCGCGGCGATACCGTCTACTCGCTTAATTGGCTCCCGATTGGCGCCTTTGTGCGCATGACCGGCGAAGAAGATCCCACAGATAAGCGCAGCTTCGCGGCCGCGCCCAAACGCTGGCGCATCATCACTTTGATGGCCGGCCCCGGGATGAATTTTGTCGCAGCCATCGTCATCCTGTTTTTCGCATATCTTTTGTTTGCCACGCGTGTCACAGATGGACAATATCGCGTTGACGACGTGCGCGCCGGCAGCCCGGCGGAGCAATTGGGAATGAAGCTTGGCGATGTTGTAATGACTGCGAACGGCGTTGATATGACGCAGCATCTTGATGCGAACAATACCCGCCCGCCCACCGTCCTGCCGCTCAAGCAGCAATCGCAACAATCCATTGGTAAACCCTTTACCGTTGAGGTGATGCGTCGCGACGCAGACGGCGCGCAGCGCAAAGTCGTGTTGCAAGGCACGATTCCAGCAACTGCAAACCCCGATGCGCCATTAGGTGTGAGTCTGTCCATGATGGCTGTCAAGGCAGAACGGACGGTGTACACCGTTGACCAGGCGTTTGTTGAAGCCGTCAACGATACTGGAAACGTGATGGTGTCGATGGTGCGTGTCCCACTGGATCTTATTCGTGGAACACTGTCCATCGAGCAGGCCAGACCTACCGGGATCGTTGGCATCACCGGCATCGGCGTGGCGCTGATCAAACAAAACGATATTCAAGGACTATTCCCGTTTATCCGCTTTGCGGGTCTGCTTAGCCTGATCCTCGGTCTGACCAACCTGTTACCCATACCAGCTCTCGATGGCGGTCGCATTGTCTTTGTGCTCATTGAATGGATCCGGGGGCGTCGTATCGACCCGATCCGCGAACAGTGGGTGCATGGCATCGGCATGATTATCCTGCTGGCTCTCTCTGCGGTCATCGTTGTGCTCGACATCGTCCGCCCGATCAGCCTCCCATGATCAAGAAAAACATCACATTTGAAGACGCAATCCGAGTGCTCCGATCCGCGACGGCGCCGACACCGCGTATTTTGCGCGGTCTGACGTCGCCCGACGAGGGCCAACTGGTGGAGTTTCAGACGGTGTGGCAAACAATCGCGTCAAACCGGCGCGCCCTGATTGCCGAGAAGCTGGCTGAGCTGGCCGAGAAGGATGTCGAGCTCGATTTCAATCCGATTTTCCACTTCACCCTGACTGATGTTGAGGAGGCTGTTCGCCTCGCGTCCATTGAGGGGTTGTGGGAGGACGAGTCGCCGGCGTTGTTGGATCTGTTAGTGATTCTGCTGCGAAGCGACCCATCCGCGGTCGTCCGGGCGGCCGCAGCGACTTCACTTGGTCGCTATGTATACCTGGGCGAGATTGGCAATCTCAGTCGCCATCGGCGCGATCAGGCTTATTCAGCCCTGATGGGAGTGATCTTGTCCAATCCGCCGGCCGCGCTGATTTACAACCGCGCGTTGGAGTCGCTGGCGTATACGTCCAACGAACAGGTTGATCTGTTGATTAAAGATGCGTATCAGTCGGAGGATGCAGGGCTGCGGGTCGCCTCAGTGGTAGCAATGGGTCGCAGTAATGATCGCCGGTACGCGCCACTGGTTTTGAAACAACTGCACAATGTCCTCCCGAATATGCGCGAGGAAGCTGCGCGCGCCTGTGGTGAGCTTGAGGTTACTGAAGCTGTCGCGCAACTGGGCAAGTTGATCGATGATTCCGAGGCAGATGTGATTCTGGCGGCGATTGGCGCGTTGGCTGAGATTGGCGGCGACGAAGCGAAGAAACTGCTCGAAGATACGGCCAAAGCCGAGGACGAGGAGATCGCTGCAGCAGCCACTGAAGCGCTTGAAGAATTCGAATTCATGCACGGCGATATCAAATTCTCCACTGAATGGTTTGAAGGTATCAGCGCGAATGGGTCAGACGATGAAGATGAGGACGAGGGTCATGATCACGATGTGGATGCTAAAACTACTCGCTGAATCCCATCATGCGCCGTTATCGCATCATTTCACTGATCGCTCTGATCACGCTGGCAGTTTCAGCTGCCGGCTACTACGTTGCTCGCAGCGGTAGTCAGTTTGAAACGCGCGGGACATCGTCCGGCTTTCCCCAACCGATTAATAACGCCGAGTCGTTGCTGATTGGCGTCAACGTCGAACTTGAACAATATGATGGCGCGACGCTGGACGCGCGTCTGGCTGACCTGGCGAAGCGCGGTGTGCGCTATGTCCGCCAGGAGTTTCGCTGGTCGGAGATTGAGGCGACTCGTGGACAGATGGATTGGTCAACCAGCGACCGCATCATCAGCGCCACGCGCCGATACCAACTGCAACTGCTGCCCGTCCTGGTGACGACGCCCGAATGGGCGCGCGCGCCTAGCGCGGTAGAGCAGAACACCGCTATTGATACATCCCCCCCTCAGGCTGCCGGTGATTTTGCATGGTTTGCGCACCAGTTCGCCCTTCGATACGATGTTCGCCTGCAGAACGGCCAGCCGTCTATCCTGGCGTACCAGATTTGGGATGAGCCAAATCTTTCGGCGAAATGGGGCAATGGGCTGATCAGCCCGGTCGGGTATCTGCGCATTCTATGGGCGGCGCGCGGCGCCATCCAGATGGTGAATCCGGCCGCGCGCATCGTCCTGGCGGGTCTGGCGCCTACGGTCGAACAGTCCGATGTCAACCTGGCGCCTGAGGTCTTCCTCACCAGGCTGTACCAACTCGGCGGACACGACGCCTTCGATATCGTCGCGCTCAAACCTTACGGATTTGATTACTCGCCATATGACCGGCGCGTCGATCCCGCGTTACTCACGGTGTCTCGCGCACTCCTGGTGCGAGAGGTCATGGCGGCGCATGGTGAGGGCAACAAGGCTATCTGGTTTACCCAGTGGGGCTGGAATGCCCAATTGCCCGATTGGAAGGGCGCGCCGTCGATCTGGGGCGGCGTGAGTGAGGCGGCGCAGGCGGACTATACCGCCCAGTTCGTGCAACGCGCGGCACAGGAATGGCCGTGGGTCGGCGCGATGTTTGCTTATACGCTCCAGCCGAAGGCCGAAGTGACGGACCCGCACTGGGGGTTTGCGCTGCTTGACCAGAAAGGGAACTCGCGACCGGTCTACGAGGCCTTGACACACGCGGTAACTGTTGCGGCGACCTCGCCACGCGGAGAGTGGGCGGCAGCCGGCTATGGTCAATCCAAGTACCTGGGGTTGGGCAAAACCCCGGACTATGGGCCGAATCCGCTTGCGACGTACACCGAAGGGTGGCGCTTTGGGGAACTTGGCGCGGATATCCCGCAAACCGAAGGCGCACACATGACCTTCCATTTTGGCGGTGAGGCGCTGGCGCTGATCGCGCGGCGCGGGGATTACCGAGCTTACCTGTATATCACGATTGACGGCAAACCCGCCAATCTGCTCCCGCGCGAGGCAGGCGGTTCATATCTCATCCTGACATCGCCCGATAGTGTGCCGCGCATCGACACGCTTGAAGTGGCGAATGGGTTAGGGCCGGGCGACCATGTTGCCGATATCACAATCGACCGTGGCTGGAACCAGTGGGCACTGGTGGGGTGGAGCAGCCGCCCGGCAGTTGCGAGCACAGTTCTGCTGGCGAATGCCATCCAACCCATTTCAGTGATCCTCGCGTTGCTGTCTGCTCTTGCCCTGGTGATTACCCTTCCGCGCGCCCGCTGGGGCGATGCATTGCGGCGGCTCTGGCCGAGCGCAGGCGACCTGACCTGGCAAGCATTTCTTGCTGCGCTGGTGCTGTGGGTCACTACATCACTCACCTGGGCACAGGACGCCGCAACGGCCTACCAGAACCTGGGCGCGCCAGTAAACCTCGTCTTGTCCGGCGTCGTCTCAGGTATCGCCTTCTGGTCGCCAGTGTTTATCGTGAGCCTCATTGCGCTCCTGGTGCTGTTTGTGCTGGTGTTGATGCGGCTTGACCTTGGTATGGCCTTGATCGCGTTCTTTATTCCGTTTTATCTCGTGCCGCAGCGGTTGTTCGCCAAGTCATTTCCGATGGTCGAATTACTCACCGCGATGTGTGCGGTCTCATGGGGGATCCGGCGCATAAACGAGTGGCGGGCACAGCGTCTCAAACGGGACAAGGGCATCCCGGCGCTTGCGATGGTCGCTGCTTTTGTTGCGCACTTCACCGTTCTTGACTGGGGCATCCTGGCGCTTGTGATCGTCGCCGGTCTGTCGACCGCACAGGCGGATTTCAAGGTAGAGGCGTTACGCGAACTACGTATGGTCATCGTTGAGCCCGCCATTCTGTTCCTGATGCTGCGGTCGCAGAAACTGAATCGTGACGCGATCTGGCGGCTCGTGGACGGCTTCGTGTCTGGCGCCGTTATCATCGCGCTGATCGGGTTGGCGAACTATGCGCGCGGCAACGTGTTCCCGGCCGAGGGCGGTTTGCCCCGCATTCGCAGCATATATGGATCGCCCAACAATGACGCATTGTTCCTCAGTCGCGCGTTCCCACTGCTCCTCGCGATAACGCTTTTCGGGCGGCAGTCTGCGCGAGAGATGACCACGACCGCGCAAGGATTCTTTGGGCGGCTTCGCAACATGCGAGCTGTGCAGCTTGTCACCAGTCGCCGGTTGCTTTACGCAGGCGGGCTGTTCGCGGTCTCGGTTGCCATTGTGTTGAGCCAATCGCGCGGGTCGTTATTGTTTGGCCTGCCTGCTGCTGTCATCGCGATTTGCGTGATGGGCGGTGGGCGCTGGCGTTATGCAGGCGTTGCTCTACTCGTCCTGCTCATAGTCGCGATGGGCATCCTCCTATCCGGCGTGGCCGCGCCGTTGCTCGCGAATACCCGTTTTGCAAGTGCGCTTGCTCTGACGAGCGGGACGGGGTTCTTCCGCTTCAACCTGTGGCAGAGCGCGATTGGCATGTGGCGCGATCACCCTCTCCTGGGGGTAGGGCCGGATAATTTCCTGTATGCCTACCGGGGCTATTACATCCAGCCGGCGGCGTGGCAGGAGCCCAATCTGTCGCATCCGCACAATATCGTGCTCGATTTCGCCACTCGGCTCGGCGCGCTTGGGTTGATCGCCGGCGCCGGTATAGCGATTGGGATCGCGCGCGCACTCCGCCGGGCGTGGTTGAACGACGCGCAAGGCGCCTTCAGGCCGCTCGTGATCGGGTGTGCCGGGGTGTTCGCCGCGTTGCTCGCGCACGGCATGGTGGATCATTCGATATTCCTCGTGGATCTGTCCTTCGCTTTTATGTTGGTCGTGGGAATAGTCGGCCAAGTGGCTGGGCAACCGAAAACTCTTACCAAACTCTAAGCAGAATCATCAACCTGGGTATTGCAATTCGAGCAGATCGCCGTATAATTTCCATATTGTTCAACTGAACGCAAGTAATTGCAGGCAGGTGGGCAGTTTTAAATCGCTATCCTTTTAATTGGAGGTGATGTCTGTATGAGTAGTCATAAACTCAGCGCCACAGCATCACCTCAGGGTAATAACCTGTAAGTATGCTGTGGCGCGGCGAACGGCCAACTCGAAAGGGTTGGCCGTTTGTTTTTTTTCGCGTTGCATGACTCTACCTCTCAAACACATCTCTAACTTTTCGTCTAATCATTTCTAATACAGCCTTCGTAGTATGTGGACATCATTCAATCAAGCAGTAAACCATATAAGTAAAGCGAAATAACTGGAGGTAAATGAAATGACAACTCGAATAATCCGACGGACGTATGCACCGGTTGAAAACAATGTGCTTTCTCTGCGCGATATGATGAACCGTTTGATGGAGAACGCGTTCGTCAGCCCGGAGCAGTGGGTTAGCGACTGGCCGCAGGGTGGTGGCGCCAATGCCCCCGCGATCGATGTTACCGAGACGAACGACGAGTACACTGTCAAGGCTGCGCTGCCGGGTTGGAAGCCTGCGAACGTGGACATCACGTTCGAGAGCGGAACAGTCACGCTGAAGGGAGAAGTCGCCACTGAGAACAACGAAGGCGACGAGAAAACGCGCTGGCATCGCCGTGAGATTCGCCAAACCTCGTTTGCGCGGAGTATCACGCTACCGACCGAGGTTGAGGCCGACAAGGCCAGGGCTGAGTTTGAGAACGGCGTTCTGACGCTCAAGTTGCCCAAGGCCGAAGTGGTCAAGCCGAAGCAGATTAAGATTACAGTCAAGTAAGCCTATTGAACCTGGACGGATAAGCCGGCAGGCACAACACAATTGAATATAGAATCAGGCAAAGGTGACGCCAACGTCGCCTTTGCCATTTCTGTGGCGCTAAGCGCGAAACGGGCATGATGTCAGTTAGAATGTTGTTCTGTGATTGTGAGCATACGCGCCTCAATAGAGCCCCATACCGCAAGGTATAAGCGGGTAGCAGCCGTGCTGGCGGTGCTGTTCCTGGCAGCCTGGTTATTGCCGTCGCGCGTCGTGATGGCACATGCCAACTACGTGCGTTCGATCCCGGAAGCCGATTCCGCCAGTCCAACGGCGCCATCGGTCGTACAGGTGTGGTTCAGTGAGGATGTTGCGCCAGCTAACAGCACACTTACCGTGCGCGATGTCCATGGGTTGCAGGTTGATTTCGGCGGAACGCAGATTCCTCAGGGTGAAACAAAATCGCTTCTCATCAACCTTCGGTCGCTCACGCCGGGGATATATACCGTGATCTGGAAAACGGTGTCATTGGTGGATGGGCACGATACAGGCGGCTCGTTTCCTTTTACCGTAGGGCCTGCCAGCGCGCCTGTTTCGTATGCTCAGTTGCTATTGCAGGATGAACGCAGCGCGCGCGCGCTCGAACTGCCTGCCGCGGGTAATGCACTCGTCAATCTGTTCCTCATCGGCTCGTTTACGCTGCTGACAGGCGCCTTGGCTTTCCAGGCGCTCGTCATGAGGCGGTCATCATTGGCGGAGTTTCGACAGGTGATTGCTCCGGCCTATCAGAAACTACTGTGGGTCGGCCTTGCCGCCTCGGTCGGCGCCGTCGCAATGGCAACAGCGGTCTATGTTCTGCGCGCCGGGTCGGGCGCCCTGGCGGGCCGCTATGGCCTTGTGCTGGCCGGGCGCATTGTGTTTCTCGCCATGCTGGCGGTAATCATTCGGTGGCGCAAGGCGGGCGCAATCTGGACGCTCCTTCCTGCCGTGGGTCTGCTATTGACGCAAAGCTTGCTCAGCCATAGCGCGGCAGAGGACGCATGGCTGATGCCGCTCCTGGCTGATTGGGCGCACTTTATTTGCACAGCCGTGTGGCTGGGAGGCGTCGCTGTTCTGGCGCTGGTCGTCGCGCCTGTCGGGTTAAAGGATCGATCTCGGCTCAAAGACCTTGGCCTTGCGATATCCGGGTTTTCACCGCCAGCCGTGTTCTGCGTGTTTGCGATTGGAATAACGGGGCTTGCGCAGAGCGCCAGTTTTGTTGGCAGCACAGACGCGTTGTTTGCTACCGCCTATGGTCGCGCGATCATAGGCAAAATCGCGCTTCTGCTGGCATTGATCGCCTTTGGAGCGTTTCATCAACAGGTCATCTCTCCACGGTTGCAAGAGTGGCGTCTGCGCGATATCACCGGCGCCAGGACGGCAGCGCGGCGGTTCCGCATCAGCGTGCTGGCCGAAGCCGCAATCAGCGTGGTGTTGCTCGTAGTCGTTGCGGTTCTTGTCGCCCTGCCTCCCGCGCGCGATGTCATGGTTGACCCGCAATCCCACGTGCTCGCGCAGACGCAGGCCGACGCAGAAAGCGGCCTGGTTCTGACGCTGGGCGTCGCACCTGCGATGGCTGGGCAAAACCAATTTGACCTGTATGTGCGCGGCGGCGACAACGAACCGCTGCTGTCGAGTGAGCGCATCGTTTTGCGGTTCGATAATCGCTCCACAAATGCTGGTGAGAGTGAGGTCGTGCTGCAGCCCTATGGCAATGGGCATTACATTGCCCAAACCGGCGCCCTGTCGATGGTAGGCCAGTGGCAGGTTACCGCCATTGTCCGGCGATTGGGAATGACCGATGCCCGAGGGGTGTTCTCGCTCGATCTGCACTGATGACCCCGCCTATAATTCAAGCAATTATGACAGTTGGAACCTCTCTGCCGCGCATTGACGCATTGTCAAAAGTGACTGGTGAAGCGCATTATCCGGGCGACCTCGTGATGCCAGGGATGGCGCATGCCAAAGTGTTATTCGCGCGACGCCCGCACGCGCGGGTGATCTCGATTGATGCTTCCGCAGCCCGGGCAATGCCGGGAGTGCTCGCGGTTTTTACCGGCGCCGATCTTCCTGTGAACGAGTATGGGCTGGTGCTGTTTGATGCGCCGGTTATGGTCGCCCCTGCAGCCTCCGCCGCCACCGAAACGTCCTTCGATGGCGTCGTTCGCCATGAGGGCGAGAAGATCGCTTTGATCGTCGCGGAGACTGAGAAGATCGCCGCGCGCGCGCGCGACCTGATCACCGTCATATATGAGGACATGCCGGTGATCGCCTCAATCCACGATGCGGTCAAGCCTGATGCGATGCAGATACATCCGCACTATGCAGGCAATCTGATGCATGAGTATCGGATACGAAGAGGCGATATTGACGCCGGTTTCGCGGGTGCGGATGTCATCATCGAGGATACCTACTTCACGGGCGCGCAGGAGCATGCCTATCTGCAACCCGAAGCAGGGCTGGCCTATGTCGATGAAGCCGGGCGCATCACGGTTCAGGTCGCGGGGCAGTGGGTGCACGAAGACCAGGAACAGATCGCCCATGCGCTGGGATTGCCGAAGGATCAGGTGCGCGTGATCTATCCGTCCATCGGCGGCGCGTTTGGCGGTCGAGAGGATATGAGCGTCCAGATCGTCCTGGCGCTGGCCGCGTGGAAACTCAATCGCCCGGTCAAAATCATCTGGACGCGTGAAGAAAGCATCATTGGTCATCACAAACGCCATCCGATGTGGGCGCATGCGCGTCTTGGCGCCCGGCGTGATGGGACGCTTGTGGCTGCCGAAGTGACACTAATTGCTGATGCTGGCCCGTACGCCTATACAACCACAAAGGTGCTCGGCAATGCAACGGTCATGTGCGTCGGCCCGTACGTAGTTCCAAACGTCGCCATCAACTCGCGCGCAGTGGTCACGAATAATATCCCGTCGGGTGCGTTCCGTGGTTTTGGCGCGCCGCAGGCGCTGTTTGTCGCCGAGACACAGATGAACAAGCTGGCCGCCGCCCTCGGAGTGGATGCAGTGGCGTTGCGCCTGAAGAATTTGTTGCGTGATGGCAGCATCACCGTGAACAACACGCCGATCCCGCCGGGATGCACCATCACAGATGTTGTGCAAAAGTGCGTCGCTGCAGCGGCCGTCGCCGTATCAGCGCCCGCTATCAGTGGGCAGGCCGGGTCGCGTTTCGTGACGGGGCGCGGGTTCGCTTGCGGGCACAAGAATATCGGGTTCAGTTTTGGCGCGCCGGAGAACTGTGCAGCCACGGTCGAGTTGCATGGCAAGACGACTGTCGAGCGCGCCGTGGTCTATCACGCCGGCGCAGACTGCGGGCAGGGGGCGCATACGGTGTTTCTGCAAGTCGCAGCGGAGACGCTTGGGCTGCCGATAGAAAAGATCACATTGGTGGCCAGCGATACGGCCACGAGCGGCAGCAGCGGTTCGGCGTCGGCGTCGCGTTTGACCTTCATGGCCAGCCATTCTATTGTGGGCGCAGCGCGCGCGGCGCTGGACAAGTGGCGTGAAGGAGAACGCCCGGCGGTGGCGCATTTCGTGTATCGCCCGCGCGCAACCACACCTATGGATCCGATCACGGGTGAGGCCGATCCGAACATCACTTACGGGTACGTGGCGCAAAGCGCCGACATCGTCATCGACCGCGAGACTGGCCAGTTTCATGTGCGCCGCCTGGTGTGCGCCGATGATGTGGGACGCGCGGTCAACCCGCAGCAGGTGGTCGGGCAAATTGAGGGAGGCGTGGTTCAGGCGCTGGGTTGGACTGGGCTCGAAAACTTCGCGCAACGTAATGGCAAGGTGCTGTCCCAGCATTTCAGCACCTACCTGATCCCATCGGTGTTCGATGTGCCCGATGTTGTCGATTCCGTGCTGGTGGAGAACCCGGACCCGCATGGTGCGATGGGCATACGAGGGATGGCCGAGATGCCCTTTTTGGTGGTTGCGCCAGCCGTCGTTGCCGCAATTCATGACGCGACGGGCGTGTGGATCAACGAACTTCCAATCACGCCCGAACGGTTACGCGCGGCGCTTCAAAAGTAGCGCGTAGGCCAGTCGCCACACAAGCAGTAATGTCGCGCCGACAAGCAGCGTGACGACGAGAAAGGGCGACAGGATCACCCCGCTCCCATTGGCAAAGGATCGCAGCAACGCACCGAGTGGGGCCGCGATTAACCAGCCATTCAGCGCCAGCCCGATGTGCCGGCGCAGTGGGGCAGGTTCGGATCGGTAGCCGCCCAGAAGCAGCGCGGCAATAGTCCATGGCAGTGCGAAATAGGCCGTGGTCACAATTAATCGCAGAACGGGTTGCGGATCGTCCACGCTATGGTCGCGCTGGCCGATGAAGACAAACAGCAGCAGGACGACGAGGTCGCCGGCGAAGAGAATCGTGGGGGAAAGCCGGTTGCGCGTCGCCCCGACCTGTGCGGGTTGTTTCTCCATATGCTTTAGTCGCTGATCTCCAGGCACGCTTCTGCGGCCAGCCAGAAGAGCTTCTCGCGCACGGACACATGCTTATTCCAGTGGCGCGAGTCCCACTCGTCTCCGCTGATGTCGTCGCCGCCGTACAGGATCTGACCGAAAGCCACCTTGCGGAATTGTGCGATGGCAAAGAAGGCTGCGGCCTCCATCTCGACGGTGAGACATCCTTCGCTCTTGCGTAATTGAATCTTTGCAGGCGTCTCACGGTAGATGGCGTCGGTTGTCCATGTCTTGGAGACGATGTAGTTGCACTGGTTCTTTGTCAGCACGCGTTCAATCGCCGCAACCGCATGCGGTGTTGCCTCAACCTCGCGCGAAGGCGGGAGGTAGTGGTAGGAGGTGCCTTCATCGCGCACTGCGCTGCCTGGCACGAGGATATGGCCCACGGCAATCTCGCGATCGAGCACGCCAGAGCCGCCGCACGCGACAAACTTGCGGCATCCGAGCGCGATGACCTCCTCCAGCATCCCGGCGGCCAGCGGAGCGCCGACGCCGGGATGAAAGACCGCAACGCGACGTCCCGCGAAGTCCATCTCATAGACGGGATGCCAGCCGATCTCGCTCTGCAGCGTTGCAGTCACTTTCAACTGGTCGGCTTTCAGCAGCCCGTTGATCACGTCCTGGAAGAAGCACACGACGCAATGCTCCGGGATGTCGATTGGTTTGATGACGCGAGAAGGTTCGATCAATGCCACAGGCGTGTGGTCGAACTCAAGGATGGGAAAGAGTTGTTGCATGGTAATGCACATCGGACGGATGCAGTCGCTGCGCCCGTCCCGAGTGACTTAGAGTTGCGTCAGGTGTTCGTTGATCTGGTCTTGCTTGCTGAGTGCGTCGGCCAACTTGGCGCGTTCTTTGGCAATGAGCGCCGCGGGGGCGCGTTTTGCGAAATCACCATTCAGCAGACCCTCGCTGCGCTGGATGACTTTTGTCAGTTCGGCAAGTTCCGCCTGCAGACGCTGGCGTTCCTGTTCCACATCCACCAGCCCCGACATTGGCAGAAAGACTGTGACCTCGCCAAGCACCAACGTCACGCACTTGTCCGCTGGCGGTGGCGCCGATGCGGCAATGGTCAGATGTTCGGTGTCAACGCGCGCGAGGATTGCAATCGCCTTGTGCTGCGCGTTCATGACGGGTTCCAGCCGCCCGGCGCTGATAAGTGCCGCAATGCGCTTGTCGAGCGCCACCTTGTATTCGGCGCGCGCGTTGCGAATAGCGCGAATCACTTCCTGAACGACGGGCATCTCGGTTAAGGCGCCGGCGTATTCGCCTTGTGATAGTGCGGGGTCGAATATCGGGTACGGCGCCAGCATCAGCGCAGACCAGTCGAAGTTGGGCAGACGATCCAGCCGCAGATCGGTCACGCTGCGCACGGCGGTTTTCAAATGCTGCCACAGCTCTTCGGTGACATAGGGCATCAACGGATGAAGCAATCGCAGAATCAGATCGGTGGCCCAGATGAGCGTCTCGATGGTCTCCGGGGAGGATTGCAGCTTTGAGAGTTCCAGATACCAGTCGCATACATCGCCCCAGGCGTACTCGTAGATGATGCGCGCGGCTTCACCGTACTGGTAATCATCCATCAGTTTGCGCGCTTCGGCTGTGACCTGGTTGCCACGGGCGCGAATCCAGCGATCGGACAGGCTGAAACCGGTCGAGGGTTCAGACGATGCTTGATAGACTTCGATCTTGCCGATCACATAGCGCACCGCGTTCCACAGCTTGTTGGCGAAGTTGCGCGCGCCATCGATGCGTTCGACGCGCTTCTGCCCGTCGACGACCTTGACGTCGACCTTGATGTCGCCACCCGCCGCGCCGGCGGTGATCAGATAAAACCGCAACGCATCGGCGCCGTAGTACTCGATCAATTCGAGCGGATCCACGAGCTTGTCTGGCTTGGACTTTGACATTTTCTCGCCGTCAGCGGTGCGGATCAGACCGTGCAGGTAAACCGTGTTGTATGGGGGTTGGCCGGTCATCTCGATGCCAAGCATGATCATGCGCGCGACCCAGAAAAACAGGATGTCGTAGCCGGTCTCCAGCATCGTCGTCGGGTAGAAATCGCGGAAGTCGGCGGTGTCTTCTGGCCAGCCCAGCGTGCTGAATGGCCATAGGCCGGACGAGAACCACGTGTCCAGAACATCCGCGTCCTGTGCCAGGCGCACATCGTCGCCATAGTGCTTGCGCGCCTCTTTATACGCTTCGAACTCGTTCAACGCGCAGAAATGTTCCGGCTTACCTGGCTCAGGCGCGTCGGGGTACCACACCGGAATTTGATGCCCCCACCACAATTGACGGCTGATGCACCAGTCGTGGATGTTTTCAAGCCAGTGGAAGTAGGTCTTCTCGAAGCGATCGGGCACGATGCGGATGCGGCCGTCGCGCACTGCCTTCATGGCTTCATCCGCCATGTCCTGCATGTTGCAGAACCATTGCGGGCTGATGCGCGGCTCGATGACTGCGCCGCTGCGCTGGCCGCGCCCCAGTCGCACGCGGTAGTCATCGACCTTCACGAGCAGCCCTTCTTTCTTCAAATCCGCAACGAGTTGTTTGCGGCACTCAAAGCGATCCAGGCCGGCATACGGGCCGGCGTTCTGGTTCATATGCGCGGTTTGAGTCAACACCTCGATGAATGGGAGGTGATGGCGTTTGCCCACCTCGTAGTCATTGAAGTCGTGCGCCGGGGTGATCTTCACTGCGCCAGTGCCAAAGTCTTTTTCGACCGTTGCATCTGTGATGATCGGGATGATGCGACCCACAACGGGCACAACGGCGTTGCATGCCGCCAGTCGGGTGTAGCGGTCGTCATCAGGATTCACTGCGACCGCAGTATCTCCGAGCAACGTTTCCGGGCGGGTGGTCGCAACGGTGATCCATTCTGTGGCGCCTTCTGCCCAGCGTCCGCTGCCCCATTCGGCGACAGGTTCTTCCCAGCGGTTGGTCTGCACCGGATAGCGGATTGTCCACAGGAAGCCGGGTTCGCCATCGTCGGCGAATTCCACTTCCAGATCTGAGACGCCAGTCAGTTGCACTGGGTCCCAGTTCACCATGCGCGTATCCTTATATATCAGGCCGCGATCATACAGGCGCTTGAATGCGGTGACCACGGCGCGGCTCAGCCCTTCATCAAGCGTGAAGCGTTCGCGCGTCCAGTCCGCCGTAATACCGAGCTTCTTTTGCTGGCGGGTGATGATTTCGTGCGAGTATTCCTTCCATGCCCACACTTCCTCGATGAAATCGCTGCGGCTCATGTCCTGGCGGCGCTTGCCCTCTTTGGCCAGCTTCTTCTCAACGACACTCTGCGTGGCAATGCCGGCATGGTCGGTGCCGGGCACGTACAACGTGCGCGCGCCTTTCATGCGAGAGTAACGCACCATCAAGTCCTCAACCGCAGAGGTGAGCGCATGACCCATATGCAGTGTGCCGGTGACGTTGGGTGGGGGTATGGTGATGACGAACGGCGGTTCGCCCGACAGGTACTCTTGCGCCTCGGGGCGGAAAAATCCCTGCGACTCCCACCACTGGTAAAGACGATCTTCAACCGTTTTTGGATCATATGCTTTGGATAGCTGTGTCATAGTGTGTATCCTGATCTGAACAAAAATAAAAACGCTCCTCTCATCCATAAATCGGACGAGAGGAGCGTTTAAGGCTCCTTGCGCGGTACCACCGAACTTCGCTCTCTTAAAAAGAGAAGCACGCTCAATGCGATAACGGGCAATCCCGGACCAGGCTGGGGACAATAATGTCCACTTCACCGGATCAACTCACAAGCGACGTTCGGCCTTGGCCTGCCTGCATGGGCTTTCAGTCTTTGACCCACGCTCCCTTTCGGCGCCACGCCAGGCTGAAAGATAACCTGGCGACTTACTCCTCTTGCTCACAGTTTTTAATATGAGATTGTGTGGCAATTATAGCCGAGATACGGCAGTTTCCACAGAAACCAGATTGGTGGATTGTCAAGTGTTTTTAACCTCAAACTCCTCTTGTCTCGTTAGAATAACAAAATGGATATTGCGTGGGTCTTTGTGGCAGCATTACTTGTTATCAGCATCACCTTATTCGCGCGTAGTCGCGCGGCGCAGGCCGGCATTCTGGCGGGCGAAAGACTCGCGCGTCAGTTGCGCGATGCCAAACAGGAAATAGACGACCGGCTGACTGCTGAGGACAAACAACATGCGCTCTTGATGGAGACCATGATCGATCCAGTGATCTATGTTGACGCCAACCACATGATTATCGAATGTAATAGCGCCGCGCGCCAGCTGACAAAAGGCACGGCGTCTCCCGGTCGCAGCTTGATGGAAACTATTCGTTCCCATGAGCTGGATAGTCTGGTGAACGAGACGATGAATGACTTGCATGAGCTTCCTGGTGAGATCACCATCAATGAACGGTTATATCGCGTCAGGCTCGCGCCGCTGATGGAACAGCATAACAATCAGGGCGCTCTGTTGATTATGCGCGACATTAGTGAACTGCAACGCCTCGGGCGCGCGCGGCGCGACTTTGTTGCGAATATCTCGCATGAGCTGCGCACACCACTCACTGCGATTCGCCTGCTGGTCGATACGATGCGGATGACCGATGGAGACGACTTCACCCTGCGCACCCGCCATCTCGATCAGGTCAGCGCACAGGTGGATGCGTTGACGCAGCTTGCGCAGGAGATGTATGATCTGTCGTTGATCGAGTCTGGTCAGGCGCCGATGCGTATGGTGCGCGCGTCGCTACACGACCTGACGGACCGAGTGATGACCAGGTTGGCGCCGCAGGCTGAACGCGCCGGGACGGTGTTGGTGAACGAGGTGAAGGAGGATGTGTTTGCATTGGTGGACATTGAGCAGATCAGCCGCGTGTTGACCAACCTGCTGCACAATGCGATCAAGTTCACGCCAAATGGCACAGTAATCGCTCTGATTGTCCCGGATCAACCGCCGCCAGCGCCCCAGACCGACGCGCCGGGACGGCAATACGCGCAGTCCCCCGATGACTTTTTCACTGTTGCCGTGCGGGATACCGGGGCAGGGATTGCTCATTCCGACCTGCCGCGCATTTTCGAGCGCTTCTATAAGGTCAGCCGGGCGCGCGGAAAGGGAGGCACCGGTCTTGGCCTTGCGATCGCGAAACACATCGTCGAGGCGCATGGCGGGCGAATCTGGGTCGAAAGCATCGAAGGCAGAGGCGCGACGTTTTTCTTCACGACGCCTCGCGAGGGCTAAGCCCCCGTCGCGCTAATGTCGAGAACCCTGCGAAGGTTGTGGGCTTGCAAGCGACAAGACCTGACCGAGGACCCTTCGCAGGGGCGCCATCGACTCCCACGTCCTGCTTATTACGGCTTGGGCGTCGGGGTAGAGGTGATATCGATGCGAACGTAGAATATCTGAGTTGGTTTGGTCTTGTCTTCCTGGGCTGCAATGATCGCAAGCCCGTATTCCTTTGAACCGTCCTTCTTCCCAAAGAAGCAGAGTGTGCCGTCTCCGCCGCTGCTTGACGATCCTGAGCTTGAACCTGAACCAGAACCAGTCGTGCATCCGCCTGAATCCGTGGACCACCCATTCGCCTTCATAAGCACAGGGGTGTAGAAAGCCTGGATATCCGCTGGCGTTTTTGCAGTGGTGTAGGCGATAAACTCAAGCTTCCCCTGGAATGCAGCCTGCACTACCAGCTTCATGGCAAGTGGCAGGTCCAGGTTGGCTTTGCCCGCGCCAGGAAATGCAGGAACGTCCGCCCACAGACTGTTCGTGGTGCCTGCGCTTCCACCCACGAGTGAATTGACGATCCCGCACGCCATCGTCAGAAACATGGTCACAGTCAATAACACAGCAATTGTCTTACGAGTTACATTAGTCAAGGTTTACCTCTCCGGGAACACTACACGCGCTCTATTTCTAAATTCCGATCTACAGTCACAACACGAATACTCCAGTCGACTGAATCACCTCCATAGCTGTATGATGATGTCCATCACCAGGCGCGACCCGCCAGATCTGCTGATCCCGGCGATATGCGTAGAATAGCATTCTTACATGAGTAAATACAAAGCGATTCTTTTTGATCTTGATGGCACATTACGCGCAAACCAGCCTGAAGGATTTCAGGTTTTCATCGAATATGCAGCGCGGGTGGGCATCGCATTGAGCGAGCACCACATTGAGACCTGCGAGCGCGCGGTGCATCAGTACTGGGCCGATGGCGCGCAGGTGTTTGACCATCTGTCGCGTTACGATGAACGCGGTTTCTGGGTGAACTACAACCAGGTGCTGCTGGATGCCATGGAGGTTCCGCATACGGCGACCGACGCGGAGAAGATTCAGGACCAGTTCAAGCATTATGAGCCACAGAACGTCGTGTTCGCCGATGTCCCATACGTGCTGGAGACGCTGCGCAAGTCTGGCTACATCGTTGGCCTCGTGTCGAACCGCGACGGAGAAGTGGATACCGAAGTAACGCGCTATGGTTTCAGGCATCTACTCGACTTTACTCTCACGGGCGGTCAGGCGCGCAGTTGGAAGCCTGCCCCAGGCATTTTTCGACAGGCGCTCGAAATCGCCGGCAATGTCCCGGCGGAACAGGCACTCTATGTCGGTGATAACTATTACGCCGATATCGTTGGCGCGCGAAACGTGGGGATGGATGCGATTTTGATCGACCCGCGCGATGTGTTTCATGGCTACTACGACAAGCGCGTCAAGACATTGCGGGATGTGCTCCCGCTCATCGAGTCAGCATATTAATCTATGGAGCAAGATCGTCCGCCCTCATCGGTCCCAGGTCAAGCGGAAACACCGCCTGCGCCCAACCGCAAGTTGCCACTTATCGTCGCGGTTGGTGTGGTGTTCGCCTGTCTGGGCGCGCTCTGTCTGACCGCATTCGCGGCATTAGGTCTACTCAATGGATTCCTGGCAAGATCGACGTCCGTAGTGCGCGTGACGCCTCTGGAGCGCATTACGGCGGTAACGCCAACGTCGCTGCCAACGGCATCGTCGACGCCGGCGCCGACGTCACGGCCCGCGGTGATCTTTGAACTCACGCCAACACCATCACCGGCGCCCGCAACTCCAACACAGTATGCAACGCAATTGTTCCATGTGACGCCCGTCGTCACACGCACCATTAGCGTGTCTGTAACGGAAGAGAGCACTGCGCGACAGATTCGTGTCTTTAAGAAGCTGTGGGATATCGTAAACACCAACTACATCTACCCCGACTTCAATGGTCTGGACTGGGAGGCGTTGCGTGTGAAGACGCTCGACCAGATCAATGCCGGGATTGATGATGAACAGTTTTATGGCCTGATGCGCATTGCAATTGATAGCCTGAATGACCATCATTCCAGTTTCCTGTCGCCGCAGGAGGCGCGCGACGAACAGCAGGACTACGAAGGCGCCGGCAATTACACGGGCATCGGCGTGATCAGCGATATCAATACCGATAAAGGCTACGCTTATGTGTTGCAGGTGTTGCCAGGCAGCCCGGCTGAGAAAGCAGGCATTCGTTCGCATGAGCATATTCTGAGCATCAATGGACAGCAG
The DNA here is from genome assembly GCA_903921365.1 of uncultured bacterium. Taxonomy (GTDB): domain Bacteria; phylum Chloroflexota; class Anaerolineae; order J036; family Brachytrichaceae; genus CAIXPS01. The sequence goes on along the minus strand of CAIXPS010000316.1, from coordinate 44,934 downwards.
GCAGTGGTGAATGAGAACGAAATGAATATGCCCTTGCTGCGCGGACCAGTTGGAACCACAGTGACGGTTACAGTGAGCGCGCCCGGCGGCCAACCTCGCACACTGGTGATCAAACGCGCAAAGCTGTCGACATCGACGCCGGTGGAGCATCGCACCATCCTCTCAGGCACGCGGCGCATCGGATACGTGATGATCCCGACGCTGTTTGAGGAAAGCGTCGGCGACGAGGTGCGCGCGGCGCTCGACGACCTGATGAAGAAGGGGAGGCTGGATGGGTTGATTATTGACATGCGACTTAACGGCGGAGGGGCTTATCCCGTGCTGATGCGCTGTGTGGGCTTCTTTACGTCTGGCTCGGTCGGGTCGTTAACCAGTCGCGCTGGTGTGCAGAAGACACTCGTCGCGCGCGCGGAACGGGTCGGGAATTCCCAGACGACGCCAATCATGGTGCTGGTTGGACATGCCACAGCATCCTATGCTGAGGTGTATGCGGGGATTCTGCGAGCCGCGGGTCGCGCCAGACTCCTGGGACAGAAGACCAGCGGGAATATCGAAACGCTCCGCGCGCATGACTTTGAGGATGGCTCGCTGGCATGGATCGCTGAAGAAACCTTCCAACTGCCCGATGGATCGAACTGGGAAGGCAAAGGACTTACTCCGGATATCACAATAGATAAGGCGTGGGACGACTTTACCGACGAGAGCGACCCGGTTATAGCCGCCGCGCTAAAGGCATTTTGAAATCATGATATGTGACTACGAAGGTTCAGATTACAAGACGCGATTCTGGCAGAACGCTGATCGCGCTTACGAAGACGCAGTAGAACGGGTGGCGCTGCGGCGCATGCTGCCGGAGAAAGGCCGCCGGATCGTCGAGTTCGGCGCCGGGTTTGGCCGGCTGGCTGAACTATATACTGGTTATGAAGAGATCATCCTGCTGGACTACTCGCGCACGCTGCTGGAGCAGGCGCAGGAACGCTGGGGTGGCGACCCGCGTTTCAAGTTCGTGGCCGCGGATATTTACCATTTGCCGTTTGCTGCCGGGGTGATGAGTGCTGCAACCATGATTCGCGTGATCCATCACATCGAGGATGTCCCGGCGGCGTTACAGCAGATCAGCCGCGCAATCGCGCCACAGGGAAAGTTTGTGCTGGAGTTCGCTAACAAGCGAAACATCAAGTCCATGACCCGATATGCGCTGCGCCGCCAGAAGTGGAATCCAAGCCAGCCCGAACCATTTGAGTTTGTCAAGCTGAACTTTGACTTCCATCCGGCCTGGATGCTGGAACAGTTGCGTTTGGCCGGCCTCAAAACCGAACGCACACTGGCCGTATCCTATCTGCGTTCGGGGCTGCTCAAGCGCATCGTGCCGGTAGCCTTGATGGTGTATGCCGATGCGGTGCTGCAGTTGACCGCACCGCTTGGGTTGCTTTCACCCAGCGTGTTCACGCTGAACAGCCGCGCGTCCGTTTCAGATGAGTCAGCCGATGGGCAGGCGGCCTCGGGCGACGACATTTTCCGATGTCCGAGAACCGGGCAGAAACTGCGTCGCGATGGCGATTTGATGGTAAACGAGGACGGGCTGCGCTGGCAAGCGCGCGGCAACTTCTTCGATTTCAAAGAGCCTGTTTGAAAAAACAGAAAGGGCCGGATGTTTGCATCCGGCCCTTTTTATTCCAGTGCGACTTCTACTACTTGTTTGCAGTGAGGTATCGCGCGTCTGCGACGATCCAGCATGAATCGCTGGCGCCAGTCACACACTTAATGTGCCACCATTTAGCGTCTTTGCTCACGCCGAGAACATCCAGCGTCTCGCCTCGGCGAATGAAACCAACAACCTTGTAAGTCGCAGCTGGTCCGCTGCGGATGTTTAGGGTGCCTTTGGTTGTCAATGTCTTGACATCAGTCGCCTCTGAGGGGATCGTGCTCTTTTGACTTGTGGTTGTCGTAACCGTCGTCGTGCCGGTGGGCGTTACTTCGACCGTCGAGGTCAGGCCAGTCGTTACAGTTACTCCTGTCGAGGGTGTAATCGGAGTGGTTGTTGTCACTGGCGTTGTATCTGTCACCACGGGAGTGGGCGTCAGGTTAACGTCGCCGCCCGCCGGCAATGCCGACTTGCTGACGACGGTTGCCACAGGGGTTCCCGCGCCAGGCTTTGCGTCCGGCGCGGCGCCCTGGGTGGAAACGGTGCTGACCGGCTTGGGCCCGCTCGTGCTGCAGGCGCTCAACGCAATCATGCCAACGACCAATAAACTTGCGATTCTTACGATTTTCATTGCTTCTTCTCCTTCTCCTATTTGACTCAACCTATTTTGAAACTGAATAACTTATTCGGCGTGTTGACGTACATCGTGTTGCTCGTTGGGTCGAGCGACATGTCCTGCATGCCCACGAATTCGTCATTCGAGGCGCGGTATTGTCGCACATAGTCCCCTGTTTTTGTGAACTGCCAGATCGCTCCGATACTGGCATCGCCAATATACACGTTGCCAGTGTTTTGATCGGGGCCGCTCAATTCGATGGCGATGGCCTGGCCGATTGGCTGCGGCAGGCTGCCGACGTTGATATTGAACGGCTTAGACTCTCGGCCATAAAACTTGAGAACTGTTCCATTCTTCTGCACCAGATACACAGCGCCATCGATGGCTATATCCACGCAGTCTTTCACCTGCGGGTTAGGGATGCGGAAATAGGCGTCGCCCCGGGCTAATTTATTGCCCTGCAATGTGTAGCGCCAGATCTGGCCGGCGCCGGTGTCAAGTAAGTAGGCGGTGCTATTGTACAGTTCACCGGCCACGATGGTATCCGGATTGCCAGCCGGGTCCGAGGGCAGATTGAGCTGAATCAGTTGGCCAGTTGCCGAACTGTACTCGTACAGAGCGCTCTTGCTGTACAGCACTGCGCCTTCAGCGTGCCAGCGTCCGTTGCTTGCAGTGGCCCAAGTCACATCCGCGATTGGCGCGCCGGCAGGAATGCCGCCGCCCGCGAGTGTGAGAGGCACGGGCTTGCCGGTCACACCGTTGCGTTGGATATTCAGCACGTGGTATTCAGCGTTGTTGGTCGCGGGATCGAGAACGTACACGCCAAGTGAAGCCGCAGCGATCCGGCGTGGGGACGCAGTCGCTGCGAGGTCAACAATCGCAGTTGCCGCCACGCGGGTGACCTTGTTGATCGTATCGACCTGCGATTGTGCGAGTCGCTGATCATCGAGCAACGCGGCTGTTTCGTCGGGATATCTCGCCTGGTAATTCTCAATCAGGCTGAGGGCGTTTGTCCATTTATCGAGCGCTGGCGCGGATTTGGCCTGTTCGATCTGGCGGCGGATCTGGCCTTGCAACTGTTGTTTCTCAGCCAATCCGCTGAATTGGAAATAGAGTATCGTGACCACGAGCGCGACGATGATTGGCAATAGAATCGCGACAGCCGCCAGACCAAATGTGGCCGCTCGCGATCGTTCCGCCGCCAGGCTCCGCGCTGCCGACGCTGGCAGTAATTGCTGGCCGAACGAACCCATTGTGCGCTGGAGCGACTTCGCTGCGCCGCCGATGAATGTGGATGCCGCTGCGCCCGCGTCTGCAAGGGCGTGCGATGGCGCAGCGGCGCGGTCGGACGCGGTCTGTGGTTCCACAGCCTCATTCACTGCCGGTTCAGTCTGCGGTTCCTTTACTGTGATCGGAGGCGGGGTTGCCGTTGCGTGTGCTGAGGCTGCGCCAGCGACGCTGAATGCAACACCGACCATCTTGCCTTGTTTCACATTGGCGTTGACATATCCGGCGACGAGACGACCGTCGCCCTTGCGCATGCACGTGTTTACGAGTGTATCGCTCACGCCAGAGCAAGACCCTTCTCCGCTCAGGACGAAGTTGTCGCCCGTTTTCCACGCGAAGTTGGTGAAGATCGCGTCGACGGTGCGGCTGCTGCCAATCGCTGGTGTGCCGGGACCGGGCGCAAGTTGCTCAAACGCGCCCGACTGCGCACAGGCAAAGGCAATGCCTGGACCGGCTTGCGCAATGACCACGTTCTCTTCGTTGACTACGGCACAGGTTAATGACCCCAGTATCCGTTTAGAAGGCGGCATACCCCGGTTGAGATCGACGATGCGGTCGTTAGCGAGTTTTATCCCTAATCGCATCGCAGTCGTCAAGCCGCCAGGCGCGCGCCAGTATCCTTCGCTGAAGATGCGCGTGATCTCCGCGTAGGTTGCCGGTTCTGCATTTTGCAGTTCAAGGAAGAGGATGAGGGTTTCACCGCTGCGAGGCGAGCGCTTACCAGTGGGTTGCGCAAATACCTGCGGTGTGTCACCCAGTTCCTTGCCATTAACAACGTGAATGGTCGCAAATGTTACGTCAGCCATGGGCATTCATTTACTACCGCTTAGTTTATCAGCATATTGTGAGATTGTCATAGCGAATTCTAAGCGACAAGCCTGGATACATATCATAACGGCAATGATTGCAGTTGTAGTTGCGTGATGACGATGTGAAGTCGAGTTCGCTGTATGATGCAGTCAATGAGTACTGAGCAACTATCACTGGCACACCTTGTGCGTCCGCCCGAGACGGATGGGGCGCCAGATACACTCCCTCCGTTGTTGATCCTGCTGCATGGCGTGCGCAGCAATGAACAGGATTTGTTTGCGTTGATCCCGTATCTCGACGAACGGTTCATCGTCGTCAGCGCCCGCGCGCCGATCCTCATGGGGCGCAATCAGTTTGGCTGGTATCACGTCGCCTTCTATGCGGATCACATCGACCGCGATGAGGCCGAGTTTGAACAAAGCCGCAAGCAACTGTTGCAATTCATCAGCGAAGCCGTCGCGAGATATGGCGCCGATCCGAAGCGCGTGTATCTGATGGGTTTCAGCCAGGGATCGATCATGAGCCTCGCCGTCATGCTCACTCAGCCCGAGTTGCTGGCGGGCGTGGTTGTCCAGAGTGGGTCGCTCCCAGTCGAGGTATTGCCGATTGCTGCATCGCCAGACCGGCTTAAGGACTTCCCGGTGCTCGTTGTGCATGGTCTTTATGACAACGTGCTCCCGATCGCCGAAGGACGCGCCATTAAGGAGTATTTCAGCCAGCTGCCGGTAAAACTTGATTATCACGAGTACCCGATGCGCCATGAAATATCTGACCAGAGCCTGGACGATGTGTGCGGGTGGCTGATCGCGCAACTGAATCGCGCATGAAGATTTACCAGGGGGTGTGATGTTTCAGTCAATGTTGTTTTCTGCCGAACCGCTCTCTGTGACAGACTTGACGCTGCGCATCAAGGCGCTGTTGGAAAGCGATGAGGAACTGGCCGATGTGCGAGTCTCCGGCGAAATCAGCAACCTGTCGCGCCCGGCGTCGGGTCATGTGTACTTCACGCTGAAGGATGCGGGTGCGCAGGTGAAGTGCGTGATGTGGAAATCGACCGCGATGCGCATACGCCAGCCATTTCGCGCAGGCGACGCGGTGACCGCGCGCGGCCGCATCAGTTTGTACGAGCGTGATGGGGCGTATCAACTCTATGTCGAATCGATGACGACATCGGGCACTGGCGATCTGTATGCTGAGTACGAGCGCCTGAAGCGCGAGCTTGAGGCCGAAGGGCTTTTTGACCAGGCGCGTAAACGGCCATTGCCCGCTTTCCCGCGCATTCTCGGTGTAGTCACATCGCCAACTGGCGCCGCCTTACAGGACATCCTGAATGTGTTGACGCGCCGCTTCCCGATAATCGAGGTCATCCTGGCGCCGACGCTGGTGCAAGGGGCAGAAGCTCCAGCCCAGATCGCGCGGGCTATCAAGGCGCTTAATAATCTGGGTGTGTGTGATGTCATACTTGTCGCGCGCGGCGGCGGCAGCCTCGAAGAGCTGTGGGCGTTTAATGACGAGCGCGTCGTCCGCGCGGTGGCGGCATCCGAGGCGCCCATAGTCAGCGGCGTGGGTCACGAGATCGACTTCACACTGACGGATTTCGCAGCCGACGCGCGCGCGCCGACTCCGTCTGCAGCGGCGGAGATTATCACGCCGGATATCGTCGAGATACGGCAGGATATTGATGCGTTGGCACAGAGCTTAAGCACTCTGCTGCAGAATCGCATTGAGCAGGAACGCACCCGCGTCGATACCCTGCGGCGGGCGTTGCGCATGCTAAGTCCGCGCGCGCAGGCGGGGCGCGCGCGGGAGCGCGTGACCGATCTGCAATTGCGGCTCGATGCAGCGCTGTTGTCGCGTATCGGGTTGCAGCATGAGCAATTGCATGGACTGGCTGGCAGGCTTGAGGCCGTCAGCCCACAGGCTACGCTGGCGCGCGGTTATGCCATCGTCCGGCGCGAGCGCGATGGGGCTGTCGTGCGTTCGGTGGCGGATGTGATGACGGGGGATGCATTGCGCATCCTCGTATCTGATGGAGAATTTGGCGCACAAGGAGCGTTGAAATGAGCGAAAAGATGCACGTCGTGCAATTTACAGGCGTTGAGCAGGCGGAACTCTTCGAGCGCGAACGCAACACGCAACCGCCGGGTGAGAAGGAAGTCGTGGGACATACGATTCGTTCGTTGATCAGTCCCGGCACCGAGTTGGCCGGTTATCGTGGGCAATATGCGTGGGCGCAGTTCCCGATCTCGACCGGGTATGCGGCGGTGTTTGAGGTTGATGCCGTAGGGTCGGGGGTGACTGACCTGAAGCCGGGCGACCTGGCCTTTTGCATGGGCAACCATCAGTCGCACCAGCGCGCGCCGCGCGAGCACGTGGCTGCTTTGCCCGCGGGATTGTCACCCGAAATTGCGCCTTTTGCGCGGTTGATGTGTGTGACGATGAGCACGCTGACGACGACCGTGGCGCGCCCACCTGCCAAGGTGATTGTGACCGGTCTCGGTATTGTCGGGCACCTGGCGGCGCGCATGTTCCAATCGTGCGGCTATGATGTGCTGGCGGTCGATCCAAGTGAGGCGCGGCGCGATGCCGCATTGCGTGGAGGCGTGAAGCGCGCTGCGCCAGCGATCCCGCTGAACGATCCGGAATACGCTGGCAAAGTGGCGCTAGTAGTCGAGTGTTCAGGGCATGAACAGGCAGCGCTGGATGCATGTAAGGTAGTGCAGAAGCGCGGCGAAGTGGTCATCGTTGCAGCCATGTGGCAGCAGCGCACGACGCTGTCTGCGTTCGAGATGCTGAACACTATCTTTAATCGCTACGTTACCGTGCGGAGCGGTTGGGAGTGGGAACTTCCCCTGACCCCGACGGACTTCCGGGCGAACAGCATTTACGGAAACATCGTTGGCGCCATGCAGTGGTTGGCCGATGGGCGGATCACGACGGATCAACTGGCGCTCACCCGCTCACCGCGCGAGGCGCAAGCGGCCTATCAGCAGTTGTTGCATGACCCCGCAAAGAGCCTGTCGGTGTTGTTCGATTGGACGAGTGTGTAGCAGATCATGGTGATTATTGGTCGCTGGCAGAGTCGCCCAGTCACACTCAGCGTTAAGCCCAATTGCCTCACTGTGAGTGTGGACGGGCCGGCGGAATCCAGCGTGTTCAGTTTCGACTATGCGGGTCGGATGTGGACCGCGCTGCTTGACGGCATTTCGTATCGGCGCGGACTGGACGGACGCATGATCGCGAAGTGGTCGATTGCCGGCCGGCAACGTGACCGTCGCTGGCTGGGTCAGGAGGACGCACTGAAGATTGAGGAGCGCGCGCGCGGCACAACGGCAGACCTGTATCGCGCTATCCTCGACGGCGTCGCTGAGTTACGCGAAGCGCTCCCGCCAGAAGGCCATAGCGTGTTTCAGTCCGCGATTGCGTTTGACGCTTTACGGTCGCGCGCCGACGCGAAGCAATATCACCAGGTATACAAGCCGGTCGGCATCCTTCCACCCGATCAGTACATGGCAGTAGTGCTGCAGGCGACCGAGGGGTGTTCGTTTAACACCTGCACTTTCTGCACGTTTTACCGCGATCGTTCGTTTCGCATCCGCCGCCCGGTTGAATTTCGAACGCATGCGCAGGCAGTGCGCGATTTTCTGGGCGCCGGGTTGTCGTTGCGGCGCACCGTTTTTCTTGGCGACGCCAATGCGCTGGTGATCCCCATGCCCGTGCTTGTGCCGCTCATGGATGTTGTGCGCGAGGTGTATGACGTGGACAAACTCGGTGGCATGTTCGCGTTCCTCGACGGTTTTAGCGGCGAGCGCAAGTCGGTAAGCGACTACGCGCTGCTGGCAGGGCGCGGGCTGAAGCGCGTGTATATCGGGATGGAAAGCGGCAGTGACGAGTTGTTGCGTTTTCTGCATAAACCCAGCAAGGCTGACGAAGTGGTGCGTTCCGTGCGCGCAATGAAGGCCGGCGGCGTCGCGGTTGGCATCATCATCCTGCTCGGCGCGGGCGGACATGCCTATGCGGCTGCGCATGTCAAGGACACCATCGCGGCGCTGAACCAGATGCCTCTGGATATGGACGACATTATCTATTTCTCGGAGCTAGTCGCAGAAGAGGGCATGGACTATAGCAAAGCCGCCTATCAAGCGCAGTTGATCCCGCTCACACAGCCGGAGCGCATCGCGCAGGGAGAGGAGATACAAGCCAGTTTGTGCTTTGACGAGCAGCGCGGCATGCCGCACATCAGTCGTTACGATATTCGCGAGTTCATCTACTGATGACCTCACAGGAGAGAGACAAATGCCATTTCAACCACACACCGTTATCGAACCGTTTCGCATCAAGACCGTCGAACCCATCCGGCATATCACGCGCGAGGAGCGCATCGCGGCGCTCACCGCAGCCGGCAATAACCTGTTTTTACTGAAGGCCGAAGACGTGCTGATCGATCTACTCACCGACTCAGGCACCGGCGCGATGTCGTCGGCGCAGTGGGGCGGCATGATGCAGGGCGACGAGTCGTACGCAGGCGCGCGCTCGTTCTTTCGCTTCGAGGCAGCGGTGCAGGAGATCACCGGGCTGAAGTATGTCATCCCGACCCACCAGGGACGCGCCGCCGAGCGCATTCTGTTTGGCGCTGCGGTCAAGCAGGGTGACATCGTCCCAAACAACACGCACTTTGACACCACGCGCGCGAACATTGAATCGCGCGGCGCGACTGCGCTTGATATCCCGGTTGCAGAAGGACGGCAACCGCAGTTCATTCACCCGTTCAAGGGGTGCATTGATCTTGCGGCGCTCGATCAGGCGCTGGCGGACAACCCGGGGCGCGTGCCGCTGGCGATGCTCACCGTGACCAATAACTCAGGCGGCGGTCAGCCTGTCAGCATGGAAAACATCCGCGCGGCGAGTGCGATCTGCCGTCGTCATGGCGTGCCGTTCTTTCTTGATGCCTGTCGGTTTGCTGAGAACGCGTGGTTCATCAAGCTGCGCGAACCTGGTTACGCGGACAAGACGCCGTTTGACATTGCGCGTGAGATGTTCAGTTACGTCGATGGCTGCACGATGAGCGCGAAGAAGGATGGCCTGGCCAACATTGGCGGCTTTCTGGCATTAAATGACACGGCACTGGCGCGCAAGTGCAAGGACATGCTTATCCTGACAGAGGGGTTCCCGACCTATGGCGGACTGGCTGGATATGATCTTGAGGCGATCGCAATCGGTCTGCACGAGGTGCTGGACGAGGATTATCTGCGCTATCGCATCCGCTCGGTCGAATATTTCGGCGATAAGCTGACCCGCGCGGGCATCCCGATCGTATTGCCCACTGGTGGACATGCGGTTTACATCGACGCGAAGGCGATGCTGCCGCATATCCCGCAGAGCGAATATCCCGCGTGGGCGCTTTCGCTGGCGTTGTACCTTGAAGGCGGGGTGCGCTCCGTCGAGATCGGCTCGGTGATGTTTGGACGTCAGCCCGATGGCAGCGAGAAGCCAGCGGCGATGGAACTGGTGCGCCTGGCGTTTCCGCGCCGCGTATACACGCAAAGCCATGTGGACTATCTGGCTGAAGTGCTGTTATATGTCAATAGCATCAAGGATCGCATTCGGGGCGTCAAGATTGCAGAGTCGCCCGATACGTTGCGCCACTTCAGCGCGCGCATGGCGCCGGCGCATGGGGCGTTGCTGGCGGAGTAATGCGTTAAACACAAAGCGTGACCGAGTGAGGTGACACCCGTTGCCTCACTCGATCACGTCGGCGGTTATCGCACCGTTGCGCTGTCGTCGGGCCACGCGGTTCCGTCGGGTTTGAGCGCGTGGATACGCTGGCCGGTGTCGGGGTCGTACACGCCGATAACTACCGACGTTGCATCTGCTTGCCCTGCCAGTGGGATGCGCTGTTCGAAGGTGTCACCCTTATCCCAGTAAGCGGCGGAATAGTCAAATAGCACGTCGTTCTGAGTAATCGTCTTGCCATTCGCATCGAGCCCATGGACGAAGACTTTGTAGTTTTTGTCAGGTTGGCTGGTAGCGCGCCATGACAGGATAATCCCGTCGCCATCAATGCGAGCAGCCATGAGGTCCGCGAAGTTCACGAACTGCGCGACAGGCGGTGTTAAGGCAGGGGGTGGAAGGGTTGATTGTGGGGCGCGCACCTTCACGCGCCCGATCTCGACGCTGACCGCCGGGCTGCCCGCAAGGTGAATCGCCCCGCCGCCGGCAAGGTTCCACCCCGCCAGTATCTGCAGCAACTGGCTTTTGTCCGTATCCACCGTGATCTGGTAGGTCTCGCGCACCGGACGCCCCACCTGCCATGCGCGCGTGAGATAAGCATATCGCACCGCATTGGCCGTGTTCAGGTAGGCGGCGGTTGTGCCATCTTCCCGGCGGAGATCGAGCATCAGTTGCGCCGTGCGGGTGAGTGGAACCGTTGTGCGCCATACGATGGTAATCTCGACAGGCGTTCCGCTGTCCACCCGGCGATTTGCCAGTTGCACGTCCAGCATCTGGATGCCATTGTCAAACGCGACCTGCCCGCTCGCTGGTCGTTGCAGGATGGTCTGGGCCTCGCTGTCGGTCAGGTAGTGAGGATAGGCATACATCACGTTGAGCGCGTCGTATAACGTCAGGGCTGTGAATACGCCATAACCGATGACGACCACCGCGATCAGTCCGCGCTGTATCTTCTGTGGGATGAACACGAGCAGGCCGGCGGCGACGAGCAGCGTGATCGGGATCAGCGTCGGCGTAAAGAAGCGCATATTTTCGGTGTCGGCGTGCGTGCGCAGCCACAAGATGAACGTGCCTGTATTTATCGCGAGCGCAAGCAGTAACGGGAGGATAGCCAGGCTCAGTTTGCGCCGCGCCAGCAACCAGATCGCGCCTGCCATCCCGGCGATGAACAAATAAAGCATGACGCGGTTGTACCGGTCTGGGATGGGAAGCATGTACCCGGGGTGGGAGAAGAAGTTGGACAGGATGAAGGGGACTGCATCCAGCATCGCCTGGATCGCGCGTGGTTGCGCCATCGGCGGCATCAGCTTGTTGACTTCGTTCCATGCCAGAAAGTCGCCATACATCAACCAGTTGTGCGCGAAGTACGCCCCGGTTGTGAGAAGCGCGCCTGCCGCGAACGCCGCGCCCAGTAGTGCAATCCATTTGAATGAGTAGCGAGAACGCCACGCCCGGCACAGGATTGCGATAGGCGCGGCAATGGCGACGGCGCCGCCGCTGTATTTCGTCAGCAACGTGAGTCCGGCCAGAACTCCGAGCAGGACGCCGAGGAACGGCCTTGGTTCTTTCGCGGTGGTCACGATGCGCGTTGCGACCAGTAGAGTCAGCGCGGCCATGCACGCTACAGGAATATCGTTCGAGATGGCTCCGCTGAGCATCAGGTTGTGCGGGTTGAACGCAACCAGCGCAGTGGTCAACAGCGCTACTTCAGGCCGGCCTGTGATCATGCGCGCGATGTAGTAACTGCAGATCACCAGACCCGCGCCAAACAGCACTGTGGCAAAACGCACGAGGTGACCTGCCAATGCAAACCCACTGCCAAGCGACCCGTCATCGGCAGGCAGGAAGTTGCCATACATGCCGTTTGCGGCATCCTGACCGAGCACCTGCTCCTGCATCAGGTCGCCGCGCGGGACAATCGCCGCAATTCTGCCCATCATGATGTAATACAAAGGCGGCTGTGATGCTTCGTGAGTCTGCCAGTAGGGAGCGGCCGGGTCGCCGGTCGTGAAGTGTTTTGTATAATCGGGCAGCGGGCGGCCCAGGGCGTAGTGTTCGACGTACGCGTAGTGCCAGCCCTCATCTGAGCCCTGGTAGAGCGGCGTCTTCAGGCTGACCATGATTCCGAGCACGATGAAGACGACGACAATGCCCCATGCGGTGTATGGAGATAATATCGCTATCTGCACAGGTGACCGGATGTTATCCCAAAGAGAGCGGTGTTGGCGCGTGACTGACATCGCCGATATTCTAATGTAATGTGACGGTAAAATGGACTTTGTGCAAGACGCAATCATCGGTCTGGACATCGGAACAACCAGTGCAAAGGCAGCGCTATTTGCGCTGACCGGTCAGGAACTCGCCAGCGCGGAGTCCACCTACGGCATCACCTCCCCTCAGCCAGGGTGGTGCGAGCAGGATCCGCAGCAAGTCTGGCGCGCAGTCCTCGATATCCTCTGCGCCATAGCGGGTGAGGCAGGTTCAACCATCCGGCCCGTGGGCATGGCGGTCGCCAGTCAAAGCGGGTCGCTCGTTCCCGCTGACGCCGATGGCGCTCCCGTATATTCGTGCATCACGTGGATGGATGGGCGAACAGAGGCGCTTGTGAACGCGTGGGTTGCCGCCGGCGCCCAGGAACGTGTGCGAGCCATCAGTGGATGGCACATTCATCCCGGCTTGCCGCTCGCGACAATCGCGTGGTTGCGCGAACATAACCCGACGGTATTCGGCGCCGCGCGACGTTGGCTGTGCATGAATGACTACATCGTCTTTAAGCTAACGGGACAGTTTGCCGCCAATCCTTCCAACGGTGGTGTGACGCAATTGATGCAGGCGGCGACGCCCGCGTGGAGCCCGGAGTTGTGTGCGATGGTTGGCGCGCGTCCGGAGCAGTTTTCGCCCATATTCGAGGGTGGAACCGTGATCGGTCCAATCACCCCGGAAACCCGCGAGGCGACCAGGTTGCCGGCAGGGTTGCCTGTCATCAGCGGCGGTCACGACCAAAGCTGCACTGCGCTGGCGCTGGGGGTGACGCAACCCGGCCAGATACTACTGGCATGCGGCACGTCATGGGTGATCACAGGCGTTGTGACACAACCGGATGTCGTTGCTGTGCCCGATGCGCTCGACCTGAACTATCACGCCCTGCCGGGCCGGTGGACGATCTCACAATCGCTTGGCGGGTTGGGAGCGTCGCTGGAGTGGCTGGTCAACCAGTGCTGGGGCGAGTTGCCAGATCGGATGGGACGATACCGCTCGCTGGATGCCGAATTGGGTCAGACGCGCGCAGGGAGCGATGGATTGCTCTTCATTCCGATGTCGGGCGGGCACGTCGCGCCGGCAGGGATGCAGCGCGGCGGTTTTGTCAACCTGCACCTGGGTCACGGGCGAGCCCATATGGCGCGCGCTGTCCTCGAGAGCGCGGCATTTGAGCTGCGGCTTGCACTCGACAATATCGGGCAGGGCGGTTTGCGCACTGACGCATTATGGATGTTCGGCGGCGCGACGCGCAGTTCGATCTGGCCGAGAATCGTCGCAGATGTAGTGGGTCTGCCGTTACGCATCACACCCAGCGCTCATTTACCGGCGGTCGGCGCTGCTATCCTGGCAAGCCTTGGCGTCAAGGCATTCAGCAATGCTGTCGATGCACAGCGCTGTTTCACCCAGCCTGCGCTTGCGTATAATCCGGACCCCGCCCGTCAAGCCATCTATGCAGAGCGATTCAACGCCTACCGTAAGGTCGTTGGCGCATGAAGACAGAGGTACTACACAGTGAACCATCGTGACACAATGCCAACCGTCGCAGTCCTGATCGGTCGCAATCATTACCGTCGCATGTTGAGCGCGCAGACATTAGACAAGCTGAGCAGTTTCGCCCGGGTAGTTGAACACACGGGCGGCGAGCCTGCAACGCATGCCGATTTACTGGCACTTCTGCCCGACGCGGATGCATGCCTGACAAGCTGGGGTGTGGCGCAACTGGATGCAGAAGTGCTTGCGGCTGCGCCCAGGCTGCGCATGATGGCGCATATGGGATCGAGCGTCAAGCGCTTCATCAGTCAGGGTGTGTGGGATCGCGGGATGCGCGTGACAAGTGCGGCGCCTGCGCTGGCCGAGGATGTCGCCATCACCGCGCTGGGGCTGATCATCACTGGGATGAAACACATCTGGCCGCTTGGGCTGCACGTGCGCGACGGCGGTTGGCGCGAAAGCGCCTACTTCCCATCGCGCGAGTTGAGGAATAAGACCGTTGGCATCGTCGGCGCCAGCCGGGTAGGGCGGCATCTGATCCGTTTCCTCCAACCGTTTCACGTTCATATTCTGTTGTTTGATCCTTACATCACTGCTGAGCAGGCGGCGGCTTTGGAGGTTGAGAAGGTGGAGATCGACGATCTTTTGCGCCGCGCCGACATCCTAACCCTCCATGCGCCGTCGACTAATGAGACGCGCCACATGCTTGATGCGACCAGGCTGGCGTTGTTGCGCGATGATGCGCTGATCATCAACACGGCGCGCGGCGATCTGTTTGATGAGGCCGCGCTGATTGCTGAACTGGCGAAGGGGCGCTTTTTCGCCTACCTCGATGTCACCGACCCGGAACCGCCTGCGTCCGATAGCCCGTTGCGATGTCTGCCAAACGTGGTTGTCGTCCCGCACATTGCAGGATGTATAGAGGATTGCACCCATCTGGGCGATATGGCCGTCGAGGAACTGCGTCGGTTCTTTGCGCGTGAGTCAGCCTTGTATCCACTGACGCCAGAAATTCTGGCACACATGAGCTAATGAGGGTCATATGAATAAAGGCCCTCTCATCGGGCGCGGTCGGACTGCTGACATTTATGCGTGGGGCGATGACAGGGTGATCAAACTGTTCAACGCCGACTGCCCACTCTCCTGGGCACAACACGAGATGGAGATTGCGCAGATCGTCGAGAAGGCCGGGCTGCCTGCGCCGCATGTGGAACCTGAACTGGTTCAGGCCGACGGTCGCGCGGGCATCGTATACGAACGCCTCTGCGGGATATCGATGCTCCGATTGCTACAGTCAAAACCGTGGAAGGTCGCGGCGCTTGGCCGGTTGATGGCTGATCTGCACGCGGCGATACACCGGTGCACAACCACTCAGTTGTCCACGCACAAAAGCAGGTTGCAACGATCCATCGAACAGGCGTCGCCATTGCCAGGCATGCTGAGACAGGCGGCGCTGAAGGCATTAGCGGGTTTGCCGGAGGGGCAGACGCTGTGCCACGGCGATTTTCACCCCGACAATATCATCATGACCGAGCGAGGGCCGCGCGTTATCGATTGGATGACGGCTGCTCAGGGCGATCCGCTTGCGGATGTGGCGCGCACGGTTATGATTTTGCGCCTGGGCGACGCGCCGTCGGGGGTGCGCGGTCGCTGGTTAATCTCGTTTTTGCGCGATACGTTCTACGCGTCCTATATCAACCGCTATCTGTATGCGGGTTCGATCATGCGGCGCGATGTCGATGCGTGGCAACTGCCTACTATGGCGGCGCGCCTGAACGAAGAAATTCCCGCCGAACATGGCAGGTTGCTCAGATTGATTGAGGAAGCGTTGACCGAACAGGAAACGGCAGGCGCATAATCACATAACCGCTTGCGAAACAAGGACACAATATGCAACATAATGAGAGCTGGTTTGAAGGTCACCATGGTTTAAAGTTGTATTGCCAGTCGTGGACGCCGGATACGCCGCCGAAAGCAATCCTGGCCATTGTGCATGGGTTTGGAGAGCACAGTGGTCGCTACATGAATCTTGTGAATTGCTTTGTCCCGCGTGGTTATGCGGTGCACAGCTTTGATCTGCGTGGACATGGGCGCTCGCCCGGCAGGCGTGGGCACGTGATGAACTGGTCGGAATACCGTCTGGATGTGGATGCGTTCCTGCGTATGATTGCGCGCTCTGATCCTCACACGCCGATGTTCTTATACGGTCATAGCCTTGGCGGGCTGATCGTGCTGGATTATGCGTTGCATGATCCCGTGGCGCTTCGCGGCGTGATCTCGTCCGCGCCGGCATTGGGCCAAGTGGCTATCTCGCCCGTGCTGCTGGCGCTCAGCCGGATCATGTCGCGAGTGAGTCCCACGTTTTCGATCAGAACCCAACTGGACGCGACGATGATCTCACGCGATCCGGCGGTGGTGAGCGCCTACACGGCTGACCCAACGGTTCACGACACGGCCAGTGCGCGTCTGGGCACCGAGATGGCAGCGGCGCAGGAATGGGTGCAGGCGCATGCCGGCGGTCTGCATCTCCCGTTATTGCTTTTCCAAGGCAGTATGGATCGTCTGGTTAACCCTGCCGGAGGCCAGCAGTTCTTCCGTAACGTTCCAGATGGCGATAAACAATACATCGCGTATGATGGTTCGTTCCATGAGGTTCACAACGACCTCGACCAGCAGAAGGCGTTTGATGATATCGCGGGCTGGCTTGAACTTCATTGAAAGCTATACTTGACATATGGGTATGACAACACGCAATAGAGATGGGTTGTGGCTGGGCGTCGGGCTGGCGGGTATCGCGCTTGCACTGGCAATTGGCCAATCGCAGAAACGGCGCGCGCGTGGCGCGTGGGAGTGGTCGGGAAATGCCGGCCAGTCGAATGTCGCGTGTGTAACTGGCGCTTCGAGTGGTATCGGACTGTGTTTTGCGCAGAAGCTGGCGGCACGCAAACACGATCTTATCCTCGTGGCGCGGCGCGAGGAGCGCCTGAGGTCGGTGGCGCAGGAGCTTCAGGACAAACATGGCGTTTCGGTCGAGGTGATTGCCGCCGACCTGACCAAAACTGCTGACCTTGAACGGGTTGCGGCGCGACTAGAGGTGCTCGACAACCTGGAAGTGCTGATCAACAACGCCGGTTTTGGCGTGACTGAGCGCTTTGCGAATAGCGACGTGGATAAACAGATCGATATGGTGACCCTGCACGCGACGGCATCGATGTGGCTGACCCACGCGGCGCTGCCCGGGATGCTGGCGCGTCACCATGGCGCGATCATCAACGTTTCCTCCGTGGCCGCTTTCTTCACATTGCCGCGCAATGTCAACTATTCCGCAACCAAGGCTTACCTGAACGTGTTCACAACAGCACTGCATAGCGAACTGATCGGAAGTGGTGTGCGCGTCCAGGCGTTATGCCCCGGGTTCACGCACACCGAATTTCACAGCAAGCTTGAGAACTTTCGGAAGAATGGCCTGCCGGAAGTCCTCTGGATGAACGCGGATCAAGTCGTCAATGGCTCCCTGGATGCGCTTGAGAGCGGCGACGTCATCTATGTTCCAGGCGCGTTGAATAAGTTCATCGCGCAGCTCGGACGCACCGGCATTCTTAACACCATCGCCGCGCGTGTGATGCGATAGGTGAAGAAAGTTGCCTTGAATCCCATCAGAGCAACTTAAGGCGCTGACTCAACCTTTGTTACAACATTAAGTCCGTTGATCGTTAATTTCCACTTGCTGCCATTGGTAAATCGGCTGAACTCCTGCTGCGTGCTCGGTGAATAAGTGTAGGTTTTGTCATTGGACAGGAAGGTCACTGTGTACGTCTCTACCTTCGAGCCCGGTCGTTGTGTGGCGTTTGACGCGACATCAGGCCAGACAGGGTTGAGGTCGCTGCCCTTGGCAACGACGGCATCGACGCGCACCCATTCGAGGGTGGAATACGCGCAGGAGTCCGCCATGACCTGGTATACGCAGTCTTTCACCACCTTGCCTGCACCGTTGCCCTGGTTGACCGTGTAGGCAGTGCCGCACACTTTGACGGCGTTCTGCGCCGGCGTGTCCTGTGTGCTGCGCACCTTCTGGGTGCATGCCCCGACTTTTGCGCCCGCAGGGATATTGTCCTTCCAGTCTGTGTGATTAACGGGTTGTTGTTTCATCACGTCAATCGACCGTTGCCAACTGACTGACTGAACGTTGCCGGCGGCAGATGAACTTCGCGCGCTGAGCACCACGAAGGCAAGACACGCGACGATGATCAGCCCGATGATCACAATCGGGATGATGCCAATGCCCTTTGACTTCGCGGGCAGAGCGGGTTGCGGTTTTACAGGCGCGGTTACGCCAAGCGGGCTGCCACACTTGTTGCATTTGGATGCCCCTGCCGGGTTCATCGTCCCGCAAGCGGGGCACTTGACGTCCGGTTGCGGGCCGCTCTGAAACGCGCCAAGCACTTCGCCACTCGATCGTTTGGCTGCATCCGTCAGGTCGCCGCCACAATGGACGCACTTGGTTGCCTCGGCTATGTTGCGCGTCCCGCAGTATGGGCAGTTCACATCCGGGCCTTTTTCGGCTTTGGCAATCAGGTCCTTATCAGTGATTAATTCTCCCTTGCCGGACTGGTTGAACTTCGCGCTATCCGCCATTGGCGCGTGACAGCTTATGCATACCTGTCGCGTTCCTTCATTCTTTGTCCCGCAATGGACGCACGTCCACTCAAGCTCAACATATCCGACGGTTTCCTGTGGCATGGTTTCCTCCGCTGATTAGCTATAGTGTACCGGAAAAAGCGCCAGTCCCCGCTCGAAACACTCGAACGGGGACTGGATTGCGCGCAGATCGCCGCGCGCTAGTTCTCAGCCAGGATGCGGTCCACGATCTGCTGGCGATATTCCGGCGAGAGCGTCTTGAAGAAGGCGCTGTAGCCGGTCACACGGACGACGAGGTCGGGATACTTCTCGGGGTCGGCGTGCGCTTCAAGGATTTGCTGCTTCGAGATGACGTTGATGTTGATCAGTGTGCCGCCCATGGCATTGTGCGCCTTGATCAACCCTTCGATGGCTTCGATGCCGCCGTACTCGCGCGCCAGGAGGCTGTCGAAGTCGATTTGAAGCGGCGCGCTGTTGCCCCAGCCGGGTTGAACCAGCGCCACCGCGTTCGACTTTGCCGTTGGCGCGCTGCCGCCGCCGGGCATAAAGCCAGGATCAGGGTCAGCGCTGTGGGCAATCGGCGCGCCGGCATGCCGGCCGTTTGGGGTCGCGCCGATGTTCTTGCCCAGCATCGCCACGATGCCATGCGAGAACAGCCCTGGGATGACGGTGAAACCATTCGACGTTGGGGTGCTGCGCACGAGAGTGCTGAACGTTTCGGAGATGCGCTTCGCCCACCAGTCGGCGCGCATATTCCCTGTGCCAAAGCGCGGGATGCTTTGCATCATCAGGCGGACGCGTTCACCCGCCGTGCCTGCGTAGTCATTGGCGATGTGTTGCGCCAGTTCTTCCCACGTCAGACGTTTCTCCTTCATCACGCGCTGCTCGATGGCGGCGAACGAGTCGGCCACCGTAGGCATGCCCACGCCGTCGAGGGTGAGGTGGTAGATGTCGAGCCCGCCGCCGCTTGCGTCCAGCCCGCGCTCGATTGGCCCGTGGCAGAACAGATTGAGGACGATCTCCGGGCTGTTGTGCGCGTGGTGATCCATATGCCACGCGAAGCCTTGCTTGATGACGTCCACAGCGACGCCGAGGTGGTAAACGTAGCGATCCCACAACGCATCGATGGTCTTTGGCGCGTTCGCGTCAGACATGACATCATGAAACGCATGCTCAAAGGGTGACACGATACACATGCGCGTCACATCCTGCAAACAGTATTCGATGCCGGGGAGCGCAGTCCAGTTGCAGCCCACTTTCGCGCGCATCCGCGCCAGCGGCAGCGGAATACCGTTGCGGGCATAGCCTTGATCCAGTCCCTTGGCGCAAGAATAGCTTACACCGGTGCCGTCAGCGAACAGATACTCAACCGCCTTGCGCAACAGCGCAGGATCGAGTTTGTCATGCACGCGCAGCGCCAGGTTAGCCGGGATGCGCAGACGATGCACGGCTTCGAGGATCAGGAAGGACATGCGGCTGCTCAGGTCGCGCGCGCCGTCTGCGCTTGGGCCGCCGATCTGGGAGTAGTGCGTGTCGTTGAACAACAGGCTGGCGATGTGCCACACGACCTCATTGTCGTCGGTAATCGTGCCATTGGCGATGTCAGCTTCGTAGTACGGGCGCAATAACTCGTCCAGTTGACCCAGCGCGCCGCCCGCGGCCCACATGCGGTCGATCGACTGGAACCACGCCAGGAACTGGCACGCCTCGCGCAACGTGCGCGGCGGGTTGTCGATCAGCCACTCGTTCATATCGGCGATCTTCAGGTAGTTGTCCCGCACGAACGAATCGGTTTCCACCGCTGCCCATTCGCGCGCCTGCGCGACATGCCGGCGAATCCAGGTCTGCACGCCGATAACCAGATTTTCCTCGCCGTCATAGAGGTCAGCCATATCAGAGCTGGCCGGCGGGCGATTGAGATCGCGATACGCTCGAATCTTGTGCAGCAAGCCGCCCCAACCCAGGTCGAGGCCGATCTTCATGTCCGGGCCGAGATGGTTCATCCCGCCAATGCCGGTGAAGATGATGTTGTATTCCTTGTGCAACGGCGCCAGATGCGTAGCCCGGTCTTCGGGACGCCATCCGCCCACGCCGCGCATGGATCCTACCCAGCAGCCTGCCAGCGCGCTCATCGGGTGAATATAGACCGGATGCGCTTCAAGCCATGCCCGGAAGTTTTCGCCGATGCACTTTGCCCCGTAGCACCCCCCGGAGGGATGATTCGACTTTGGTGTGAACGCGACGGGTTCCGGCCATGGGATATAGCCATGATCGTCGATGTCGTGATACCCCCGCAGCTTTATCTTCAGGTCAGTGTGCTCCAGTTTTGTCTTGCGTATCGCGTCAATCCGCTCTTGATACCGCGGCGTCGCAACTTCCGTTACGTTACTAATTTGTCCTGTTTCTACAACCAATTCCATTGTCACCTTCGCCTCCTTGTGATAATCCATGTCATCGTTCACATCATACGACCAACCAACGGAAATGACAGTGCATAATGTACCAAACTAATCCGTGAGGAAATACATGGAACCAAAGAGTTATCTGATTGATATGGACGGTGTGCTGGTGCGTGGCCCGCGCATCATCCCGGGGGCTGACGCCTTTATCGAAACCCTTAAAGTCAAGGGAATCAAATTCCTGGTGTTGACCAACAACGCCATGTACACGCCTGGCGACCTGGCGCATCGCTTACAGAGCATCGGATTGCCGATCACCGCGGACGGCATTTTTACCTCGGCGATGGCGACGGGAAAGTTCCTGCAGTCGCAACGAACCCCTGGAACCGCGTACGTTATTGGTGAAAGCGGGTTGACCGAAGAGATTCACAAGGCCGGTTACGTCATTACCGACATAAAGCCTGATTATGTCGTGCTGGGTGAGACGTTTTCATACAACCTCGAAGCGATCACAAAGGCCATTCGGTTGGTTGCCGCTGGCTCTCACTTCATCGCCACCAACCCTGATCCGACCGGCCCGACGGAGGGCGGCATTGCCCCGGCTTGCGGCGCCATGGCGGCCTTGATCGAGAAAGCGTGCGGCAAGAGCCCATTTTTCGTTGGGAAGCCAAATCCATTTATGATGCGCGCTGCGCTGAACCACCTGGGGGTGCATTCGGAGAACACCGTTATGATCGGTGATCGTATGGACACGGATATCGTTGCCGGAATTGAGAGCGGATTGGAGACAATACTGGTGCTGAGCGGGCTGACCCGCGCAGACCAGATCGGCGATTTTCCGTTCCAACCTCAACACGTGTACGATTCAGTCGCAAGTATTCCGCTCTAATTTCCGGACAAAACTATGACAACACCTCTCAGAACATTCCTTGTCGATCAACTTAACGTCGAAGTCTATTCTGACAATACCTCGCTCGGCGTCGCTGCTGCGACTGAGGCTGCTGTGATCGTGCGGGCAGCGATTGCCGCAAATGGCAGTGCGAATGTCATCCTTGCCACCGGCAACTCGCAACTGACCATGCTGGCGACGCTGGCAAAGGCCGATGTGGACTGGTCGAAGGTATCGCTTTTCCACATGGATGAATATGTCGGGCTGTCGGCGTTGCACAGCGCCAGCTTCCGCCGCTTCCTGCGCGAAAAGATCGTCGATAGTGTGCATCCGGCGGCCTTTTATGGCGTGGAGGGCGATGCGCCAAACACTGAAGCGGAATGCGCCCGGTATTCGGCCCTGTTGCGGCGCTTCCCGGCCGACCTGTGCTGTCTTGGCATTGGCGAAAATGGGCATATCGCCTTTAACGACCCGCCCTTCGCAGACTTCAACGACCCTGCATTGGCAAAGATCGTAGCGCTCGATGAGACCAGTCGCCGGCAACAGGTAGGCGAGGGGCACTTTCCATCGATTGATACCGTCCCCACGCATGCGATCACATTGACGATTCCCGCACTGCTGGCCGCGAGGCGGATGCTGTGCATCGTGCCAGAGGCGCGCAAGGCCGCCCCGGTAAAGGCGGCGCTCACCGGCCCGATCGCAACCGCGTGCCCGGCTTCGATTCTACGCGCGGCCCCACATGCGCGCCTTTATCTTGATCAGGACTCCGCGTCATTGCTTTCGTGATTTTATGTCCTGGTGACCGGGCAGAGTGATAATGTGACCCCAGTAAAAAAACTTGGCCATCTATCGTGGTACGTGGTTGCAACGTTCTTTAACAGCTCGTTCACGTCGTTGACCATTTTCGGCCCGGCATTCATCTTCTACCTGACTGATCTTGGGCTGGACAAGGCGCGCATTGGCGTGTTGCTGTCGTTTATTCCGTTCGCTGGCATCGTAGCGCCTCTGGCCGCCTCCGCCGTCGGCAGATTCGGATTAAAGCGCTCGTTTGTGTCCTTCTGGGGACTCCGCAAAGTTGCGTTCACGTTCATCCTGTTCGTCCCGTTTATCCTGCACCAGTTCGGTTCTGACGCGGCTTTTGCACTGGTCGCCGGAGTCATCATCACGTTCTCGCTCTGTCGCGCTATCGCCGAAACAGGCTTCTATCCCTGGCTACAGGAACTGATCCCGAACTCAATCCGCGGTAAGTTTAATGCGCTGAATGGCATCGTAGCGACGCTGGTCGGGATGGTGACGACAGCCGTAGCGAGCTATGTGGTCGATCATGCCCAGGGTGTCGAGCGTTTCACCATTCTCTTTATCGTCGGCCTGGCGGCTGGCATCATCGCGGTAGTCTGTTATGCCATGTTGCCGGGTGGCGCGCCGGTGCAAGTCGATAGTGATCACACCAGTCGCGCCGATGAGATGCGCCATGCGTTACATAACCGCAACTTCACCCAGTTCCTGCTCACGCTTGCACTGATCACGCTTGGCGGGTCCATCGGATCTTCGTTCATTGCGCTGTATGCCAACGAACAGATCGGGCTGTCGTCGGGCAACGTGGTGCTACTCACTATCGGCGCGTCGATCGGCGCGCTGATTTCGTCCTACCCGCTCGGCTGGGCTACCGACCGTTACGGCAGCCGCCCGGTGATGGTGATTGGCCTCGCCGCCAGCTTGATTGGGCCGATCGGCTGGTTGATTATGCCGCGTCACAGTCCACTCGGGCTGGTTTTCGCGATGCTCTTGTCTTTTCTTGGAACGCTGGCCGGAACCGCCTGGGGCGCCGGTTCAGGGCGCTATCTGTTTGTCAACGCTGTGCCAATCGATAAGAAGACCGGTTACATGGCCGTCTGGTATGCCTGGAACGCGATCATCGGCGGTTGCGGCCCGCTCATCGCAGGTGGGTTGCTGCATGTGCTGGCGAATATGAACAGCAACTTACTGGGTTTCACGATCGATGCCTACACGCCGTTGTTCGCGTTCAACATCTTCACGTTAATCGCCGGCATCGTTCTGACCAATCGCATGAAGGATGACGAGGCGTTGCCTTTACGCATGGTGGGGCGAATTATGCTTCGACCGTTGCACCACACCTGGTTGCGCCTGCGTCACGCCGCCCGCGTGCCAGGCAGGTGAATTTGAGAGGGCAATCCCTTGCGGTTGCCCCGAAGGCGATTGCTCAAACGGGTGTGTCGTTCGCACAAATGTGGCTACAATCCAGGCATACCGGAGGCCCATGCTTAAGATAGAAAAGGTAGACACCGAGAACAAATCCCAAGTGCGCCGTTTCGTCAATATCCCTTATCGCCTGTACGCCGCATGTCCCATGTGGGTGCCGCCGCTGTTCATCGACTCGAATATGCAGCTGAACCGCAAGAAGCATCCGTACTACGAGCACTCCGATGCCGACTTTTTTATCGCGGTGCGCGATGGGCGCGAAGTGGGGCGCATCGCCGTCCTTGAGAATCGGCGCTTTAACGAGTACCACAGGTCGCATCAGGCGCAGTTCTATCTGTTTGAGTGTGAGGACGACCCTGAGGCCGCGGCAGTGTTGTTTACGCAGGCGGAAGGGTGGGCGCGCGCGCGGCATCTCGATACCATCGTCGGGCCGAAGGGTTTTGGCGCACTGGACGGCTATGGCCTGCTGGTTGAAGGCTACGAGCATCGCCAGATGATGACGATGATGAACTACAACTACCCGTACTACGTCAAGCTGGTTGAAGCAGCCGGATTTGTCAAGGAAGTGGATTTCCTGTCGTGCCACCTGACGGTTGACGCCTTCAAAATGCCCGAGCGCATCGAGAGCATTGCGGAGCGCGCCAGGCAACGCAGCAATCTGGTCGTGCAGCGGTTTCGCACCAAACGCGAAGTCATTAAGTGGGTGCCCAAACTTGGCAAGGCCTATAACGAGGCATTCAAGAACAACTGGGAGTATTACCCGCTCACCCCGCGCGAGATTGACTTCCTGCTGGAGAATGTCATGCTCCTTGCCGACCCGCGCCTGATCAAGTTGATTACCCATGAGGACGAGGTTGTCGGGTTCCTGCTGGCGTTCCCGGATGTCTCAGCTGCGCTTCAGCGCGCACATGGGCGACTGTTCCCGTTTGCCCTGCCGGATTTGCTGCTCGATATGCGTCGCACCAAGTGGGTTGCGTTAAATGGGGCAGGCATCTTAAGCGAGTTCCAGGGGCGTGGCGGGAATGCGTTGCTGTATTCCGAGATGGTAAAGACCGTTCGCGACTTCCACTTTACCGACGCCGACTTGACGCAGGTAGCCGACACCGCTGTTCAAATGCGCCGCGACTTGATCAACCTCGGCGGTGTGCCTTATAAGACGCATCGGGTCTATGTCAAACATCTTGGCGATCCGAGGCAACAGGAGCAGGCCAAATGAAGATATCCGCCTTCCAGGGGCAACCGCGGGCAACCGCAAGGGATTGCCCCTACACGGAGAGGGTGAAGGAGTTGGCAAAATGAAGATATCCGCGTTTCCGAAGTGCTATATCGATGACATCGCTGCGCGACGCACGATGTCGATTTTCGATTGGATCGAGATGGCGAAGACGCTGGGCGCAGAAGGGCTGGAGATGTATGACGGCTTCTTCACCAGCCTGGACGACGCTTACATCGATTCTGTCGGCGAGGCGCTCAGCCGGGCCGGCTTTGCCATGCCGATGCTGTGTAACTCACCTGACTTTACGAATCCCAGCCCTGATGGGCGCAAGCGGGCGATTGAGCGCGAGGTCGAACTTATCAGGGTGACGCGCCGGCTGGGTGGGGCTCGCGCAGCCTGCCGCGTGCTGAGCGGCCAACGCTATCCCCAGGTAAGCATCGCCCAGGGTGTTGAATGGGTGGTCGAGTGCATAACGCAGTTGCTGCCGGTCGCGCGCGAATACGACGTTGTGCTCGCGATGGAGAACCATTACAAAGATGGGTTCTGGCAGTATCCCGAGTTTGCGCAGAAGCAGGACGTGTTTCTTGCCATTGTCAATGCGATCCCGGATCGCGCGCACTTTGGCGTGCAATACGACCCATCGAACGCGATCGTCGCAGGCGACGACCCCATCGACTTGTTGCGGCATGTGGCAGATCGCGTGGTGACCATGCATGCCAGCGACCGTTATCTGGCGGCAGGCGCGACCCTCGACGACCTGAAGCAGTCCGATGGCACACTTGGTTACTCGCCGAATCTGCTCCACGGGGTGACAGGCAAGGGGCTGAACGATTACGATGCGATCTTCAGCATTCTGGCAGGGGTCGGTTATGCCGGTTGGGTGAGCATCGAGGATGGCATGAACGGGATGGACGAGATGCGAGAGTCAGTCAACTTTCTCAAGAAAATGCGAGCGAAGTACTTCCAATCTGGAGTGTGATGCAATGAAAGCGGTTGTGAAATATGGGCGAACTGATGGCGACGTTGAGATTCGCGACGTGGCCGAACCGGCCATCGGCCCGGATCAGGTTCTGATCGATGTCAAGGCGGCCAGCGTGTGCGGCAGCGACATCCACATGTGGCGTGAACACCAGAGCTGGGCGATCAAACTGCCACTGGTGCTGGGTCACGAGTTCTGCGGCACGGTGGCGCAGGTAGGCGAGCGAGTGCATGGCTTTCATGTCGGCGACCGCGTGGCCTGTGAGACGGCCGCGACGGTGTGCGGCGAGTGCGTGTATTGCCTGAGCGGTAGCTACAACCTGTGCCCGCACCGGCAGGGCTACGGGGCGCTTGCGGATGGCGCGTTTACCCGCTATGTGGCGGCGCGCCCTGCCATCCTGCATCACATCCCGGCGAATGTCTCGTTCGAACACGCGTCACTCACCGAACCGATCTGTGTCGCCTACAACGCGCTTGTCGAGAAAACTACGATCAAACCGGGTGAGTTGGTCGTGATCCAGGGCCCCGGGCCGATTGGGATCATGGCATTGCAAATCGCGCGGCTGCGCGGCGCAGGGGCGCTTGTGGTGCTTGGCACTGATGTCGATGCGCACCGGATGGAAGTCGCGCAGGAACTTGGCGCCACGCACATCGTTAATATTCAGCGCGAGGATGCGAGCAAGGTCGTCAAATCGCTGGGGGATGGATACGGCGCCGACCTGGTGGTGGACTGCACCGGCGTGAGTAAGGCGCTCAGGCAGTCACTCGACCTGGTCCGCCCGAACGGACGCATCACCAAGATCGGGTGGGGGCCTCAACCGATCGACTTCAGCCTTGATCCGCTGGTTGCCAAAGCGGTCACCCTTCAGGGCTCCTTCAGTCACACCTACCCGACGTGGGAGCGCGTGTTGGGGCTGCTCTCCACGGGACAGATCAACCTAAAGCCCGTTATCGGCGGTGTGTATCCGCTGGAAGACTGGCATGAGGGTTTCGAGAAGATGGAAGCGGGGTTGAACGTAAAGTCGGTATTGACGACCGCCTGAAGTCCGAGGTAGAAACATGGAACAGTCGACCGCTCCGATCATACAGATTTCAATCGACATCATTACGCTGGATGAAGCGCTTGCGCTCGCGCGCGGCGCCGTCAACGCGGGCGTGGACTGGCTCGAAGCCGGCACACCGCTCATCCTGGCGGAGGGGATGCGCGGCGTGCAGATGTTCCGTCGCGAGTTTCCGGATGTCCCTATCGTCGCTGATCTGAAGACGATGGACGGCGCCGGACTTGAGGCCGAAGTAATGTTCAAAGCCGGCGCAAACATGGTCGTCGTCATGGGGCAGGCGCACGATGCCAGCATCATCGAACAGGTGAAGATGGCGCGCCGTTACGGCGGCAAGGTCATGTGCGACGTCATGCTGTGCGCCGATAAACCGAAGCGCGCGCGAGAGGCGCAGGAACTCGGCGTGGACTATATCATCGTGCACACCGGCTTCGACGAGCGCAACATGATCAACGGGTTGAGCCCGTTGAACGACTTACCCGGCGTCCTCGCCGCGGTGGATATCCCCGTGCAGGCGGTGGGTGGACTGAGTATCGACCAGGCGATTCAGACGCTTGAGATGGGCGCGCAGATCGTCGTCTTTGGCGCGCCGCTGGTGATCAGCGGGACAGAGTTCAAGGCGCAGGAAGGCTTCGAGGAGAAGCTGCGCGAGATCGTGCAACGCGTCAAGCAGACGCGGGTCGGAGGCAGATAGTTCGTATGAAGATTCGATTGGCGTATGGAAAGACCGGGTTGATTATCGATCTGCCTGCTGAGTGGAATGCGACCGTTGTTGAGCCTCGCTTTGTCCCCGGCCTGACCGATGCGCCAGAGGCAATTCGAAGCGCGCTGCGCCAGCCCATCGGCTCACCGGGTCTCGCGGCGCGCGTCCATGCCGCTGTGCCGTGCGGCGTTTCACTGGATCAACTAACGGTCGGCATCATCTTCAGCGACATCACGCGACCCACACCCAATCACATCATCCTGCCTGTCGTTCTCGCGGAACTCGAAACCGCTGGCGTGCGACGCGACAACATCACGCTGTTCAATGCCCTCGGCACGCATCGGCCCAACACCGATACCGAGTTGCGCGGCATGCTTGGCGATGCCCTCGTCGACGACTATCGGATCACCCAGAACAACGCCTTTGACCCCGCCACGCAAGCACATCTAGGCACGAGCAGCCGCGGTCACGACGTCTGGCTCAACCGCGAACTGGTGCAGTGCGATTTAAAGATTCTGACGGGCTTTATCGAACCGCATTTCTTCGCCGGGTTTTCCGGCGGCGGCAAGGCCGTGATGCCCGGAATGGCGGGGCTGAAGACGGTGCTTGGCAACCACGATGCGGGCATGATCGGGCACCCTAACGCCACATGGGGCGTCACGCGCGGCAACCCGATCTGGGAGGAGGCGCGCGAGGTGGCAATGCGCGCCGGCGATATCTTCCTGCTCAACGTGGCGTTGAATAAGGAGAAACAGATCACAGGCGTGTTTGCCGGCGACCTCGCTGCTGCGCATGCACAGGGGTGCGAGTTCGCGCGGCAAACGGCGATGGTTCCGGTGTCGCACCCGTTCGATATTGTGATCACGACCAACAGCGGGTACCCGCTCGATCTCAACCTGTACCAGACGGTGAAAGGCATGTGCGCCGCGGCGCAGGTGGTTCGTCAGGGCGGCGCGATCATCGCGGCCGCCGAATGCTGGGACGGCTTACCAGAGCACGGGTTGTATGGAAAGCTGCTGCACGAGTCGTCGAGCCCGCGCGAACTGCTCGATCGCATCAACACCCCCGGTTTCCTCGAACAGGATCAATGGGAGGCGCAGATCCAGGCGATCGTGCAACTCAAGGCGGATGTGTATCTGCGCAGCGACGGGCTGAGCGACGAGCAGATCACCGCCGCGTTGCTCAAGCCGTGCCGCTCCATCGAGGCGACGGTGGCTGAGTTGCGCGAGCGCTATGGCCCGAACGCCACCATCTGCGTCCTTCCCGAAGGTCCGCAGACGGTCGCGTATATAAAGGCATAGACCCGACGTGCGTCTCTTGTGATATTAACTTTTAAGAAGAGCACGCTGAGCGGTACGGCGCGCGTTACGAGCTTTAATCGATCCAATACGCATTAG
The DNA here is from genome assembly GCA_903921365.1 of uncultured bacterium. Classification (GTDB taxonomy): domain Bacteria; phylum Chloroflexota; class Anaerolineae; order J036; family Brachytrichaceae; genus CAIXPS01. The sequence continues at coordinate 15,598 of CAIXPS010000316.1, read as the reverse complement.
CGTGCCGTGTAGTCGAAGGGCACGCACCTGGCGGTGAATTGCGCACGCATTCTTCGACTACGGGCGGCCACAACGTCTTATCGTTACCGTGCGATCCCCTGGCCGCCCTCCGCTCAGAATGCTTTCAGTTCGGTTCGATTGGAGATGGGTGGTGGTTCGTGACCTTGGGTACCAGCGATATTTTCGGTAAACGCCTGAGTTTTAGTGGTGTCAGGTTTACGGCCATTGCTGCAATCGCGGCGCGGGGCGCGCTTCTTCTGTCCGATCCGTCGCGGGAGGAGGCTGTGGGGTCAATGCCGACACCTCTGCGTAAAGATCGGGAGTCATCGGCACGTTCAGCGCTCCCAGCGAGTCCTCGAGTTGGGCAAGGTTGCGCGCGCCGATGATCGGCGCCGTAATCCCCGGATGCGCCGCGACCCACGCCACTGCCAGCGCGGCCGGCCGGTGCCCATGCGCCGTTGCGAATGCGGCGAAGTCCTGCGCCGTCTGGTGCATCCAGCCCTCGCCATAGCGCTTGGCATAGTTTGTGCTTTCGGCGAAGCGCCCACTCGCAGTTGCGCTTTCACCGTATTTACCGGTGAGTAATCCGCCGCCCAGCGGGCTGTACGAGATCACGCCGATCTTCTCCGCTTGCGCCAGCGGCAACAGTTCGACTTCGGCCTGGCGCTTCACGAGGTTGTACATTGGCTGGATAATCTTGAAGCGGCTCCAGCCATGCTGTGCTGAGAGACCAAGCGCCTTCATCACCTGCCATGCGGCGAAGTTGCTCGCGCCGATGTACAGGCATTTGCCTTGCGTGACCAGGTCGTCCAGTGCGTGGAGCGTTTCTTCGAGCGGCGTGGCAGCATCGAAACCATGCAGGAAGTACACATCCAATCGATCGGTTTTCAGGCGGCGTAAGCTGGTTTCGACAGCGCTCGTGATGTTGCGTCGCGAGTTGCCGCGCGCGTTACGGTCGGTTCCCATCTGCCCGAATACCTTGCTGGTGATGACCACTTCGTCGCGATGACCCGTGATCAATTCGCCCAGGATGCGCTCCGAGTCGCCGCCCGCGTAGACATTGGCGCAGTCGAAGAAGTTGATGCCGGCGTCGCGACAACGCGCATAGAGCTGAGCAGCAGTGGGGCGGTCGGCTTCGCGCCCGAACGTCATCGTGCCCATGCACAACGCAGAGACCTGCACGCCTGTGTCACCGAGATATCGATACTGCATGTCACACCTCAATCTATCAATCTATCAATCTATCAATCTATCAATCTACCAATCAATCAATCAATCAATCATTTCAACGATACGATTGCACGATCAGCAACCACGCCGTCAATGTTAACGCGCTCAACAAAGTCGTGGCGAAAATGATCTGCGAGGCCAGCCCAAAGTCGCGCTTGTACTCCATCGACAGCACAACGACGTTGACAGCCACCGGCATCCCGGCAGCGATGACCAGCACAGGCGCCACCTGGGCAATCGATCCCGGCGCCACAGCCGACCAGACCGCGACCATCACCAGAGCCACAACGGGTGAAACGATCAGCCGTATAAACGTCACAAGGGAGACCGCGCCGAGTTGCGCGCTCAGGCGGCTGCGCGAAAGCTGGATGCCGAGCGTGATGAGCGCGACCGGGATCAGGCCGTCGGACAGATAGGTGAGCGGGTCGCGGATGGGTTTGGGCAGGTCGATTTTTAATGTGATGAGGAGCAGTGCGGCGACTGTTGCCCACACCACTGGCACTTTCAGGAAACCCACGACCACATCTTTCCAGTGCGACCGCCCGGAGTCCATGACCATCAGCCCGGCCGTGAACGTGACAAAGTTGGTTACCAGCACCACGATCGCCATTGCGCTGGCGCCGAGAGCTCCGAATGCGAGCGACGCCAGCGGGATGCCGTAATTGCCGGCGTTGGACAATACCGACGCGAGCGACAACACCGGACGATTACGCCGGAACGCCGACAGTCCAAACGTGCTCCACCCAATGGCGAACATCACGACCATGTGCAAGGCGCTGAACAACGCCACTGTGCCAAACAGCGCGGGCGAGAGTTTGGCGTCCAGCGTTTTGATGAAGATCAGCGCCGGGACGAAGACATAGAAATTCAACTTGGACAGCGTCGCCTGATCCAGTGTAAAGAACCGATCCATCGCGACGCCCACGCCAATCAGGGCGAAAATGGGCAGGATGATGGTGACGAAAATCGTGAGCGCCATGTGAGTGTGATGTCAGCGCAGGACGCCCATGAAAGTCAGATGAGCGCGGACGCTGGTTTCGATGTCGGTCGGGTAGGGCACATTCCACTGCGCACAGGCCGCCTGCGCATCGCGCGAGAACAGGGCGAGTTCAGTCTTGAGCGCGCCACAGAGGTCATCGGGTTGAACTGCGCCGAAGTACACCAGAAGCTCGTGCTGAAGGTCGTGTGACAGGCTGTGAATGTCGCGCGCCCACCACGTCCATTCGGCTTCAGGGTGGGAGAACCGCAGGATCTTCATGTGCATCTGGAAGATTACACCTTGAACGTACAGCATCTTATACTGGTCGCGGCGTTTGTAGTACTTGCCATTCAAGTAGCTGTACACCCAGTAGTTGCGGATCTGGTGGAGCAGTTCAACCGGGTCGAGCGGCGCGACCGCAGGCGCTCCGCGTTGCGCCGCACGCGCCAGCGCGCCGGTTTTATCGAACAACACTTGCAGCGGTCGAACCCAGCCTGTGCGTTCCAGAAACCCGGCGCTCATAATCGTGAAGTCGTACAGGTGCAGCCGGTCTTCGACTTGGAACAGGAAGGCGTCGTTGACGAACTCGCTGGCTTCGCCTTCCGGCAGCCAGGCAACGATTCGCCCGCAATCGGCGCCGCAGATGGCCGGCATCTCGGCTTTAACGGCTTCATAATCGCCGTCCCGCATTACGGCGGCGACGTCGATGTCTGACCAATCGTCGGCGGTTCCATTGGCGATCGAGCCCCACATGTACATGCCGACACAGCGCTCATTGGCTTCGAAACGTTTACGCAGACTCTCTAAGGACGATAGAAGGATTGGGTGTAGCGTCATTTATTGCACCGTTGGTTTCATCTTGGCTGCGGTTGCGAGCCAGGCGCCGTTTAACCGCAGGTTGTTGAGTTTCGCTTTCAGGTTTTGCCGTTTCACAGGAACCATGTCCAGCACATCGAAACCACAGGCGTTCATCACCTTCTCGAGGCTGAGGCAACAGGCCAGCGCGCCACCGCCGCCGCCGCCCGCGACGCACACGCCCATGACCGGCTTGTCCTGGATGCCGATGCGACCATCCGACACCACGCAGATGCGGCGCAGCCGATCCATGAACGCCCGCATGCTTTCGCTCAGGTCGCCATAGTACGACGGTGTTGCAAACACGGCTGCGTCGGCCTCGCGCACTTTTTTCACTACTGACGCAAAGTCGTCCTCGATGATGCAGATGCCTTCCTTGCGGCATATGCCCCAGCCGTTATCCTCACACTGGCTGCAACGATCCAGTTCCAGCGTCGGGAGGAATATCGACTCGACATCGCATCCCGCATTACTTACACCATCCAAAAGCGCATTGGCCGCGCGCGCCGTCTGGCCACTCAGATTGCGGCTGCCTGATATCATCACGATCTTCATTGCTAATTCCTTTCTGCATCTCGATCTGCATCTCGACCTGCGTTAACGCAGTCACTGAAGTACTGTTTTAGTCCCGTTTTGCATTTTGCGGGGAAAGACTTATTTGCATGCGCGCGGCGCAGCGCTGGATGCGATTTTTTTACTGGCTGCGGAAGTAGACGCAAGTCCTGCGTTAAACTTGTGGTGTTCGTGACGATACGTTATTCTAAGTGAATAGGTGGAAAAACAAATGGCTGTACGCACATCTGAAGCGACGTGGTTGGGTAATTTGAAGGAAGGCAAGGGGACGATGCGGATCGGGAAGGGCGCCTATGATGGCCCGTTCACGTATGCATCGCGGTTCGAGACGGGCGAAGGCACAAACCCAGAGGAGTTGATCGGGGCGGCGCACGCCGGCTGCTACTCGATGTTCCTGTCGGCGGTGCTCACGGCTGCCGGGTTTCCGCCGGCGCGCGTCCGCACAACGGCGACGGTGCATCTCACGGCTGGCCCGACGATCAGCTTGATCGAGTTGAATTGCGAGGCAGAGGTGCCCGGGGTGAGTGAGGCATTGTTTATCGAGAAGAGCGAAGCGGCCAAAGCTGGCTGCCCGGTTTCCAAGGCGCTCGCGGCGGTGGAGATCAAACTCACGGCGAAGCTTGTGGCGTAGGCGGGTTCTCCGTTTCCGGCAGGAATGCAGTAACGATTGATGAAATAGAAATCTCCCGGCATTGCCCCGTATGGGTCGATAGCTGGGAGATTTCTATTTCCCGCGCACGCATACGCCCGTGAAACGCGGTATAACAGGCTGTAGGATTGGCGGCAATCGGTATCCCACAAGACAGGAGACGGCAGCGATGAGTATTAACTCAATCACAAATGACGAACTGAGGCGGTGGCACAGCACACAACCGCAACCCATCTCAAAGGGGCTCGATCTTTCCATTCCGAGCGAGGCGCATGCGAGGCAGATCGCGGCCGCGTCGGGCATTCAGGACAATCAAGTTGCCATCACGCTCAATGCGCTGGTGAAGTACATCCCCACCGAGATCGTCACGCTGTATGTGGCCGCATCGTCCACGACCCAGTCGTTGCAAACCGCGATGCCGTTCATCGACGCGCGTCTGTTGTACTGGGGCTTTACAGCATTAACGCCGCTGTTGCTGGTGCTGATGTATGCGAGCAAACGGGCGTCGGACGGGCTGCCCGTCCTTCCGAAGGCGCGCGAGATGCCGTGGTGGAAAATGTCTGCTGCGACCGTCGCGTTTATGGTGTGGGCATTGGCGGTGCCGGGGAATCCGTACGTTGTCGGGAATGGAGCGCCGATCATCGCCAGCTTTGGCGCAATCATCATCTCGACGCTGCTTAGCCTGCTGGAGCCGATCTTTGAAAGGCCGTTCCCAGCGGCACCGCCACAGCCCGATCCAGTCCCAGAAATTCCGCCGGTGACGACGCCGCAACAACCGGCGCCACAACCGCCACCGACCAAGCCGCCATTGACACCACCGGGCGGTTTGCGCTGATGGAAGAACCCACTATTCGCGATATCCGGGAGGCTGCCGAGCGTATTCGGTCGTTTATTCACCGCACGCCGGTGTTGACCTGCACTGCGCTGAATGACATGTGCGGCGCCGAGTTGTTCTTTAAGTGTGAGAATTTACAAAAGGTTGGCGCATTCAAGATTCGCGGGGCGACTAACGCGGTATTCTCACTGACAGATGCTGAAGCCGCAAACGGCGTGGCCACGCATTCATCGGGCAATCACGCGGCGGCGCTCGCGCTGGCTGCGCGATTGCGCGGGATCAAGGCCTATGTGGTCATGCCCCAGAACGCGCCGGAGATTAAGCGCAAGGCGGTTGAGGGTTATGGTGGTGAGATTACGCTGTGCGAGCCTACATTGCTGGCGCGCGAAGAAGGGTTGAGGGCGATTGTCGCGCGCAGCGGCGCCGAAGTGGTTCATCCCTATAACGATTATCGCGTCATCGCAGGCCAGGGCACGGCGGCGCTGGAACTGTGTGAAGACATTGCCAGTCTGGATGTGGTTATCGCGCCAGTCGGAGGAGGCGGGTTGTTGAGTGGGACGGCGCTGACCGTTGCGGCGGTATCACCCGCGACGCGTGTGATCGCGGCGGAGCCCGAACTCGCAGACGACGCATGGCGGTCGTTGCAGGCGGGTCGGATTATCCCGCTCGGACACACCGAGACCATCGCGGACGGCTTGCGCACCTCACTGGGCGATAAGACGTTCCCGATTATTCAGAAGCATGTGTCGCAGATCGTGACGGTGAGTGAGGATGAAATAATTGATGCGACGCGAAAGCTGTGGGAACGCATGAAGCTCGTTGTCGAACCCTCAGGGGCAGTGCCGCTGGCGGCAGTTTTGTCGGGGAGATTGGAGGTCAGGGGACTCAGGATTGGTTTGATTCTCTCCGGGGGCAATGTGGATCTCGATCACCTGCCGTGGATGCGCTAAAGTCCCGCGTCTCTAATATGGGTTGTGCGGCAAGCAGTTGAAGTGTGCACTTGCGTTACGCGACCGCATTCTTCGACTACAAGGTTTCGATGCGATTTTGCATGGTTCCGGGAATTGCGCTAAAGATCTTTCTGGCTATGTGCGGCTGGTTGTAATGCGATGAGTGGGAGCAGCCACAGCAGCATCAAGAGGCCGGCGATGGGGTCGAAAAGCGGGGCAGTCAAATGCGGGTATGGGTAGTAGAGTAGAGACTGCTGCGAGATGATTGGGTTGGGCACAAGCAACAATACCGCGATCACGATGCTGCTGACGGCGCACAGGCCATCGATGACCGTAAAATGCTGCGGGTTGTAGACGCTGTGCGGAACGGCGCGCCCACTGAACCACAAGCCGGCGAAGACGAGCAGAGCACCAAGCAGCATCAACACGGTGCTGGCGGCGCCGATGTCGCGAACGACAAATCCGATCAACCAGCCAATAAGCACCAAACACAGTCCCGCAGCGAATAGCGCGCGGGTTCGCAACGACGTAGTGCGATCCTGGATGGCGCCGAACCCACGCGCGACCATCGCTTCCGAGAGCTGCGTGGATTGCTCCAGGCCGCCAATCAGCAGCGGCAACCACAACGGCAACCAGTCGCGCAGGCCGCGCACCCGGTGGCCGCGCACAGACTGGGCCTCGCGCACTTCCTTGAGTCGTCGCGCTGTCTGCGGAATGAATGACAACGCAATCCCGACGGTAATTCCCATCGACTGGAAGGTGCGTGGCGTGCTGCGCACGAGCTGATAGGCGGGAATGGCGAGGTTGAACACCGCGAACACGGCGATGACGACGGTGATGAGAGCGCCGTTGAGTGCGCCATACGCGAGCGCCTCAAGCGTCACGATGCCGCTGATCAGCGGGATAGCGCCGGGGATGGTGAACAATATCGTATCGCCGAAATGCACACTGATCGCGTTGAACAGAGCGGAGATCGGCACAACAAACACACCGAAGCGCAACCACCAGGTCGGCGCGGCGCCCCCGTTGGCCTTGGCGACCTGCGTGCTGACGATCTGCACGATCATGAGCGTTAGCGCGAGGTACAGGGGATTGCGGGTAGTGAGTGTCACTGCCGCAATGCTCGCGACCCAGATGAGCCAACTTCGCAGGTGCATGGCTATTGCGCCTGACCATGCGTCAATGGCGAAGGGCTTGTCTCGAGTGTGAACATAAAGCGGTTACGGAAGCGTTGTAATGCGCGCAGGGTAGGCTTGCCGAACAATCCCAGCAACAGGACATTCCCAATAGCCGCGAACACGTCCCAGATGAACGATGTCGCGAGGTAAAATGCCAGATAACGTTGCAACCCCTGCGCCACACCGAGGCCGGCCTGCCAGCTTTGCCCCGGATCGCCAGCCTGGAACGGCCAGAACCACAGGTTCATGACTGCGCCGTAGATGAATCCCCACAGGGCGCCAAAGGCGCAGAGGGCGATGATTTCCAAGCTCGGTCCGCGCCGCGCAGTCGCGGGCGCTGATGGGGTGGACTTCGGCTTGTTTCCCTTCAACGCGATCAGTGCATCGCGGAGGTAGGCGATCCAACCGGCGCTCATGCCCATCCATCCGGCGGTGAACATCTGATAAGGGAGCCAGGGGCCGATTCCGCCGGTGATGATGGCGGAGACCAGTAGCGACAGAATCCCCATCAGGAACCCGAAGCGCGAGCCGAACACATAGCCGCAGACGATGATGAGCATAAAGACGGGGCTGAACCCGCCGGGGCCGCGCACGACGGCCTCTGCAAAGCGGAGCGCGCTATTGATGGCGACCAGGATGCCGAGAAGCGCAATCACCTTCGCACTCATGGCCTGCCCCTGGGCTTCCACCGCAAGCGCTGCCAGGCACAACCCGATGAGGAGGGCCAGCATGAGCGGTGAGTCTGTGCCATGCGCCATTTGCTGAGTGGCCGCCGCGCCAGTCTGGATCGACAGCGTGAAGAACGGATAGAGGAAAGCTGATAGCCCGATCAGCGATGCCAGGGCGTAGATGCTGATGCTGAGCAGCTTGTTCAACACGCGCCGCTGGTTTACGCTGGGCAGCCGATCCGCCGCGCCGATCACGGGCAGTGTGCCGAGTCTATTGTGGACGATATCGTTGACGCTCATTGTTTTGACTTTCCCATGCCTGAACGCGTTACCAGCAGCAATCCAACCAGCGCAACCACGATGACGCCGAAGACGACGTAGCTTGTTGTGCTGGACGCGTCGGGCTGTGTGGTCGTTGCTGGCTCGATTGTCGGTATTAACGCCGCACGCGGCGTTAATGATGGTTGTGATGTTGCTGTGGCAGGTTCTGCGGCAGCAACAGAGACTGGCGTTTTTGTTGACGGCACTGTCGGGCTTGTCGCCGACGCCGGCGATGGTGATGAAAATGCGACAGGGGATGGAGTCACTGCGAGAGCCGTCGTCGATACAGCCGTGACAGTCGCTGCTGTAGGCGTCGGTGTGCTTGCAGGAATAAGGTTGGCGGTGGAGGCGGGCGGCGCGACCTGCTGTTTAGTCGCGGCAGGCGCAGCAGTCGGCGGTGCGGTTGGAGCGGCAGATGCCTCGCATATCTGCTCGACTGTCATAAGCGGCGGCGCAGCACCGCCAGACGATGCGCTGCCGACGCCATAGCTCCAACCATTGACGCTCCCGTTTGTTACTTTCTGGCCTAACATCCCAAGTGGTGAATACTTCCACGTCCCCCCGCTCAGGAAGAAGTATTGCCAATAAATGCAACTCTGATTCAAATCCTGGCATTCGCAGAAACACTTCTGGGCCGGGAAATTGCAACCGGTGTTCTGGATCTTACAGAGGCTCCCGCCGCTGGCGATATCGACCACCAGCGGCAGGTTGGAGCGACGAAGCAATTCATAGCCGGTGATCTCGGGTTCGTCGAATGCCACGCACCGTGTGGTTACCTGGCCATTGGGGCCTTGAATAATCAGCCCGGCGTGATTTGGCGTTGCCTGTGCGCGCGCCGCGAGCGCTGCCAGGTTTAAGCCTAGAGCGCTCGTCAGGGCGGCGACCGCGATCACGTAACGAACCTTGATCATGTTAACGAGCCGGCCTGTTATTTACCGGGGACATAGCGATAGAGAGCCTGGACCGCGCCGATGGTGGCCATGATGTTGTCGCCGGGGAAGCTACCCTGGTAGGCAAAGGCGCCGCTGGGTTGCTGCTGGAGGATGATCACGCTCAATGGGTTGCCCTTAGTCTGGGCCCACGACTCGGGCTGATCGCCGCTCGCGATAATGGCTTGCGCAACGAGGCCAGAGGAGTTCGTGTTTGAGTCTGTGCCGTATTGCGATGGCGACTGATACGGGAAACCGCCGTCGACGTTCTGCAAGCTGTGCAGATAACCAAGGCCGCGCCCTGCGGGGCCAGTATTTGCGGGGAGTCCGACGGCAATGAGCGCTAGCACTGCCTGTGCTGTTGTGTCCACGTCAGGGGCGCCTTTACCCATGAACGCCCAGCCGCCCTCGGCTGATTGAAACCCTGTGAGCGCCGTGATGGCTTTAGCTGGAATGGGGGACTTAGCGGCGGCGAGCGCCAGAAGCGCCGTGCTGTGCACGAAGATACCGTCGCCGATGACGCCGGTCTTGGTATCGTAGCCAGCCTCAATCTGTGCAATCAGGTCCATGCCGCCGAACTTAGCCGGGTCGAGTCCGGCTGTTTTGACGGCCAGGGCTACCTTGGCATATTCGCCGGTTGTCAACTTCCCACCAGCGACTTTCGCGGCGAGATAGGCGGTTGTGGCTGAGGGGATAGGCGACTTTGCGACGGCGAGTGTTACGACCACGTCCGCAGTTGTGCTGGGATCGCTGGTCTTGCTATAGCCATTGGTGAAACCACCGTCAGCCTGTTGCTGGGCGGCGAGCCATTTGGCGGCGCGGGCGCCGGAATCGGTCACGATATTGGCCTGGGCAATGGCGAGTGGCTCGCCGCTGGCGGCAATGGAACAAAGAATGACCAACGCCGCAATGACGGGACGGATTGAACGAGATATAAGTTTTGACTGCAACTTCATTGAACTGAACTCCTTGATCGAAAAACAAAAAACCCGACCATCATCTTTGGGTCGGGTAGAGCACTTCGCAAAACCTGATGAATGTCTTTTAGTCAGGGTGCGCGAATCATGTTCTCCCTCCTTGCAACGAGAAGGTGTGAACGAATTGGTTGAGGCAGGCATCCTGACTTCCGAGTGAATCGGTTACAGTTGCGGCACAGTGCTGGACTCCGCGCGCACTTTTGTGCGCGCGCCACCAGCTTCCACCTTTACGCCCATGAATGCTCATGCATCCGGGCAGAAGACACCTGCACCGTGTGCAGGCTCTTCGGGTCACCTCAACAATATTCGGTTGTTAAAGACAAAAACATTATAGTCCGGCAGTTGGACATGTCAAACGCGCGTCGCTTATGGTCTCGCCGGGCTGCCATCGGGCAGGCGCGTCTGCGTCCAGAAATCGACTTCATCCCGGCAGGGAAATTTCGCCGCCAGCGCCTCATCCAGGTCAATCCCCAGGCCGGGTTTGTCGTTCGGGTACATATATCCTTTACGCACCTCGGGCAGCCCAGGGAACATGTCGTAGATCAGCGGATCAAAGCGGCACCATTCCTGGATGCCAAAATTGGGCTCCCACACGTCTAGGTGCAGGTTTGCCGCGTGGCCGATCGGCGATGTATCGCCTGGGCCGTGCCAGGCGGTGCGGATTCCGTAGATATTGGCGTGGATGGCCGCATTGCGCGCTGGGGTGATTCCGCCCAACTGGCTGACGTGCATGCGGATAAAGTCGACCAGGCGCTCTTCGATTAACAGACGCCATTCGTGCGGGTTGTTGAGCAACTCACCCATCGCGATGGGCGTGGCGCACAACTGGCGGATCATGCGGAACCACTCGATATCTTCCGGGGCCAGTGAGTCCTCAAGAAAGAACAGTTTGATGTGCTCCACGTCTTTAGCAAACATGACGGTGTCAATTGGCGACAGGCGCTCGTGCACATCATGCAACAACTCCACATCGTCGCCGACCTGGGCGCGCACGTAATCCATCATCTTGAGCATGGCGCGGGTGTAGGCGCGCGGGTCGTAATAGTTGCCGTTGCGGGCGCCATCGGGCTTAGCCATTTGCATGCTTTTCCCGCCGTAACCGCCCATTTGCACACGGATGAAGTGGTAACCCTGCTCCTGATACTTGCGGACGTTGTCGACGACCTCTTGTGGATCGCGCCCGTCGGCATGGGCATACACCGCAGCCGCTTCACGGCATTTTCCACCGAGCAGGTCATACACCGGCATGTTAGCCAGTTTGCCTTTGATGTCCCACAATGCCATGTCGAACCCAGAGATGGCGTTGCTCAACACCGGGCCATTGCGCCAGGAACCCTGGACCATGGCCATCTGGAAAAACTCTTCAATCCGCGAAACATCCCAGCCCAACGCAAAAGGCTTCAGATGATCCTCAATTGCAGACGCCACTGCCCGGAAACGCTGGGTAAATGTGGCGCAGCCAATGCCATACAAGCCGGGCTCGGATGTGATGACTTTGACGATGATAAAGCGCGTTCCAGCGCCTGAAGTCTGGATCAGAAAAGTTTTGACATCCTGGATCGTAATCGGTTTTGCCATTCGTATTTCCTCCTGCGATCGCTTGCGAAAGGGGGCGCCTGCCGACAGTTCGCGTCACAGCCAGGCTGATTGAACTCATTTGCATTATACGGGGATAGACCAGATTCGTAATCTTGCGAAAACCTGCTGCCCGGTGTATATTGCGTTCGATCCAGCCCATAGCCCGGGCAATTGTTTTCTAAGAGCGAGAACATCATTTGAAAACTCAATCCGCCATGAATTTCACGGTTCGCGCGGCACATTGCGATTATCGTTCCAGCGATGAGGAAGTCTATCAGGCGCTCAAGCGCGCTACTGACCCACTGGATCGCACATGGGACAAGCTCCGTCATGCCAGGCGGATCGCGATAAAGTTCAACCAGGATGGGCCGCGTGATACGGTGGTGATGCACAAGGGACATCGTCAGCAATTGGTGAGCGATCCGGTCGCGCGCGCGACGCTGCGCCTGTTGAGGGAAAGGACGCATGCTGAGTTGTTTGCAGTGGATATAAGTCTGGACGGTATCCGCTCCCATGTGACGGATGGCTCCAGCACCCAGCTTCTACCGATCTTCCGCGAGTTCAACGTGTCCTTCATCGAAGGTTCACAATCGCCAACGGTGTGGACTTCTGTGCCAGGCGGTGGGCAGATGTTCGATCGTTATCCTCTACCCCTGCCTGTGGTGGAAGCCGATGCAGTCGTGTCGGTTCAAAAGCTTAAAAACCATCAGTACATGGGGATCACGCTTTGCTTGAAAAACCTGTTTGCACTGATGTCGATAGAGCCACAGGGACGCCCGCGCATTTACTACCACCACCTTGTGCGCATGCCCTATATGCTGGCTGACCTGGGACGGATTATGGACCCAGCCCTGAATATCATTGATGGCCTGGTGGGGCAGGCAGGCATGGAGTGGGGGCGCGGAGAACACCCTCGCGTCTGTAACACATTGATTGCTGGCGATCAAGTGGTTGCAACGGATGCCTGTGGAGCCGCGTTGATGGGTCACGATCCCCAGGCAGACTGGCTGACGCCGCCCTATCACCGCGATCGCAATCATCTATTGACAGCGGCAGAGGGCGGGTTTGGGACAGTCAGCCTGAACCAGATTGATTTTGAATCAGAAGTGACTGCTCCGGTGGGCGAGTTTTTCTCTCTCGAACCTGACGCGCAGGAGATGGTGGTTAGCTGGCGTAAAACCACCGCTGAGCAAGCCCTGTTTTACCGGGACCATCGGGCCGAGTTCGAAAAACACTATGCCGGCAAGTACATTCTGCTGCAAATGGGTCAGGTGCGCTGGTCTGATGCGACTGGCGTTGTGCAGGCTAGCCGGCGGATTATGTCCGGTGATCACCCTGAACAAGGCATGTGGATGAAGTACATCGAGCCAGACGATCCAGAGGGCGAGCATTTTGAGGTCTATGAAAAGACACTTACACAGATCAAGGAAATGGGGCAATAACGAAAACTGTTAACTCCCGAACCCGCCCCCGCCTGGCGTCCGAATACTCAGTATATCGTTTGCCTGCAAATACACTGTGCCCTTGGCGGGGAGCACTTCCTCGTGACCAGCGCGGATGAGAACGTTCTCTCCCCGCTGTCCTGGTTCACCGCCTGCCAACCCGTAGGGACGGGAATGGCGTCGTTCGGTCAGCAGGCTGACCTGCGAATCAACGAGCACGCGCACATCGCGCCGGATGCCAGCGCCGCCACGGAACCGCCCATGTCCACCGGAACCAGCGCGGATCTCGTAGCACTCGATGCGCAGTGGATACGCATACTCGAGCGCCTCGGCCGGGGTGTTTTGTGTGTTGGTCATGTGGGTGTGGATCGCATCCGCGCCGTCGCGATCTGGGCGCGCGCCCATGCCGCCGCCGATCGTTTCGTAGTACGCAAATGGCTTGTTGTGGCGCTCATCCCACCCGCCGATAGTGACGTTGTTCATTGTGCCCTGGCTGGCGGCAGGGACTTTCGACGGGGCAGCCTGCGCCAGTGCGCCGAGCATCACGTCGACGATGCGTTGTGACGTTTCCACGTTGCCGCCCGCAACTGGTGCGGGCGTGAACGCGTTGACAATTGTGCGCTCAGGCGCGATGACGGTGATCGGCGCCATGCAGCCATGGTTGTTGGGGATGTCCAGCCCGACCAGGCAGCGGAAGACGTAGTACACTGCTGAGAGCGTGATTGCGTAGACGGCGTTGATGCTGCCCTGTTGTTGCGGCGCAGAGCCGGTGAAGTCGACGATGGCCGTGTCGTCCTTGATTGTTATCGCCACCATGAGAGGAATGTTTTGATGCCCAAGACCGTCGTCATCGATGACATCGGCGAAGCGGTATATGCCTGCGGGCAGGCTCTGGAGTGAACGCCGCGCCATTCGTTCGGTGTAGGCCAACAGTGCCTGCATATACTCGCTGACCATCACGCGCCCGTACCGATCAATCATCTCGCGCAGCCGCAGGGCGCCACGGTGGTTCGCGGCAAGCTGTGCGTAAAGGTCGCCGCGCCGTTCTTCGGGCGTGCGCACATTGGCCAGGATCAGATCAAGCACGCCCTGGTTGACCTCGCCGCGAGAGAACAACTTGATCGGCGGAATGATCAGCCCTTCCTGATAAATCTCACGCGCTACGGGCATCGATCCGGGCATCATGCCGCCGACATCCGCATGATGGGCACGGTTGGTGACGAAGGCATACGGGAGGGCGTCTGGCGCAGGGTCGATGAACACCGGGGCTACCAGAGTGATGTCGGGCAGATGGGTGCCGCCACGAAACGGGTCGTTCAAAATGAACATGTCGCCCGGGGCCATGGGTGTGGAATTCTGCGCGGCATGCTGGATCACCGTGGCGACGCTGAGAGGCATCGAACCAAGATGCACCGGGATGTGGGCGGCCTGCGAGATCATCTCGCCGGTTGCGTTGAAGAGCGCGCAGGAGAAGTCGCGTCGCTCCTTGATATTCGGGCTGTAGGCCGCCTTGCGCAGGACAGCGCCCATCTCTTCCGCGATGCCGGCGAACAGGTATTTGAACACTTCCAGCCGAATTGGATCGTAGGACGCCTGGTTCACGCTTGCTCTCCTTTTTGGTTGCGAAGTGCGGGCGCCACATCGATCACAAGATTGAGATAGCCGTCGACGGTTGCGCGATCGCCGCGATCGAGCAGAATGGTGGTATCGGAACGGATGACGATAGCGGGACCCGGAATGCTGTTGCCCGGGCGAAGGTTCTCACCGCGGTAGAACGGAATTATGGTTTCGGTATCGAGCATCACGGCACGATATTCCAACAGCGCCCCCGCTGGATCGGCGCCCGCCGCTGGCGTTATAAGCATGACGGGCGGCGTCTGGCGGCCAATGACCTTCACGCGAACAGTCACGATTTCAGTGGCAGCTTCAGAGCGGGAATAGCCATAGGCGCGATGATGCGCCGTGTGGAAGTCGGCGCGGAAGTTTGGCCCGAACGGCACGTTCAACTCGTACGATTGCCCCAGATATCGCATGTCGAGCGCTCGCTCGACAGTAATGTTGGCTGTGGCGCCGGCAAAGCCTTCCTCGCTCACTTCCTGCAAACCACGCGCGACGAGCGGCGCAAGATACAACTCGAGCTCGTTATCGGGCGTGGCGCCGGGCAGCATCACGGTCAATGAGTAATCTTTCACAATGTCAGCAATGAGCATGCCGAAGGCGGAAAGCGTTGAGGCATACGGAGAGATCAAAACAGCCGTAATTCCAAGGCGACGCGCCAGCTCGACGGCATGCAGACCGCCCGCACCGCCAAAGGACACCAGTGTGAACTGCGCAGGATCGAAACCGCGCTCGACAGAGATCACGCGCAACGCTCGCTCCATGTGCGTATTGACCACTTCGATCACGCCGCGCGCGGCGTCAACCGCGCTTAGGC
>CAIXPS010000315.1 GCA_903921365.1 uncultured bacterium | reverse complement strand
TGATCCTGATTCCGTTCACGGGCGCGGCGCTGCTCTATCTGGCATTGCGCCAACGCTGGCCATTCCGCCAGTTGATCGTGCGCGGCGCCATAATCGCTATCGTGACATTGGTCGTCGCTGCCCCCTTCTACCTCATGAATCAACTGCGCTACGGGCAATGGATCGTTGACCGGGCCGCGGAGAATCCACTGGTTCAGGCGCCCACAAGCCTGATCACTGCCGGCCTGGCGGTTTCATTGCGCGACGGCTGGTTGCCGCAGATATTCATCAATGCTTTTCGAACGTTCTGGGGCACATTTGGCTGGGGCAATGTGCAGATGCCAGACGCCGCATACACGATCATCGCCATCTTCGTGTTGCTCGGCGGACTGGGTTGCATCATTGGGTGGCGCCGCGCTGCTCCGCGCCTTCGCGACGGGCTGGTCGTCCTGTTCCTGCTTGCCATTGCGATGGTGCTTCTACCCGGATACCGCGCCTTCTTCTACCAAAGCCCTGCCCTCCTGCCCGGCAGATATCTCATGCCCGGTCTGCTGGCGTATGCGGGGATAGTGGGATTTGGATGGTTCGCTATCGGAAGAGAGATTGGGGATTGGAGATTAGGGATTGCGCTGCGTAGCCCAAAAAATCTCCACGCGAAGCGTCTAATCTCTAATCTCTCTTTATATACGCCCAGGATCGTCACCGTTCTATTAGGGTTAGCCGTATTGCTTGTGCCATTTGGGGTGATCGCGCCGGCGTATGCGCTGCCAAACGTCCAGAAGACGCCGGATACAACGCCTGTCCTGCTGACCTTCGAAGACGTCGCGCAGGTCACTGCCGTGACCGCAGAGACCACCTATCTGCCCGACCGCGAAGGCCAGCGCCACTATGCGCATGTGCGCATCACCTGGCGCGCGTTGCGACGCACAGCGGAGAATTATGCGTTTGCTGTCAGCATCCTCGGACGCGATTCCGAGGTGCTCGGAAACCTGAACGTCGAACCGGCGCGCGGCGCCTACCCCAGCACCAACTGGAACCCCGGCGACACCTTTGAAGACGAGTATTACGTCCTGCTCGAAAAGCCGTGCGCACATCTTCCGGCGCTTGGGCGCGTGAACGTCTCCGTGTATGAGTTCAAGCGGGCAGAAGGCCAGCCAAACACCCTCGCGATGAGCATCACCCATCAGCTTCAGGCGCGTGATAGCGCAGGGCGTCCGGTCGCGCCAATCGTGGGGCGATTCAGAATCGACGCGCCGCCACAGCCAATGGCCGTGTTCTGGCAGCCGCCGATCGGCGCCTTCGACAACATCGCGCTTCGGCAGGTCAGCATACCTTCTGACGCACAGGCTGGAACTACGATGACCATTCAGTTAACATACGAGGCTTGGCAGGCATCCAACCAGGGTGGAAACGCCTTTGTGCATGTATACGATGAACGCGGCATCATGATCGCCCAGGACGATCATGCCCCGCAGAAAGGCGCGTACCCCACAGACATGTGGCAGGCAGGCGAATGCATCGATGAGACATTCGGACTTGCCATACCGATGACGGCGACCGGGACGTTGCGAGCCGTCACTGGCTTTTATGTCCCGGCGACGGGTGTCAGATTCCACGCGGGAACGCCAGATGACTTATTCCCGCTGGGTCAATTTCGCGTCAGGTAGATTTATACTTGTTTGGCTTATATCACTTATCAAATGACTTATCGTGGAGGTCGTGTAAAGGAAAAAGATGGGAACGTTATTTATAACGGTGCGTGAAGCACTGCGCTACAAGGGTCGTGAGGGCCAGTGGTTGTGGGCGTTGCATCGCATCAGCGGGCTCGGGATTCTGTTTTATTTGATCATTCATGTCTATGACATGTCCCTTGCTTACTTCAATGTGCCGGTGCACGAGGAAATGATCGCCCTGTTCAAGACGCCGCTTTTTTCGGTGTTGGAACTGGCGCTGGCAGCATTGCTTATATTCCATGCTGTCAACGGCGTGCGCGTGGCGATCCTGGACCTGCGACCGGAGATGTGGGCTAACCAGCAGAAAGTGACGCGCATCAGCCTGATCGTCACAGCCATCCTTGCCGCTCCCACGATCGTCATCATGATCATCTACACACTCAACGCCAACTTCGGGCCGGTTGCATCGGCAGTAGGTAGATAAGCGGCAATATACATGTCAAGCACAGATTCAGTCGCCACAAACAACCCGCAGATGGCGCGCCACATCGCGAGAAACAGCATCAAACCCCGCAACACCTTTGAGCGCGTCGCGTGGTTGTTTATGCGCTATAGTGGCCTGGTGCTGGTGTTCCTGGCGCTCAGCCACTGGGGATTGCAGCATGTCTTTAACAGTGTTCATGACCTGACCCTCCAGGTAACCATTGACCGCTGGGGCGCGGCAGGTCAGGTCGCTACGATCCAGATCTGGTTCTGGCGGGCGTATTATGCCGTCCTGCTGGGACTCGCGATGATCCATGGCCTGAATGGGTTGCGCCAGGTGCTGTGGGACTACTTCCATTACCGCCCGTTGTATTGGGGCTTTATGGGACTGTCCACCCTCCTGATCGTCTTTGTTTCAGTGTCAGGCATAGCAGTTTTATTCCTGGGAGTTAATGCAGCCGCGGCCGGCGCGGCAGTGATACGATAGATTTGGCACAAGGAAATAGATAACATGGCTCAGTATCATCAATTCGATGCGCTCGTTGTTGGCGCCGGCGGCGCCGGCTTGATGGCGGCGTTGTACGCCAGCAAGTCGGTAAACACCGCCGTCATCAGCAAGCTCTATCCAACCCGTTCCCACACGGGCGCAGCTCAGGGCGGCATCAGCGCTGCTCTCGGCAATATGGAACAGGACAAGTGGGAATGGCACGCCTATGACACTGTCAAGGGCGGCGACTTCCTCTCGGATCAGGACGCTGTTGACATTCTGTGCAAGGAAGCGGTTGAAGCGGTTATCGACCTCGAACATATGGGATTGCCGTTCGATCGCACCCCCGAAGGCAAGATATCGCAACGGCGCTTCGGCGGTCACAGCAACAACGAGACCAAGCAACCAGTGCAACGCGCGTGTCACGCGGCGGATCGCACCGGCCATATGATCCTGCAAACGCTGTACCAGCAATGCATTAAGAACAACGTGCGATTCTTCGACGAATTTCAAGTCGTCGACATGATCGTCGTCGACGGAACATGTCGGGGCGTCGTCGCCGTTGAGCTAAAGACCGGTGAAATACACGTGTTCCATACCAAAGCCCTGATGCTCGCCACCGGTGGTTTCGGTAAGATGTGGAAGATCAGCTCAAACGCGCACTCCCTGACCGGCGACGGCCCGGCAATCGCGTTGCGCAAAGGCCTTCCGTTACAGGACATGGAGTTCTACCAGTTCCACCCCACCGGCATCTACAAGATGGGCATCCTGCTCAGCGAAGCAGCGCGCGGCGAGGGAGCGATCTTCATCAACGATAAGGGTGAACGGTTTATGGAGCGTTACGCGCCAACGATGAAGGACCTGGCGTCGCGCGATGTATGCAGCCGATCGATCTATAAGGAAGTCCGCGCAGGCAATGGCATCGGCGGGAAAGACTACGTCTACCTCGATTTCCGCCCTGAGCGCATCAACAGGTTTTTCGAGAATGACGGCAACCCGCGCCGCGTCGACGCCGAATACATCGAGAAGCGCCTGCCCGACATCATCGAATTCGTGCGCGTTTATATGGGAATCGACCCGATCACCGAACCGGTGCCGGTCCAGCCGACCGCGCACTATGCAATGGGCGGAATCCCGACCGACCTGAATGCGCGCGTGCTGTCAGATGAAAATGGGACAGTGGTTCAGGGACTCTACGCCGCAGGCGAGGTGGCCTGCGTCAGTGTGCATGGCGCCAACCGACTCGGCACCAACTCACTGGTCGACCTGATTGTGTTCGGGCGCCGTGGCGGCAAACAGATGGCCGAATTCGCGAAACAGGCTGTATTCCTGCCGATCAGCCAGGATGAGCACAGCCCTGCCGAGGTCATACTTAACGGAATCCGCAACGGCGCGGGCAAAGAACGCCCGGGCCAGATCCGCAAGGAATTGCAGTTGCACATGGACGAGCATGTCAGTGTGTTCCGCACAAAGCAAGGGCTGGAGACCGCTCTTGAGGAAATCCACGAGCTTAAGGAACGCTACAAGCAGATCCATATTGACGATAAGGGCGCGCAGTGGAATACCGATCTGATGGAAGCCTGGGAATTAGGCTGCCTGCTCGATCTTGCGGAGGTGACGGCGATCTCTGCGCTGGCGCGCCAGGAATCGCGCGGCGGGCACTATCGCGAGGACTTCCCCGACCGCGACGACAAGATATTCCTGAAGCACACCAACGTATGGAATGACAACCGCCTGGCGTACAAACCGGTGCATATCGGGCGCTACCAACCCACAGAACGCAAGTATTAATAACCGTGTGTTGTAATGTGTGAAGCGGACAGAGACACGAGGAAATTGATTCATGAAAGTACACTTCAAGATCAAGCGATTTAACCCTGAGAAGGACAAAAAGCCCTACTGGGGCGAGTACGATGTCGAGGCGGATGAGAGCGATCGCGTGCTCGATGCGTTGCAGACTGTGAAATGGGATATTGACGGCACGCTCAACTTCAGGCGCAGTTGCGCGCATGGCATCTGCGGCAGCGACGCCATGCGCATTAATGGCCGAAATGCGCTGGCATGCAAGCTGCTGATCCGCGACGCCGTCCAGGGCGGAAAGATCACGATCGAGCCAATTCTGGGGTTGCCGGTCATCAAGGACCTGATCGTCGATATGGAGCCTTTCTTCGCCCACTACCGCACCGTGATGCCCTTCCTGATCAACAACACGACGCCAGGAGAACGCGAAAGATTGCAGTCGCCAGAGGATCGCGAGCGTTACGACGACAGCACCAAGTGTATTCTATGCGCCTGTTGCACCACCAGTTGTCCGTCATTCTGGGCCAGAGGTGACTACGTCGGCCCGGCAGCCATCGTGCAGGCGCATCGGTTTATCTTTGACTCGCGCGACCAGGGCGCCGCCGAGCGACTAAAAGTGCTGGGTGAACCTGACGGCGTCTGGCGCTGTCGCACCGTCTTTAACTGCACCGATGTGTGCCCACGCGACATCCAGGTTACGCGCGTTATCGGTGAAGTGAAGGCAGCCCTCATCACCGGCAAGATCGACTGATAACTGCCTTCTGCAGGTGTTGTCAACAAAAAAGCCTGGTTTCCAAAGTTGGAAACCAGGCTTTCTGTTGTCTTTTGTCTTTTGTCGGGGGGTTATTATGAGGTGATAATGATGTAGAGAGCTACTGCCATCACCGCTATCCACAGGACGAGAATCACCACGCGCAACACCTTGCGGACTGCGTCATGATGAATGTAGTCATCCATCACCACGCGCAGGCCGTTAAAGCCGTGCGACACGCCAAAGAAAACGATCAGCGTCTGCAGGATGCGCCAATAGAGACTCACCCACCCCAGGTTAATATCGGGGATATTGCTATTGACTACATGATTCGGGTTCGGGAAAAACGTCCAGCGCATCAACGTCGCCAGATCCATCTGTGTGCGCGCGCCCATGATCAACGCGCCAATCATGCCGAGAGCGCCAAGGATGAGCATGGCGGCGCCGGAGACGCGCGTAAACACCCACATCACAAACTCAAGATTCCACCCGCGCCGGGGTACTGTACGTGAACGTAACATCGTTATGACTCCTTAACCGCCGGAAAGTCCCTTCTGGATGAGAATGAGAAGCGTCAGACCATAGATCGGGATGAAGATCAACCACGTCAACCAGGTCGCTTCACGTTGATGTTGCAGCAGCTTCGGCCACGTATCCAGGATAATCACGCGCGCGCCATTGAGGGCGTGGAATATCACACAAAAATAGATAAAGCTCTGAAATGGCCAGGATTCAAACAACGAGTTGAATACCTTTCCAAATCCACCGCCACCTAGATTTTGCAGCGAAAATGCTGCAATCACATGCATTGCCACAAACACCAGCATGCCCACGCCAGTAACGCGGTGCAGCATCCACGACCACATCGTTCCTGCGCGCTTATATCCCAATCCTTCAAGCCCGGGATTTCGGCCATCACTCATTGTGTTCCTCCAATTGTTATTACAAGCCAACCTGTCGTATCATTATTACTGGATATTTCATCCTGTCAAAGTGATAATCGACTATGACAGATAGTGAAGTATGTCAATGACATTGTTTGTAAACTGCTCTACAATTCCGTTCTCTTTAGACCTTGATACACACCGGTTATAGATGGATACTGTATTAGTACAACACATTTCGATGGAGGTATTGGATGGCTCGTTCCAGTAATGTCACCCGCAGAGGGTTCATCACGTCCGTGATGGCTTTCGCGGGTTCGATTATGGGCGTTGTGGTTGGTTTGCCCATTATTGGCTATTTGATCTCACCCGCGCTTAACGGGGCCAAAACAGATGCATGGGTGCCTGTTGGCAAGCTTGATAACTACCCGCCTAACGTGCCCACTCAGTTTAGTTTTACCCGCACCAAAGTGAACGGTTGGGAGAAAACCGTCAACAGCTATAGTGTTTACGTATTGCGCGGCGACGGCGACAAAATCAAAGTGCTCTCGACTGTGTGCACCCACCTGGGCTGCCGCGTATCCTATAGCAAGGATTCCGACACCTATGCGTGCCCGTGCCATGATGCGCGCTTCAGCCGGGAAGGCGTCGTGCTATCCGGCCCTCCGCCACGGCCAATGGATCAGTACGAGACAAAAATGGACAATGGCACGCTGTTTATCCGAGTCCTCGCGTCATAACAACCGCGTCGTGTGCATCTGCAGTTATACCGTTCTTTAAGGCAATCCATGATAAGTAAGCGAGTTTTCCCCTGGCTGGATGAGCGTCTGGGTCTGACCACAATCTACAAGACCACCCTGGACCGGATGGTCCCCAAAGTGAACTGGTGGTTCACCCTGGGCAGCGCGACTTTATTCCTGTTTGTAATGCAGCTAGTGACAGGCATTATGCTGTCGGTCTACTATGTGCCGTCGCCCGACAAGGCATACGACAGCATCGAGTACATCATGACCGGCGTTGCATTCGGCTGGCTGATTCGCGGGATTCACCACTGGGGCGCCACCCTGATGGTGATCACCGTCTTCATCCACATGCTGCGCGTCTTTTTCTACGCAGCCTATAAATACCCGCGCGAAATCACCTGGACAACCGGCGTGTTTTTGCTTCTAGCCACACTTGGAATGGGTTTCACGGGGTATCTGCTGCCGTGGAATCAGAAAGCCTATTGGGCGACTACAGTCGGCACCTCGATCGCGGGCAGCGTCCCAGGCATCGGAGACTTCATTCTGCGCGCATTGCGCGGCGGCTCAGACCTCAGCGCAGTCACACTAGCGCGCTTCTTCTCAGCACATATCTGGATGCTGCCTGCCGTCATCATCGCATTAATCGGCGTCCACCTGTACCTGGTGATTCGCCTTGGCATCTCGTCTGTTCCCAAGGAAAACGACTGATCACAGGACGTTGATAATGAACGATATACAAAAAGCCCAGTACAACGAAAAGTACAAGCGCGCCAAGCGCAACGGCGAGAAATTCTTCCCGGACACCCTTTATAAAGACCTGCTGATCGCAATTGCGCTGTTCCTGCTGCTGGTAGGTTTGGCGGCATTCATTGGCGTTGCCGCGGAACCGCGCGCTGACCCAAGCGACACGACCTACATCCCGCGACCAGAGTGGTACTTCCTCTTCCTGTTCGAGATGTTGAAGTTCTTTCCCGGCAGTATCGAGTGGGTCGGCACAACGATCATCCCGGGCGCGGCAGTCATCGCTTTGTTATTGCTGCCGTTTTATGACAAGAATCCCAACCGGCACTGGAAGCGACGCAAATTTGCGCTGACATTCATGAGCGTCGTTGTGGCCGCCATGGTGTTCCTGACAATTCGGGCGGTCATTACGACGCCGCCACAAAAGGACGTAGGCGCCGTCGCCACCACCCTGCCCGCAAAAATCGCGGCCGGCCTGGACTTCTACTCGGTGCAGTGCAACGAGTGTCACGGGGCAGAAGGTGAAGGCGGTGTGATCAAGGGCGTGAAGGGGTTGGAAGGGTTCAAGATGAAACCGATCAACTCCCAGGACGAGATGTACACCCGCTCGGATGACACCCTGTACAACATCATCGAGTACGGTCAGCCCAGCCTGGGCATGCCGCCCTTTGGCAAAGCCTTCGGCGGAGAACTCTCACGCAGCGACATTGGAAACCTGGTTACTTACCTGCGCTACACATGGGACAACCGTGTGGAACTCCCCAAGGAAGCCGCGCAAACGAACGCGATCCCAACGCTTGGGCCAACTGACATTCCCTCCTATGACGTCAACATCGCGCCCATCGTGAAACGATACTGCGTGTCTTGTCACCGCCCCGGCAAGGAAAACAACAACTACGTGATGGGCAGCTACGCCGATGTGATGAACAGCGGCGATCACAAACCGAACGTCGTTCCGGGCGACCTGAACTCGAATCTGATCCGCATGATCCATCGAGAAAAGATCGACGCCGGCGGTGAGATGCCGCCGACCAAGGCGCTCAGCCCCGATCTGGTTGCGATCTTCGAGCGGTGGGTGAAGGCTGGCGCGCCGGAGAAACCCAAGAAGTAGCAAGGCTTTGGCGGGCAGACGCACTGCCCACTGAGCACTGTATAAAACGGCAGCAATCGTCATTGCTGCCGTTTTTATTCGTCATGCGATGGCCGGCGACGCGCGCTTTTTACATCTCCAACTTGGTGCTTGTGCGCGAGCCTGCGCTCACGGGCGGCGCGCGATGGCTTGGTCTTGCGACGATGCTTCACTGGCACAAGCGCAGCCTTTAGCAGCGCAACAAACCGGGCGGTGACTTCTTCACGATTCCGCAACTGGCTGCGCTCTGACTGAGACTCGAGATGCAACACGCCGCTGGAGTCGAGGTAAGACGCCAGCCGTTGTATCGCCTGCGCCCGCTCAGCCGCAGTCAGCCAGGTAGTGTTGGCCAGATCGAATAGCAACTCCACGGCTGTCTCGGTTTTATTCGTGTGCTGGCCGCCTGGGCCGCTGCTGCGCGCAGTGCGAAACGAGAGATCAGCATACGGGATGCGCACGCTGTCTTTGATGATCATGACATTGTCGGAAACAGGATTTTCTTCCACAACACTACAATCTTAGCCTGTCTTAGCCTGTCCTGCGTTCCGTGTTAATCGCATTTCGCATACCTGGTCATTGCTACAATCACACCCCTGCGTCGACCTTCGCGACTTTCGCAACCTTGGCAACTCTCGCAACCTTCCGGGTATATCATTCACCACATTAGTGGTCTTCGGTTTGTTGCTCGGTAGGGGGCAATCCCTCGCGGTTGCCCGTTGCCACAGACAGTTGCCCTTTGCAACCGGTTGCCCTTTGCTACAGATATGGCAGGGAGTTCACTCTTAAATTGTCCAGGCTTGTTGTCTTCCTCATCTGCGTGTCGCTGGTTTTCGGCACTTCGACTCTAACGGTAAATGCCGAAGAGGGCGCTCCAACGAGCCCGACAACCCGGATTGACGCTTATCTGAGTCACCTCACCGCAACCGGCGCCTTCAGTGGATCAGTGCTGGTGTCGAAAAACGGCGATATCCTGTTCAGCAAAGGCTATGGGCTGGCCGACCGAGAGAATGGGGTTTCGAACACACCCCAGACGCGCTATATCCTCGCATCGGTCAGCAAACAATTCATCGCCATGTCGATCCTGATCCTGCAGAAACAACACAAGTTGTCTGTGCGGGATCATGTCTGCGCGCACATCCCCGACTGCCCGCGCGCATGGAAGGATATCACGCTCCATCACTTGCTGACCCATACTTCCGGCATTCAAGATTACATGTCTTTCAACGACTTCGGCGCGCAAATGGGATACCCCCACAACCCGACGGAATTGATCGGCTGGTTTCGCAACAAGCCGCTCTGGTTTGCGCCGGGCACAGGCTGGCGCTACAGCAATTCTGGCTACGCGCTGCTGGGGTATGTGATCGAGCAGGTATCAGCTGAATCTTTGGCGCAGTTCCTGCGCGAGAACATCTTTGACCCGTTGCAGATGAACGATAGCGGTTATGACCCTGATAATGCGATTGGAACTGATCTGGCGGTCGGCTATGATGACGCTGAGCGATCAGACTACATGGATATGTCCGTGGCTTATGCGCCCGGTGGTCTGTATGCCTCCATCGAGGATTTAGGCCGTTGGTCAAACGCACTGGATGCAAACACGCTGCTTCCGGCAAGAATGGAGAAACTGCTGTTCAAGGCGTATGTCCGGACGGCTGGCGCATCCGCCGAGAGTTACGGTTATGGCTGGTTCATCCGCAAGCGCCTTAACCGCGCCGTAGTGGAACACGCCGGCGTCCTGGCGGGCTTTTCAACATTGATCACCCGTTTCCAGAAAGAGCATATCACGATCATCATCCTGGCAAACCAGTATGTGAACACCGATGCAATCGGAAACGAAATATCTCGCCTTGTCGTCGTCGATAAGTAGAAACGGCTGCAACCAGATAAAATACAGGCAAATGAGATTTCCCAAACCGAAACTCCCAACTCTCGTTCACCGCACCAACTCGCCTCAACTCGTGTTGAACGTGCTGGTCGCCTTCGGCGCCACAGTTCTGATTGTGCGCATTTTCCTTGATCTGACAGGATACCCCCGGCTTGGAAACTCAACGCTGCACATCGCGCACTTGTTGTATGGCGGCATCATGTTGACAACCGCCTGCCTGTTGATGCTCATCTACGCCTCGCCCACCGCACAGCGCATTGGCTCAATCCTCACAGGAATCGGGCTGGGGTTGTTCTTTGATGAAGTCGGCAAGTTCATCACGGCAAACAACGACTATTTCTTCAAACCCGCGGCTCCGATTATCTATATCGTGTCGCTGATCATCGCGCTGGTATTCTTCCTGCTGCGCCGGCACGGCCGAAAAGCGACGGACGAGGAGTTGGTGGTCAGTGCGTTAGAGGATGCCGAGTTGTTGCTGGAAGGACGTCAAACAGACCAATGGCATCGCCACGTCGATGCCGACCTGAACTACATCGTCAAAAACCTGAAAGACCCCGATCATGTGGCGCTCGCGCAAGCATTGCAGGTTTTTGCCGACAGCGAAGCAGTGAAACCGGGTCAGTCGCGCTGGCAGATCATCAGCGGGCAAGTTGAACACTGGGCTCTCCGGCAGTTCATTCACCGTCAGAAGGTTTCAACGATCGCCCTGTTGACCGTGCTGACCCTGAATAGCCTGGCATCGTTAACAGCTTTTTTTGTGTCGCTGATCCTGCCTGTCATCGCTCCGTCAATAGCTGCCTCGATCCAGCAGTTGTATGTGTCAGCAGGACTCAGGGCATTCTCGCCGTTCGACATGTCGATCAGTGATATCGACTTGTTGTTAAACGTGATCACAGCCGGAATCACCTTGTATGGCGTCATTATTTTCCTCACGGGGCGCAAGCTATACGGGCTATTCTGGGTGCAACTGGCGCTTATCCTGAATTTGTGTGTTGTCAACGTCTTCACGTTTTATGTTGAGCAGTTTTCTGCGGCTCTGCTCTCGCTCGCAACCCTTGCAGTGCTGCTGTATACGCGCGCTTATCAACATCAACTGCGCCAGGCGACACTGCACCAGCAACACTCCGCCATCATGAAAGCGAAAGCAGCGCTATCGCTGCAAACACCACAACCACAAACTAAGTCGCCAGTAGAATCCCCTCAACTGAACCAGAGTAAATCATGAAACCGCTCAACTTGTGTGTTATCCCCGGCGATGGCGTCGGGCGCGAAGTCATCCCGTGCGCCGTCGAAGTGCTCCAGCGTGTCACTGCCAACCTGAACCTCGTCCAGGCCGATGCCGGCTGGGACTGTTTCACCCGCACTGGCAACGCGTTGCCCGATGCGACCCTCAGCGCCATCGAGAGTTGCGGCGCAGCGCTGTTCGGCGCCGTATCGTCGCCATCCAGAAAGGTCGAAGGATATCGCAGCCCTATCGTCCAGATGCGCCAACACTTTGATCTATACGCCAACCTGCGGCCTACGCGCGAGCTGAATGCCGCCGACGGCGTGAGGCGCATCAGCGGGGCGCCGATTGACCTGCTCATCGCGCGCGAAAACACTCAGGGGTTGTATATCGGGCGAGAGTACATGCGTGGCGAGGAAGCCATTGCCGAACGCGTCATCACAAAAAGCGCGTCGGAACGCATCGCGCGCGTGGCTTTTGAACTGGCTAACGGACGTCCGCGCAAACAGCTCACCATCGTGCACAAAGCCAACATTCTGCCAATTACAGATGGAAGATTCCGTGATTGCGCGCGCGCGGTTGGCGTCGACTTCCCTGCTGTAACAATAAACGAGTTGCTCGTTGATACAGCCGCCATGCTGCTGGCATCCCGCCCGCAGCAGTTCGACGTCATCGTTACAACCAACCTCTTCGGCGACATCCTATCCGACGTCGCGAGCGTATGGGGCGGCGGCATGGGCGTCGCGCCGGCGCTCAATATCGGGCGGGGTGTGGCGATTGCGGAACCGGTGCATGGCAGCGCGCCAGACATTGCCGGCAAAGGCATCGCCAATCCGAGCGGCGCCATCCTGAGCGCCGCCCTGCTTCTCCGGTATCATTGGCACATGTCTGAAGAAGCAGACCGGGTTGAGAGCGCGGTGTATGCGGCCATTGACCAGGGGCTTCGGACGGCGGACATGGGCGGTCAGGCGTCAACTCGCGCGTTGACCGACAGGATACTGAGCCTGCTATAGCGACATGCAAATCGAACCGATTCTTCGTTCGTTGAGTAGTCTGCAGTTTGTGCAACCACGACGCCGGCCAGGTGTAACCACCGGCGAACGACGCAGCCCGCGGCGCGGGCGTTCCGTCGAGTTTGCCGATTACCGCGATTACACCCCTGGCGACGACCCGCGCCGCGTGGACTGGAACATATACGCGCGACTCGAGCGCCCCTACATCAAACTGTATGAGGACGAGGAAGACCTGACGGTTCACGTGTTGCTTGATGCGAGCCCGTCCATGCAATGGCGAGAAGAAAACGCGCCCTCATCGCCAAAGTGGGAACGCGCTTCACAACTGGCAGTGGCAATGTGCTACATCACACTCATCTCCGGAGACCGGCTTGTCATCGAGACCAGTTCGCGCGCGCGCTATGGGCCAAAACGCGGTGTGGCCGCAACATCCGGCGTGATTGAGTTCATCGAACGCGAAACGCTTCCTGCTGAGATCGCAGATGGCCGAGTTTCCCCGAACCGGGTTACTCAGAGCACCAACCTGAACAACTGGTGGAAGCGCTATGCGCTCGACGCTCGCCCCGGGTTGTGTATCGTCATATCCGACTTTCTCGATCCCGATGGCTATGCCGATGGGTTAAATGCGCTTGGAAGCAGCCGCCTGGACCTCAACGTGCTGCACACGCTCAGCCCGGCAGAGCTTGATCCAGAATTTGCCGGCGACCTGCGACTGCGCGATATTGAAACCTCCGCGACCCAGGACATCAGCCTGGACGATGCCGCGCTGAATCAGTATCGCCAACGGTTGACGCAGTGGACGGGTGAACTTTCGGAATTCTGCCGGCGTCGTGGCGGCAAGTACCACCTGACAGACACCGGGGAAGCGGTGGAAAAGATCGTCCTGCGCGATCTGCGCCATGCGGGGTGGATTGCATGAGACAACTGCCAGCGGTGAATCGATGAACATCCTGAACCCGATCGCGCTGGTTGCGGCGCTGCTTGCAATCCCGATTGTTCTCCTATACCTATTGCGCCTGCAGCGGCGCGAACAAACAGTATCAAGCACACTGCTATGGCGACAGGTCATTCTCGACCGCGAGGCCAATACCCTGTGGCAACGGCTCAGGCGCAACTTATTACTCCTGCTGCAATTACTCACACTGGCATTCCTCGTTTTCGCGCTCACGCGACCCTACCTGAATCTGCCGTCGACACTGAGCGGTCGAATTGTCGTGTTGCTCGATGGCTCGGCCAGTATGCGCGCAACCGATGTCTCCCCCACGCGGTTTGATGCAGCCAAAGCCGAAGTCCGCAAGCTGATTGACGAACTCGGCCCGAATAACGAGATGTCGCTCATTCTCGTGGATGGCTCTCCGCGCGCGCTGGCGAGCGCCACCACAAACAAGAGTGAACTCAATGCCGCGCTCGATGTCGCACAGCCTTCGCTGGCGGCAGCCAACTGGAGCGCCGGCGTAGCACTGGCAGCGGCTGCCGCCGGAAGCAATAGCACAGACAACGCCGCGACGACGCTGATCCTGAGCGACGGCGTCAATGCAGATGATCTGCAGTTATTGACCGGCAACGCGCGTTTTATCCCGATTGGCGTCAGCGGAGACAACATCTCAATATCCAATTTATCGCTGCGAAAAACCAACCGTGGGCTGGCCGCATTTGTGCGCGTCACCAATACCGGCTCCCAGGATGACCGCGTGCTTGTGTCAGTGCACTCGGAAAACGTCCTGCTGGATGCGCGCACGCTTAATATTCCTGCAGGTCAATCCGTAAGTTGGACTGTGAATGGCATCGATCCACTCACGGCGTGGGTGCGCGCGTCAATCGACCAGGCCAATCACAATGCATTGCCAGTGGACGATGTGGCCTACGTCGTCAACGCCAAAGACGCCACACGCCGCGCCCTGCTGCTCACGCCGGGGAATCAGTTCCTTGAACAAGCGCTTGCTGTGCTGCCGAACCTCCAAGTGACGCGGGCAATCACACCTTCAGAACAAGTTGATGGAAAACCCTACGACCTCTATGTGTTGGACGGGCTGAGTATGACGCTGCCCGCTCGCGCGAATGTGCTGTTTATCGGCGCACAGAGCATCTTCACCACAAGCGGTAGTTTCAGCAATACGGCCTTTGTGCGGGCTGAGCAACACCCGGTGCTCGAATCGGTCGACTGGCGCCCGGTGAACACCAGCGAAGTGCGCCGGGTGAATACCCCCGCATGGCTCAAGCCAGTCATAGAGGGACAGGGGGGGCGTCTGCTGTTTGCCGGTGAAATGACCGGCGAGAACGCACCGTTTGGGCGTGTGGTTTTAATCCCGTTTGAGCTGCGCCGCAGCGACTTACCGCTCCAGGTTGCGTTCCCTATTCTCATCGCCAACACGATTGAGTGGCTGGCGCCGCCACAGGGCTTGAACATACCGGCAAGTGTCAGACCTGGCGATGTTGTGGCCCTGCCCAGAGACGCGATTGTCCAGTTACCCGATGGCAACCGCGTGGCGGTCGATCAGCGCGGGTTCGCACAGACAGACCAACTGGGCGTCTACAAGGTTCAATTCAAGGATGTCAATAGCACATTCGCCGTTGTGTTCTCAAACCCGGCTGAATCTAAAATCACACCGAACCCAAACCTGCAGGTGGGCGGCGTCACGCCATCGTCAGAGGTAAAACCACAATACTCGCAACGCGAGATGTGGGGTTGGCTGGCGGTTGTGGCGTTGCTCCTGCTGATGGCCGAGTGGTGGATCTATCAACGCGGCTTGCCCGTCCTACGACGTAAAAAGCTGTAGCTTCTGTTTACGGGTAAGGCGTTTGATCCGCCTTTCCTCGCGCATCGCATCCGACCATGTAGGCACTTCGAATTGCCACACAAGCTCGACGGGTAGACGCGTGGCTGTGTACTTTGCCCCCTTGCCGCTGCGATGCATTTTCAGCCGCTTGATGACGTCCTTCGCAATGCCGGTATAGAGAGTGCCATCACGACACTGCAGGATATAAACGAAGGGCACAGGATGGAAGGTCTGCCCCACCAAAGCGATTACGGATCGGTGGGGCCATAGATTTCGGTCAGCCGTTATCCACGCGCTGCCCGTCCTGTAACTCGACGACCTCGTCCACATACTCCAACACAATCGGGTCGTGGCTTGTCATCAGCATCGTGACGCCTTCGGTCTCGACGATGTGGCGGAACAGGGAGAGGATCTCTCGAGCAGTAGTGCTATCGAGTTCACCGGTCGGTTCGTCCGCCAGGATGAGCCGGGGATGGTTGGCCAGGGCGCGCGCAATCGCGACGCGTTGCTGCTGCCCACCCGACATCTCATACGGACGGTGGTTGGCCCACTTGGTCAACCCCACAAGTTCCATGCAGTACTTCGTGCGGGCGCGACGCCCCTTCTGCCCGGCGATGCGGATCGGAAGCTCGATGTTCTCCCATGCTGATAGCGTGGGAAGCAACGCAAATGACTGGAATACGAACCCGACTTGCTGGCGACGCCATGAAGTCAGTTCTGAGTCAGACATGCGTGTGATATCGCGCCCGAAGCAGCGCACTGTGCCGCTATTCGGGTGATCCAGACCGCCAACGCAGTTGAGGAGCGTTGTTTTACCGCTTCCAGAGCGCCCTTTGACGCCAATCCATTTACCTGCCGGGACAGCGAGGTTGATAGCGCGCAGCGCCATCACATCGCTACCGCCGACGCGATAGGTGCGCACCACATCAATCACCTCAACTGCCATTTCCGCGATTGCCGCGGTTGCCGCGCCTGGTTGCGCCACTTGAAGGTTTTGTTTTTTTAAGTCAGACTTTGCGCGAAAGATATTCATCAGCTCATCCCTTCGACGTTGGTTTACGACGCGACAACCATCCCAGCACACTTTTACGTTCCGCCGCCTTTGGCGCGATAGCACTCTGTTCGCTAGCAGCAACCGCCTCTTCAGCAGCCTGCTTCTCCACCGGCATCACCAGGATGCCATTCTCAGCAGGCTCAAGATGGGCGCGCTCCTTGATGCCATACTTCTCGCGCATTTCCTTCGGTATCTGCAGGCGACCAGCGGAGTCAAGCACCGCATATTCCACAAAATGCTCTTCATGTTGCGGCTGGTCTTTACCGCCTGCCGTTGCCGCCGCATTCAGTGCGGGTTTACTGCGCACCGTCTCGCCGGCCAGCTTGCCATCGCGAATCGCCACAACACGATCTACGTGGCGCGCGATCTTGGGGTCATGGCTGACGATCAAAGTCGTCACACCATACTTGAGGCATAGATCGCGAAACACCTGGTAGATGGCCAACGCAGTGCTTGAGTCCAACTCGCCGGTGGGCTCGTCAGCCAGAAGCAGCGTGGGAGCGTTGGCAAGCGCGACAGCAATCGCCACGCGCTGCTGTTCGCCTCCCGACAACTGCCCCAGGTAGTGATTGCGGCGGTTGGCTAACCCGACGGCGTCAAGAAGTTCAAACGCGCGCTTCTTGGCGGCGCCGCCCGCGCGTCCCGCCAGAATCATCGGCAGTTCAACGTTGGCAGCCGATGACAGATACGGGATGACGTTGCGGGCGCCTTGCTGCCAGACAAAACCGACCTGGGTGCGACGGTATGTGGTCAGAGCTGTATTCGACAGCTTGAGCAAATCCCGTCCGCCGACGATGACACGACCGGCGCTTGGGCGATCCAGACCGCCAAGGATGTTGAGCAATGTGGACTTACCGCTACCGCTGGCGCCCACAATCCCCAATAACTCACCCTGCTTCACTTCCAGGTCAAGACCCTGCAGCGCCACCACCTCAAGGTCGGCAATTTTATGTATCTTGACCAGGTTATCACAAAGAATAAAAGGTCCTTCACTCATTCTGTTTCACCTAACTTGACAGCCTGGAAGATCTTCATCCTCATCAGGAATGCCAGCAATACAACCAGCGCCACGACAAACAATCCACCAAACAAGGCATAGATCCTGATTATCTCGGGCCAGGCGATGATGATGAAGAATGGCAGCAGTGTTGACTCTGGCGTGATGCCGACCTGCATAAACGGAATGTAGACGCGACTGGCTGCCACACCCAGCAATGTGCCAGCGCCCATGCCAACCCCCAGGAGTATAAACAATTCCCATCCCAGGTATGCGCCCATCTGAGCTGCGCTTAAACCAATCGCGCGCAAGACGCCTAGTTCGATCAACCTTCGCCTGAATGAGAACACCGCATACAGGAAGAAACCCAGGACAGTCAGCAAGGCCGAGGCCGCAAACCCGACTGACAGCACGCCAAATAGGCCCTGCCGTTCGGGACGGGTCTGCTCCTTCTCGATCTGTGAGCGCACATCCTCCCAGCGCAGCAGTGATACGCCCAACTTGCGCACGCCATCTGCGATGGTATCGACGCTTGCGCCGTCCTTGATTTTCAGCCACACATCGTAAGGCACCTGTGTCCCAAACTGCTCAAAGACATTGTCCAGATCGGCAACAAAGAGCATTTTTGCGTCTTCTTTGTTGGGATACCACGTTGGCCAGTAGGTAAACCAGCCGGCGATCTTGAAGGTCATTTCCACATTGCCATCCGGCCCGATTACCGTAAGGCGCACATCGTCCCCCACCTTCAGCGCATTCGAAGTAAGGATCGATTGATGCACCAGGATGCCGTTTTGCATTGATGCCAGCGAATTCATCAGTGCGCCCAGCGACCAGCCGCCGGCAAAGTCGTTGCGCCAGAAGGCGATGCGGCTGTAGTCCACGCGGTCAATGCCCAATATCTGCGCCTTGACCGTGCCGGAACTGAACTTCGCAGTTGCCTGATAGAGTCCCACCCGTGTAGCAGCCGTGACGCCGTCCACCTTGAGGTGATCGGAAACTGGCGTGAATTGGAAGCGCGGCCCAAGTTGCGTCGTGGTGTCGCCCGCAGCCGTTGAGCCTGTGGTCTGCCCGGCCCCGATCGCGCCCATCGTGCTACTCTGCGTATCCTCGGCCGTCTCGAACAGATGCACATCACCGCCAACGCCATAGCGAACCTGGTCCACGAGACCACGATCAAGCGTGGAAGCCAGCGACGCGGTAAAAGTAGCCAACGCCAGTGTCAGAATGAGCAGAAGCATCGGCGCGACATAAAGCCCCGGCGAGCGGGAGAGTTGCCGCACTGCGAGCAGGAACGTCGTTCCGGGCAGTTTGGCAAATAACCACGAGATGAACCGCAAAAAGAACGGGAACAACCTGATCAAAAACAGGGTGAGCGAGATCATCATCAGGACTGGCACCAGAAACAACAACGGGTTGCTGAATGGATCGCCGCCTGATATCTGCACAACGCCGCTCACAGCGATCGTGCCCTGTTTCTGCAGCAGGTAAGTGCCATAGGCAGCCGGAATCATCGTGAGTAAATCCAGCCAGGCTCTTTGCCATCCCGGCGGTCGCAGTGTGCGCGCGCGCTCTTGTTTATAGGTGATGATCGTATGTCGCGACGCCTCCCAGATCGGGAAGACAGTGGCAATAATCGCCACCACGGCTGCCACCAACGCGACTTGTATGCTTGAACTGGTGATCACCACCGGCAAGCTGGCGCTATCGACAAACACGAGAAAGCTGCGCGCCCGTCCGACCAGTTGCGCAATGCCGCCCGCCACTGGAACCGCAACCGCGAGTGCAATCACTGCCAGCACCAACGCTTCAATAAACGAGATGCTGATCACCTGCAAGGCTGAGGCCCCTCGGCTGCGCAATACAGCGATTTCGTTGCGCTGCCCGTTGACCGTGAGCCCGGCCACAAGCGTGATGAACGCAAATACGAGCAGCAGAATCGGGAGGCTGAACGCCAGCAATTGCACAAGCAGTAACCGGCTGGCCTGCTGATAACGCCACAATGCGTCCACGGGTGATTCGTCCAGCTTGACATTTGGCAACAGAGAGGTGGCGCGCGTCAGGGTATAGTTGATGCGCCCGAGCAACCCCATCACGTCATCCGTGCGGACATTGTCGCCATTCATCACCATGTACCACAGCGCCAGGTACACCTCTTTATCAATTCGTGGCGAGAGGTTCTGAAGATAGGTGGCTTCGGTCGTCACCATCACATCCTTTAGATATGCTGGATCGTAAAACCAGTAATCTTCAGTTTTATCTTTAGCCACCCACACTCCGGCGATGACGACGTTGACCTGTATTTTTGCATCACGACGGTCAAACGCCACGAATTGCTCGCCCACCTGCAAGCCAAGCTGATCGGCGATTTCCTTACTGACGGCGACTTCGATTGGCGCGCCAGGCGTGATCGAGTCGTTCGGAAACGTCCCTTCCACCAGAGTGATATGTTTGGCAAAGTCGCTCAGAAAGCCAAGCGAAATCCATGTCAGCGGATTACGCTTGCCGACATAAGCGGCGTCAGAAGCGGGGTAAACCTGAAATGTGTCAGTTTTGAAATACCGCACCAGGCTCTCACGAGGAAGGCCGAGCAGATACGGAACTTGCCCAACCATCAGATCATCGGTTTGCGCGACATCTGAGTAGTCAACAGGGCCGTACCAGCCCCCGATGTAGCGAAACATGAAGGCGTAAGGCGGTCGCGTCACGCCTTCATGCACATTCATCTCTGTCTTGAAGATGCGGTTATAAACCGCATCTGCGTATAGCGGAATGCTCAGTGTCAGCGCAATAACCACCATCAATCCGACAGCGCCGGCAAGCGCAAGCCATCGCGTCGACCACAGTCGGCGTGCAGCGACGACAAACACTGACAGG
Source organism: uncultured bacterium (assembly GCA_903921365.1). Taxonomy (GTDB): domain Bacteria; phylum Chloroflexota; class Anaerolineae; order J036; family Brachytrichaceae; genus CAIXPS01. The sequence goes on along the minus strand of CAIXPS010000315.1, from coordinate 64,098 downwards.
AATGTTCGGATTGGTTGCATCACGGCGCCACCGCCACCTGTCCTTCCTTAAGACCTTCTTGAATCTCCACACGATCTTCACTGGCGATGCCGACCTTGACATCGACGCGACGTTGACCATCGCCTTCCTGCACGACGACGAACTTGCGCCCTTCAAACGTGCGAACCGCCTGTGGCGGGAGCCACAATACGTCGGTCTTCTTCTCCAGAATTACGGTAGCGCGGGCAAGATCGCCGAGTTGCAGCTTCGTGTCTTTCAATGACGCGGCGTCAACGGCGATGCGGGTGGACTTGTCCTTCTCGGCCTGCGCCTGATCATTCGTCGCTGCGCCGCCGCTGCCATATGGATAGGGCAACTGGCGTATCTTGCCTGCCAGCGGCAAATCCGGGAAGCTCACAAGTGTCACTGTCACCGGCATTCCTTCTTTAAGTTCTGTGAGGACAGTGCTGTTTGGATCCGCATTGACCTCGAGCGTGCTTGGATCGGCGACAACAGCGACCGCAGCATAACCCTCAACGGGCGAACCCGGGCTGACTCGGATGGACGTGACACGCCCATCAAACGGCGCGATGATCTGTGATTCTGAGACCTGCGCTTTAAGAACGCTCAACGACAACTCAGCGCGCTTGACGTCGTTGATAAGCAGCGGGTCGACGCCTTGCTTCGCAGAATCGAGGCTGATATTAGCGAGTGAAAGCTGCTTCGCGGACATGCTGAGGTCGTTGTCATGCCCGGTAGTCATTTGCGCAATGGCAATATCGTAACTGGCCTTCGCTGTCTGATAGTCCAATGTCGCGCGTTGCAGGTTCATGCCTTGCTGCGACCCGCCTCGTCCTGGCAACGGCGAACTATCATAAGCGGATTGTGCGCTCGCAAGATTCAGGCGGGCTGATTCCAGTGCGTTATCAGCCTGGATGCGCAATGGTTCCATGTCCTGGTTCTTCAATCGCAGATAGTCCTGATACCGCATGGCCGTTTCAACCTCCGCTTGTTGAACGGCCGTATCATTGGCCTTCTGAGCGCGTTCGAGATTTACCTTCACACGTTCCAGGTCAAGCTCTAACTGCGAAACCTGGCGCTCAAGAGGTGCGATTTCCAGATCGGCCAGCAAATCGCCGCTCTTCACCTGGGCGTCGCGTTCGACTTTGACGTTGCGAACTCGCCCGGACACCTTAAAGAATAGTTCCACTTCCTTGACTGGTCCGATGCGCCCGGTAAACTGCACCTGGCGGACCACGTCTCCCTTCTGCACCGTGTAGGTGGGTTTCGTCGGGATAATCGGGGTTGGGACGGGCGTCGGCGTTGGCGGTTCTTGTTCCGTCTGTTGTTGATTACAGGCCACCGTCATTAGTGCCGCAATCAATGCCACGAATAAAGGCACGGTGCGTCTTTTCATTTACAACAATCCTCCATGACATAGTTGATTTTTGAGTTCTGAAATCTACGTATAACCCATTGGACATGAACGAGGCGATAACACTGGCACTAGACCAGGAGCATGCGCGACGTTGGATCAAATTACTTATTGCCTCAGATATATAGATACTCTCGCTCACAAAGAATTAAAGCACACCTATGCATACTTGACAAATCACACAAAGTCCATACAATTAGTGTCATTAGTACACAAAGAGGTGTTGACGGTATTTTTGGTGGTTTCACTTAGTGTTTTATTTACACTATACAAAGCGCAATTGCAGGAGATAAGCATGTTACTCAGAGAACGGTCAGCCGGTTATATCGACTTTCTTGAACAATGGCTCGCTAACCTGCCAGCCCGGTCGCTGTCCAGCGTGATAACACAGCCACAAGCCACTGCGATTCTGTGCGTGGATGTGATAAACGGCTTCTGCACGATTGGGCCCTTAGCGAGTCCACGGGTGCAGGGCATCGTTGAACCTATCGCAAAGCTGTTTAGGGCGGCCTATGCATTGGGCGTGCGGCAGTTCGTCCTCCCCCAGGATGCGCATGCCCCATCAGCAGTCGAGTTCAGCCATTACCCGCAACACTGTGTGCGCGGTGATGTGCAATCACAAACGGCCCCCGAACTGGCGGGGCTGCCGTTTGCCGGCGACTTCGTGGTAATCGAGAAAAACTCCATCTCGTCATCCGAGCACACCGCGCTCGACGCATGGCTCGATGCACACAAAGACATACGGACATTCATTGTCACAGGCGACTGTAGCGATCTGTGCGCCTATCAACTCGCCATGCACTTGCGCCTGCGCGCCAATGCGAGCCAGACAAATGATGTGCGCGTGATATTGCCGGCCAACTGCGTCCAGACGTATGACACGCCAATAGTTGTGGCACAGCAATTCAACATTCCTCCACATGACGGCGATTTGCTGCATGCAATATTCCTTTACAACATGGCGACCAACGGCGTGGAAGTAGTGAGCAGTCTGGAGTGAATTAGTCGTAAGGAGCCGAAACTATGGGATGGGTCGTCATCGCAACGTACAATTAGGCCGCAAATGAAAAGGCTCTTACTCGTTGCTGCAACGTTGCTGTCACTGCTCGCTGCTTGTTCTCCTTTGGGGTCTACACCTGCCAGGACACCGCTGCCGATCACACCGATGTTCTTTCCGACGGATACGCCGACACCCGTGCCGACGCCGATTTATCTGAACATCATCTGGAGTTTTCACCAGCCGCTCTATTCAACAGATACGCAAACAAACTTGGTGACCTTACCGTGGGTGCGCATCAGCGCAACACGTTACTACAACAGCGCCGCCGCGTTGCTGCAAAAATATCCCAAGGTGCATGCCGCGGTAAACATCAGCCCCCTGCTCCACCAGCAATTGGACGATATCACTACCGGAACACGAGACATCTACTGGGAACTGTCGACACGCCCGGCGAACAGCCTGAGCGATGAGGATCGGCAATTTATACTGGCGCACTTCCTGGATGACGCCAACCCTGACAGCATCAAATCGTCTCAACGATACCAGGAGTTGCTCACAAAACGCGGTGGAAGCGGCGACGCAATAGTGCGCGCGGCAGGAGCCTCATTCACTGAACAGGAGATACGCGACCTGCAGGTGTGGTTCAATCTCTCCACATTTAACCCCAGTCTATTAGCGACACCGCAGTTAACGGCACTCGTTGCCAAAGATCGCGACTACACCGAGGATGACAAGCAAGTGGTGCTTGAGGCGATGCTCGCCACGATCCGCGCCATCGACCCGCTCTACGCCCAACTTCAAGAGAGTGGGCAGGTTGAACTGACCACATCACCCTATGCTGAGCCGATTGTCCCGTTGCTGCTCGACACCAACAGCGCATCTGCCGGCGACAGCAAAATACAACTGCCCGATCCGCCATTCAGCGTTGCTCAGGATGTCGCCGAGCAACTCAAACGCGCCACGGACATGTATCAAAGCCGTTATGGGCGTCCAGCCCGAGGCATGCTCCTGCCTGGCGGCGCGATCGCACAGAACAGTGTGCAACCACTCAGCAGCGCCGGCATTCAATGGACCGTTACAGGGCAGGATGTTCTTGTTGAAACGCTTAAGCGCGCCAATAGCATTAGCAGCAGCAGTGGGCCACTGAATGCGGAATCACTCAATCGACCCTATGCGCTCACCTCTGATGACGGCAAGCGGCTGAATGTGCTTTTCAGTCACACCGATCTCTCGGATCACCTGCTAACCTACGCAACCACCGACGCACAGTCGGCCGCTGAGGACTTCATCAACCGCATCCATGAAATCAAGGCACAGTTGGCAACCGAGAAAGCGACCGGGCCACACCTCATTACCGTTGTCATTGACGGCGACCGCACACTGCCGGTCTTTTCCGACGATGGGCAGGGTTTTGTGGACGCGCTGTATCAGCGCCTCAGCGCGGCAGCAGACAGTTACGACATCCAGACCATCACGCCCACTGAATTCATCAACCGGTTTCCCGGACCACGCGACCTCAAGACGATCACCGCAGGCGCTTGGGGGGATCGAGATCGAACAGATCTTGGCGCCTGGATCGGAACAGCTGAAACCAACGCGATCTGGTCAAATCTCGTTCGAGCGCGCGCGTTTCTGAATGACTATCTGACCGGCTTGAAAACCACGGACAAAGCCGCACTGGCGCGCGCCTACGACGCCATGCTGCTGGCTGAAGGCTCCGACTGGCTGCAATCGCGCTCAGAGTCCGCCAGGCCTGATGCGGCATATTTCGACCAGGCCTTCCGCAACCTGCTCGGTCAGGTATACGCTGATGTGGGCGTCCCGTTGCCCGACTATCTGCAGGTGCCAATCCAGCCGGCAACGGTCATCACCGGGGATTTGGCGACGCCGAAAGCGATTACGCCAACCATTGACGGTGTTGTAACCGACGGTGAGTGGAACGGCGCCGGCGTCATCAGTGCGCCTGACGCCTCATCCTCACCCGGCAGCGGGGTAATCAGCGCGTTGTACTACGGCGCAAATGGAGACAATCTGTTCTTCCGTGTGGATGCGCGTGACGACTGGAGCGCAATCGCCGCCAGCGTGGACTCGCTGCAACCGATGCGCGTCGGTATCTACATCAGTAAACCCGACTCATCCGCGTTCTCAGAATTCACTCGGCTTGGGGGCGATGGCGAGATTCGCGTCGCGTTAGGAATGAGCGCCACCCATTTACTGGAATGGACTCTCGACCCTGATGGAACATCGGCAACCGCCCTGTATTCAGCAAACTCCGGACATGGGTGGGCCGGAACGGCAACTCTTTTCACACCGGGCGCCCTGGTTGGCAAGGTGCTGGAACTGGCCACGCCCCGGAAGGCGCTCGGCAGCCTGACGGATCTATCCAAGCTTAACCTGGTCGTGATCGTCACACGCGGGGGGCAACTCATCAGTGCATATCCCGTCAAGGGGTTGGCGCAGATGACGATTCCTCCAGGCAGCACGGTCAATGCAACCACAGGCAAGATCATTGCCGAATTCAATGACCCGACGGGCGATGACTTCGGTCCAGGCGCCTACACTTACCCTGAGAATGCCGTTTTTGCGCCAGGCTCATTCGACTTGAAACACGTAACGATTTCCATAAATGACAAAAACCTGGTGTTTAAGATTGATTTGAACGGGCCGATCAATAATGTGTGGAACTCGCCTATCGGTCTATCGATCCAGACATTCGATATCTACATTGACAAGGATCCGGGTAAAGGAACTGGCGCTCGCAAGCTGCTCGATGGGCGCAATGCGGCGCTGGCTAAAAACAACGGTTGGGACTACGCTATTTGGGTTGAGGGCTGGGAGCAACAACTGTATGCCGCCGACGCCAGGGGTAATGTGAGTAGCAGGAACAATCCGCAGATCACGGTCTTGATCGATCCAGCGGGTACAGCGACGATTGCGGCGCCATTGGCAGCCTTTGGCGAGGGCAACCCCGAATCCTGGGGATATGCGATCGCCATCCTCGGCCAGGAAGCCTTCCCATCGCCTGGCGTGCTCAGGGTGCGTGATGTTGACCCAACCGCCACGGAATGGCATTTCGGCGGCGCGCCAAATGACGTCAACCATACCCGCATCATCGATTTCCTTGAGCCTGCTGATAGCACGGCGAACCGCGACAATAGCCTGGGCCACTACCGCGCATCGCAGGAAACGGATATCACCAAGCTGACCGCGGATGATTATGGAACTATTCCTGTGGTTACAATAAGAAAGTAAATATAAGTGAAGGAATAAACAAGATGAGCGCGTTTAAGGTGATATGGAAGAGCATCAAGGACATCTGGGAAGACATGTTGCTTCTGGTGTTGATGAACTTGCTGACGGTAGTGTGCGGTTTGCCGCTTTTCGCTGCGATTGGTGTGCCAGCTTATGTCGCCGTGGGCAGCACTGACCCGGTGCCGTCGTTAATCTCATCGTTGATCGTGGGGATGGTGTTGTCGATCCCCTTGTCGATTCCATACGCAGGCGCCTATTTTGCGCTGAACGCTGTGTGCAATCGTGTGGCTAACGGATTCGCCATATCCTGGGACTACTACTTTGCGCACTTCAAACAGAACATCTGGAAGACCTGGCGCTATATGATTTTCTCGAATGTGGTTGGAATCCTGATCGCGATCAACTTCCTGTGGTACCCGCAAGCATTTCCCGGACAACCATGGGTGGCGTGGGTCATGGGCGCATGGCTGGCAGCCGGGATATTCTGGACAGCCATCCAGTTCTATGTGATTCCGTTTTATGTGGAGCAGGAGGCCAAGAGTTGGCGCGTTGCGTTTAAAAATGCCGCTCTCGTCGCTGGCGCTAACCCCCTTTTCACATTCCTGTTGCTGGTCGTGACATCGGCTGTATTAATCCTCAGCATTGGGGTGCTGCCGCCGCTTTTTGTTCTGCTCGGATTGCTGATCTGGGTGATGGCAGGCACGCAGGGAGTAGTGAACCGGGTTGCCATGTATCGCAGTCGCATGGAAGGCCAGGGAGATGCTAAAAAAGTCAAACGCGATACTCCGAACAGATAGGAAAGCCTTGACTGCATGATGAATTGCACAAACTGCGATTCGCCTACACTTATGTTTATATTATGTTTATATAGTGACGCCCTACTGGTTATGGTAAAATGCGTGCGTTGTGAGATATGTTGTAAGAGAGAGTGACATTGTGATAAATATCACAACCAAAAATGTAATAAATATGTTTTGTGTTATCCTACTCTTCTCAGCTATCTCTTAATTCCGCGTTGTAAAATCGTTTATTCTAACTACGAGTTGTTTTCAGAGAGGTAACGATGAACAGAGATCAAGCACAGGCGAATGAAACTAACCAGACAACCCCAGCGCGGACACGCACAACTGCTGTTGACCTTATTAAGGTGTCGGCGAATTCCAGATCGACTGCAGTGGCTGGCGCCATTGCGGGTGTAGTCCGCGAGCATGGGCGCGCTGACGTACAGGCGATTGGCGCTGGCGCGGTCAATCAGGCGATCAAGGCGGCTGCGATTGCGCGTGGGTATCTTCTGCTCGACGGGATTAATGTCGTCGTTATTCCTTCCTTTTCAGAAGTGGATATTGAAGGGACTGAACGCACGGCGGTTCGGTTTGGCGTCGAACCACGCTGATTACCGAACTTCATTGCCACACACGAGCCTCTGACGGCACATTAACGCCGTCAGAGCTTGTTGCTTTGGCGTCAAAGCGCGACATCAAAGTACTGGCGATCACCGACCACGATACCGTGGCCGCGCATGCTGAAGCAGCACAGGTTTGTGCGCAACAGCATGTGCATTTCATCCGCGGTATCGAGGTTAGTTCACTTGCCGACCAGGGCGAAGTGCATGTCCTTGGTTACGGGGTCGAGCCCACCGATCCAGAAACCATCGACCGCATCCTGGCATTGCGTGACGCGCGTGATGGCCGGGCCAAAGCAATGGTTGCCCAACTGCACGGGCTGGGAATTAATGTGTCCTACGACCGTATCAAGGAACTTGCGGGAGACGCAATGGTTGGCCGTCCGCACGTCGCCAAGGCGCTTCTTGAGGGAGGCTGGGTGACTACGCGCCAGGAGGCTTTTGATGTCTACCTGGCGGAAGGGAAACCGGCATTCGTCCCACACCAGGGATTGACGCCAGCCGAAGCCGTCCAGTTGATTCATCGCGCGCACGGGATCGCAGTCGTCGCCCACCCCAGTTTATATGCCGGCGACGCGGATCGCCTTCTTGCAGAACTGCTCCCCTGTGGTCTCGACGGCATCGAAGTCTACTATCCGCTCCACACGCCAGAGCAGATAAAACATTACGCGGCCTTCGCTGCGGCCAATGGTCTCATTGCTACTGGCGGCAGCGATTTCCACGGGTTTGTTGGCGACACCGAGACAACACTGGGGTCTATCCATCTCCCCGCCGGAACCATTGAGGCAATCGAAGCCCGCATCAGCCAGATTAGAGCGGCCATTGTGCAATCGTGATCAAAAATTGGAAATTCTGGCTCGGTCTTGCCATCAGTGCCATCGCACTGTATTTCACCCTTCGCGGTATCCATTTTGATGAGTTTGCAGCCACATTGGCAAGCGCTCAAATTCTCTGGCTGATCCCCGCTTTTTTTACATTACTTCTCACGCTCTCGTTGCGCGCAATTCGCTGGTCGAGTTTAATGGGAGGCACGCCATTCCGGATCACCTTTCATGCGTTGAATGTGGGCTATATGCTGAACAGCATTCTGCCCTTTCGCCTGGGTGAGATTGGCCGCGCGTATGTGATTGGTGAACGCACAGCTGTTCGCATGACCCGGGCGCTTTCGACAGTTGTAGTCGAACGCATCATTGACCTGGCATCCATCGTAATCATGTTTGTCATCTTTGCCCAGTTCATCCCGATGCCGCCCCAGTTTTCTGCCGCCGCATTGACAGGCGGCGGGGTAGTGATCGTGGTGCTGCTTGCATCCATCCTGGCGATCTGGCAGTCCGACGCCGTCGAAACGCTTCTGTTGCGCATCACGCGCCGCATTCCACGCTTGAATGGCGACGCCATGGCGCGCCGGTTTCGCGACATCGTCGGCGGGTTTCAGGTGATCCGCTCGCCCGTCAAACTCGCCTATAACCTTGTGCTCACTGTTGGCATCTGGGGAACTTCATTGTTCGTCGCATTTTTCACCATGATGGCGTTTATGCAGGCGCGTATTGACCAGATGGGTTTGACGATCGTGCTCGCCAACCTCGGAGGAGCGATACCATCGGCGCCCGGCGGGCTGGGAGTCGTGCAATTCTTCGCAAAACAAGCGCTCGTCATTCCCTTCCAAGTCCCGGAGGACATCGCAGTCGCGTTTGCGTTTGTATGGTCGCTGGGGCAGCAACTAGCCTTAATCGCGCTTGGCATTGTTGGTCTGCTCCAGGTGGGGATGACCTTCTCAAACGTTGCGACTAATACGCGCGCGCGCACAGACGGCGCTGAACGCCAAACACCACACATCGAGATCGGCAAATAATCCTCAATGCGGATACTACAAGTTCTTAGCTACTACCGGCCAAATATCAGTGGTCTTACGATTTACGTCGAGCGCCTGTCGCGCGGGTTGGTGCGCGCAGGTCATCAGGTTACCGTGTTAACCTCACAGTACGATAAATCAATGCCCCTGCGCGACGTTCAAGACGGCGTTCAGATCGTCCGTGTCCCAGTGGCGTTGCGCTTAAGCAAAGGGGTCATCATGCCCGCCTTCGGGATGGTCGCGCGCCAGTTGATGCCGACACACGATATCGTCCACGCACACCTGCCTCAGTTTGACGGGGCCGGATTGTCGGTGAACGCTCGTTTGTACCGCAAACCATCGCTACTGACCTATCACTGCGACATTCAACTGCCGCCGGCGCTTCTCAACCATATCGTTCATCCGGTAATCAATGGGGCGAACCATCTGGCTGCGCTGATCGCGAACCGGCTGGTGGCCTATACCGACGATTACGCACAAAACTCACCCTATTTGTCTCGGTATCTGCGCAAAGTGACGATCATCCCGCCGCCGGTAGAGATCGATACGCCCAGTGCTGAGAGTATTGCCCGGTTTGCCCAGAAATGGAACCTGACCAGTCGTCCGATTATTGGCATGGTTGCGCGTCTGGCCACCGAAAAAGGCGTCGAGGTTCTCCTCGATGCGGTCGATATCGCGCGCAAGACCCTGCCCGAAGCGCGCGTGCTATTCGCCGGTCAATATCAGAAAGTGCTGGGCGAAGAGGCTTATGCCCGGCACCTGCAGCCGCGTTTTGCCGAAGCAGGTTCTCACTGGGCATTTACAGGGCCATTGCATGGTCAGGAGCTTGCATCACTCTACGCAAATTGTGATGTCACTGTTTTGCCCAGCCTGAACTCAACCGAGTCCTTCGGGTTGGTGCAGGTAGAGTCGATGATGTGCGGCACTCCGTCGATCTGCAGCAACCTGCCGGGCGTGCGCGTGCCGGTGCAGAAAACGGGCATGGGCAGGGTCGTAGCGATCGGCGACGCGCCCGCGCTTGCAGCGGCAATCATCGAAGTCATCCAGAATCGCGCCAGGTATGTAAAAAGCCGTGACTTCATCAACCAGATGTATAGTACAGACATAGCAGTAGCACAGTACGAGTCCTTGTACAAAGAGCTCGCGGAGATAAAGGCATGACTGAAATTGAGCAGACTGAACAAAACAGTCCATCCCGGCGTGATCGCAGTTCATTGGGTTGGTTTGGTCTGGGGATACTGGTTGGCGCAGTCGCGGCGATCGGGCTTGTGTCGTTGACAAACCCACCGCGTGGCGGCGCCCAGACACAAAGCGGCGCCGACACTACTGCGATCCGCGAGGCGGCGCGACTGGGCGCGAAAGACGCCTTGCTGGAGTACAACACGGGAGTCACGCTCCCCCTCAGCCTGGCCGATATTCGCGACGCAGCCAAACTGGGCGCACAGGACGCGTTACAGGCTGGCACTAACAATGCAGCCAATCCAAATACCGACTCGGTGGCCGCTGCCCCGATTAATACGGACGACATCGCCGTGCGCCCGCACAACGTCCGCGGCGACGATAAGGCGACCGTGACGCTGATCGAATATAGCGATTTTCAGTGTCCATTCTGCAAACGCTTCCACGACACGGTGCTCCCCCGCATCGTCACCGATTACGTGACTACTGGCAAGATAAAGCTAGCCTACAAGAATTTCGCCTTCCTGGGTGACGAGTCGCGTTGGGCCGCTCAGGCCGCCGAATGCGCCGCTGACCAGAATCGCTTCTGGGATTTCCACGAGCTTCTATTCACCCGCCAGGGGGGTGAGAACGCCGGAACCTTCACAAAAGCAAACCTGTTGAAATTAGGGCAGGAACTAAAGTTAGACGTGCCGTCATTTACTTCCTGTCTGAATCAGGACAAGACACTCGAACGCGTGCAGACTGACACTGCTGAAGGCAACAAGCTTGGCGTGCGCGGCACGCCTTCGTTCGTGATCAACGGCAAACTCATCGTCGGCGCACAGCCGTATGAAGCCTTTAAGTCCGCGATCGATGAAGCTCTCAAGCCGAAATAACAGCAACCGCTGCCTGAGGATATACACTCGCGAGACTGCTGTAAATAACACGCACTTTACCCTATGGCCAACGAGCTGGTGTTGATTGTCGACGACGAACGCAACATCGTTGAGTTAATTGAACTCTACGCGAAACAGGCCGGGTACCGCACGCTGCGCGCCTACGACGGACAGACTGCGCTCGATGTCATTCAAACAAATCCGCCGGCATTGATCATTCTTGACCTCATGCTGCCCAGGGTCGATGGATGGGAGGTGTGTAAACGGGTGCGCGCAAAGTCCGACACCCCGATCATCATGCTCACCGCGCGCGACGACGCAGTGGATAAGATTGTTGGCCTGGAGATCGGGGCCGATGACTACCTGACCAAACCCTTCAACCCGCGCGAATTGATGGCGCGCGTCAAGGCTATCCTGCGGCGCGCGAGGAGCGAGGGCGACCAAGGCGGCAATAGCGCCTTACTGCAAATCGGCAACCTCACCATCGATCGCGCCCGACGCGAGACACTCGTCTCGGGCAAGGGGCTTAAATTGCGCGCCAAAGAATTTGACCTGCTCGTCCTGTTCGTCGAAAATAAAGGGATTGTGTTCACGCGCGAAAAGCTGCTCGAAACCGTATGGGGCTTTGATTTTTCAGGCGAAACGCGCACGGTCGATGTGCACATTGCCCAGTTGCGCAAACATATTGCAGGCAGCGGCGTGGAGATTGAAACGGTGTTCGGAGTTGGGTACAAGTTAGTCTCCGCCCCCTGAGCCAGGAACAATGCCAGAAACAGGAGCGCCGTCAGGAAAATGAGCCTCAGACTCCGCTTATTCTTCACGCACACGATCGTCATCGTCATCACCTTGCTGATATTGAGCGTGACGCTGGTGGTACTGCTGATCGATTATCAGCAACGGCTGACGCTGCGCGAACTGAGTTTCGTCGCAACAACCGTGGTGCGATCCCTGCGGCTTGCCGACGCAACAGATAATGCCGCCAAAGTCCTTGATCGGCTGGCGGTGGTCGGTCAGAATCAACGCTTCCAGATCGCCCTGCTCGACTATGAGGGTGTCGTGTTGCAGGATAACGGTTTCGCTGCCGAAGCCTCGCTGGTCGGTCGCAAACTGGACCTGAGTCGCAAACTCACCGCTACAGGCGACGTGACCACCCCGAATACCCGTGACCAGGTTGCCGCCGGCAACTTCATTGATGGGCAGAAACGACGCTGGACTTACGTCGCCGTCGCCATTCGCCCTGCATTGACGAATACAAACTGGATGGTCATCGCTCGCCCGTTCCTAAGCGGCCCCGTCGTCAGCTTAGAGGGCGAAAGTCTGGCCCTTCCCTTCATCGAGGCTGGCGGCGCCGCCTTAATCCTTGCGGCAGTGATCGCTGCGCTCGTGGCGCGCTCCATCGCCAGACCGATTCAGAAAGTGGCTGCCGGGGCAAACGCAATCGCGCAGGGAAAATACGATCAACGGGTCGCCTTATCAGGCACTGAGGAATTCAAGCAACTTGCTGAAGACTTTAACAAGATGGCCGCGCGGGTTCAGACTGCGCAGATGACGGAACGCGACTTTGTCGCCAATGTTTCACACGAACTAAAGACGCCGCTGACATCGATCAAGGGATTTGCGCAGGCCATCCAGGACGGCGCGGTCAACGATGCCGAGTCCGTTCAGAGCGCAGCGCGGATCATCAATGACGAGGCCGACCGGTTGACACGGCTCGTGACCAGATTGCTTGACTCTGCGCGCCTTGAAACTGGCGACATCAAGATGGCGATGCAACGCGTATCGATCAACGATGTCGCGCGCTCATGCCTGACCCGGTTTGTCCCGCGCGCCGAAAGCTCGGGCGTCCTCCTGCAGGACAACCTCGCCGAGTTGCCCTTTATCCAGGCGGACGGCGACCGTCTGGCGCAAGTAGTGACAAACCTGCTTGATAACGCCATCAAACATACCGACCGCGGAGGCAAAGTCAGCATTGAAACCAGAGGAACGCCTGCGAGCAAGTCGCGCCCGGCAGGAATTGAGTTGAGCGTCAGCGATACCGGTCAAGGCATACCGGCCGATGATTTGGCACGCATCTTCGAGCGCTTTTACCAGGTGGACAAGGCGCGCGCGCAGACGGATGGGCGCTCTCCTTCAGGCGCAGGACTTGGGCTGGCTATCTGCAAACAAATCGTCGAGGCGCACCACGGCGTGATCGGCGCTCAGAGCGTGCTGGGGATCGGGACGCGTATCAGCGTGTGGCTGCCCGTAGCTCAGGCTGCCTGAACCAGGCGATCGTGTCTCGCGCAGTTTCTTCAAACGAGCGCGCCGTATGCCCAAGTTCGCCCTGTGCTTTATTGGATGACACCGGTTGCCAGAGATGGAACGTCCTGAAGTTTTCAGGCAAATGCGCGAACGGTATTGCGTCGGTCAAACCAATGAAACCGCTGACGAGTGAACGAGGCAATTTGATGCGTGGGGGTTGCACTCCAGCCTCGTGGCACGCCGTCCGCAGCAGCTCATAGATCGTCAGATTATGCCCGCCAAGGATGTAGCGCTCGGCGCGGCGTCCCTGCGTCACAGCCGCAATATGGGAACGAGCCACGTCGCGCACGTCAACTGCATTGATGACAGCATCAAAATAGATGGGGAAACGCCCGAGCGCGGCATCGCGGATCACGACGCCAGTGGTGGGTTTTATGTCGCCAGGGCCAAACACTGCGGTAGGCAACAGAACGACCAGATCAGGCGTGCGAGACTCGCGCAGTCCCAGGCGTTCCATCGAAAATTTGGCTTCGGCATAGGCGCTGCGCGCGGAACCCGCGCGATAGACATCGCGCTCGTCAGCCAGGCGCCCTTCTGGAGGAGTGCCGATTGTCGTAATGCTGCTGGTGTAGATGAGGCGCGAGACGCGCGCCGCCCGCGCTGCTTGCAGGACGTTGTCCATCTCGGCTCGCGCGCGCGCAATCTCCTGATCAATGTGTCTGAAATCCTGTGGGTATGCCGCAGCAGCATGGAAGACTATCTCGCATCCTGCCATCGCGCGCCGAAGCGAATCGACATCGATCAGATTGCCGGTCATCCACTCAACCGGGACATCTGAAATCGCGCCGGTATTCCGGGGATTCCGGCGCACGGCTCTAACACGCCAGCCTGCCGCAACCGCAGCGCGAGCGATGTGACCACCGATGAAACCGGTAGCGCCTAATACACAAACATTCATGAAGACTGTGCCATTCGCGCGACTACTGTTAATGCAACCAGCCCCAGACCAAATAAACCCACGGCGAATCCCTGCTTAGCCAGTGTATTCGTGTCCTTTAGTTGACCCTCGGGCAGATCTATCTGATTCTCAACCGGTTGGCTCATTTCCATCTCAACCGGGTTTGCCAATGCATACGTGGGACACAAAAACCAGGCCAGAATCGCGCCGCCAATCACCCCGCCCACATGCCCCCAGTTGTCGATGCTGCTACCGGGGCTGAGACCAATGATCACATTGATCACCAGCGTCATGCCCAGATTGATCAATCTTTGTCGACCGATAGCCCCCAGCAACTGACGTTGCTTGAAGAAAAACACGGCTAATGCGCCGAAAAGACCAAACAAGGAAGTTGAAGCCCCGGCAGATAACCCTTGCGTCAGCATGTAGCTGAAAATCGCCCCGCTGATACCCGATAGCAGGTAGATCACCGTAAAGCGTGTTGAGCCGTAGATCGTCTCCACTTCGCGACCCAACACATAGAGTGCGTAACTATTCACCAGTAGATGGAGCGCCCCTATGTGCAGAAAATTAGCCGTAAAAAGACGCCAGTAGTCGCCATCCGTGACTAAGGGCGCATAATTAGCGCCAAATCGCACCAGGTTACGCGCGTTTTCGCTGCCGCCCATCAGCTCCATGATCACGAAGATAACGATGATGATGCCAAGAAACACATACGTCAGGAATGGGCGGGATAACGGAAGTCGAACCCGCCATGATGGGCGCGCTGGCTGAGGGGGCGCTTGTTGTGGGATCATTTAGATGCAGGTAGGATAGCGATTGACGCGGCAGTGTTCGGCAGACATGATCGAGATTATCTGATCCACCGCCTTATCGATCTGGTTTGCCGGATTCACAACGACGTAATCAAACTCACACAGGCAAGTCATCTCCTGTTGTGCGGTTTGCAGGCGACGCTGCAACGCCTGCGGTGTTTCTGTGTGGCGTTCGATCAGCCGGCGCACCAGCTCTTCCTCCGATTCTGGCGCCAGGAAAATAGTGACCGCATCCGGGACGATAGCGCGCACCTTGGCTGCGCCCTGCACATCAATGCGCATCAACACATCTTTTCCACTGTCCCAGGCGCGGCGCACCTGCGCTTTTGGAATGCCCTTGTAATCCCCGTACACATTGCTGTACTCCAGGAATTCACCTGCCTCGATCATCTGAGTGAACTGCGCCATTGAGACGAAGTAGTAATCCTTACCCTCAACCTCGGCCTCGCGTCTCAGGCGTGTGGTCATAGTGACAACAAACGCGAAGTCATATCCATGATCCTTAAGCCGCTGTAGCAGCGTATCTTTACCCACACCGGATGGGCCGGAGATCACCACCAGAAGCGGAGACCATACCCGATCGTATAAACCGGGCTCTGAAGCAACAAGATTTGGCGGCGCGTTTTCGCTTTGCATTTTATGATAAATGATTCTACCCCACTGATGGCCTATGCGCGGCAAACGGCGCGCGCGCGATTACCGAGAGATCAGCTTGATCCGCTTTGCCGCAATCCGTTAAAATACGCCACATGCCAATATTTGAGTATCGTTGTGCCAAGTGCCGTCACAAATCATCCGTTTTCTGGCGCAGCATCAGCGCTGTTGACCACAGCAAGGCCCGTTGCAGCAAATGCGGGAGCGCCGAGTTAACCCGCCTGGTCTCAAAAGTGCGTGTCATTCGCGGCGCCAGCAAGAGCGCTCCGGAGAGCGACGCGCCAGGCGGCGGCGATCTCGATGCGAATATGATGAATGAACTGGGCGGGCTGGACGAGAACGACCCGCGCTCACTCGGTCGCTTTATGCGCAAAATGTCCGCAGAGACGGGTGAAGAGATGGGGCCGGAGTTTAACGAAATCGTTGGCCGGCTGGAAAAAGGCGAGGACCCCGAAAAGATAGAACAGAGCATGGGTGACATTCTCGGAGAGGGCGCAGGCGGTGAGATGGGCGGGCCTGGTGGAATGGGCGGCATGGGTATGCCGGGCGGCATGATGGACGATGACATGGGTTCAGTATCTGAGCCAATCGATTGACCTCTCGCAGACCGGTCTCCGGTCCACACACACTCAGGCTGTGGTGTGTGCGGATGGGCAACCGCAAGGCGCGAAGCGTGCCCTCTACAGAAAACGGCGTTATCGCTCGCTGGTCAGGCGCTGTTTATACAATTCGAGAAGCCGCGGGCTGTCTACCTGCATGAGGCAGTTGACCTTGGGGGTCTTGTAGAACTTGCCGCGCCGGTCGGCAATGGTCATCCCTTCGGCAGGGCCGCTCACCGGCACGACGATACTATAGTGCTCGCCGACAAACAACGTGGGATCGATCAAGTATGCAATCGCTGAAGGATCGTGCGTGTCGACTGCGCCGTTCTCGTACCCATACCATTCGCGGTGAAACTGCTGATAAAACGCCGCGACGCGACTGACGAACCCGCCAAAAGGATCGCCAGACTGCGTGAGTGCGGCGAAGTATGCGTCGTCCATCTGGGTGCTTTGTGTGACATCCAGCCCGGCCATTGTGATATGCCACTCCGCGCTGAACATCAACGCGGCGGCATGCGGGTCGCCCATGATGTTTGCCTCTGCGAAGGGAGACACATTGCCTGAAGCCAGGACGTTTCCACCCATGATGACGACTTCACGCGCGTTTTGTGCGATGCGTGGCTCAAGTTGCAACGCCAGCGCAAGGTTGGTCATCGGGCCGACCGCGGTCAACGTGATCTCGCCCGGATGCGCCATGACCGTCTCAACGATGAACTCTGCCGCGTGCAGCTTCACCGGATGCTGATCCGGATTATTGACCGTTACCCAGCCGATATTGCCCATGGCATCGTCGCCATGCACCCACTCGGCAGTCGGGCCAGGGGGATTGACCAGAGGACGCCCCGCCCCGCGAGCGACTGGAATGTCCGCCCTCCCAGCAAAATCCAGGAGGTTAAGCGCGTTGCGGGTAGTGACATCAATGTTCGAATTACCGAAGACGGTCGTAACGCCAATGACCTCGATTTCAGGCGAGCGCAACGCAAACAAAAGCGCCATGGCGTCGTCTACACCAGGGTCGGTGTCGAAAATGATTTTTGAGGAAGGTTGATGCATAGAGTTGTGTGACCTGTTAGTGCCGTAAATTCAAGCGAGTAATGCCGCTGCGATCTGTGCGGCCACTCGCGCATTATTGACGAGAAGCGCGATATTAGCGCGCACACTGGCGCCATTGGTTCGCTTAGCGATTTCATCGAGCAGGAACGGCGTGGCCGCCGCGCCGTGTATCCCCAGGTCATCCGCCATTCGCTGTGCTCCGCGAATCGCCGCCTCGGCCACATCGCGGGGCAACTCAGCCTCCTGCGGCACGGGAACGCACACCAGTTCACCGCCGGGGAGATGCAGTTCACGCCGCGCCCTGACAATTGCCGCCAGATCGCCGGGGATATTGATGCGCGCATCGGCGCGCAAGCCGCTGCTGCGCGAGTAAAACGCGGGTATGTCGTCGGTCTGATAACCCAGCACGGGGACGCCCAGTGTTTCGAGGTGCTCAAAGGTGAGGGGAAGGTCGAGTAATGCCTTCGCGCCGGCGCACACAACGGTCACCGGCGTGCGCCCAAGCTCGGTCAGGTCGGCGCTCACATCGAACGGATGTCCCCGATGCACACCGCCAATCCCGCCAGTGGCAAACACACTGATGCCGGCGCGCGCCGCGATAAACATCGTCGCAGCGACGGTCGTCGAGCCGTCCAGGCCGAGACCCATCACAATCCCAAGATCGCGCACGCTGCACTTGCGCGCCTGGCGCGTCGTCGCCAGATGCTCGATTTGTTCCGCATTCAGCCCGATGGTGATATTGCCATCAAGCACGGCCACAGTTGCAGGTTGTGCGCCGCATTCACGCACTGCGTCTTCCATCTGTGTTGCCACCTCGACATTGCGCGGATAGGCAAAACCGTGCGTAATCAACGTAGATTCAAGCGCCACCACCGGGCGTCGTTGCCGGATGGCTTCGCTAACTTCAGGTGAGAAAATCATATCCTCCATGGTGCAATGATTCTAGTCCAAGTCGGCGCGATCAATGCGCATCAACAATAATGGTATATTCACCTCGTGATTGCGACTGTTGTGCGAAGAAAGATTTTCTGGGTGTGCACACTACTCCTGCTCGCAGGTTTAGGTTTGAGCATCTACGTAAATCGCGCTGCCTATAACTTCTGTGCGGGCGGTGAATTGGCGGCCAACTGGCTGTGCAACTATGGTCAGGCCCCGCAGATGAACATCGACTACTACATTACCCCCGAACCCCTGCAATCCACAATCACCAGCACAGTTGTCCCCCAGGTGCAGCCTCCTCAACTGCCTCGACCGTGGAACGGCAAAGAACGGGTCAATGTGCTCGTGACCGGCATCGATCAGCGCGAGGGCGAGAAAGATCCGGGCAGAACCGACACGATGATCGTGTTGACGCTGGATCCGGTGACGTTACAAGCCGGGATACTGTCCGTCCCGCGCGATCTGTGGGTTCCGTTACCGGGTTACGAGAATGGGCGCATCAACACGGCCAATTTCCTCGGAGACGCTTTTGATTATCCTGGCGGCGGGCCAGAACTGGCGCGCAAGACGGTTGAGCAAGTCCTCGGCATCCCGATCAACTTCTATGCGCGGGTTAACTTTTCGGCCTTCGAGGAATTCGTCGATCAGATTGGCGGTATCACGGTCGACGTGCCCCTCGATATTTACGACCCGGAGTACCCCACCGCCGACTATCGCACCGAGGTATTTTCGATCACGAAAGGCATCCACAACTTGAACGGCGCTACCGCGTTGAAATTCGCGCGCACCCGGCACAGCCTGGTCAATGGGGACTTTGACCGCGCCCGCGACCAGCAACTCGTCATGCTGGCCGTCAAGGACAAGTTGACAGACCCCCAGGTGTTTCTTTCGGTGCTTGCAAACGCGCCCGCGTTGATTGCAAAGTTTAATGCATCGGTTAAGACCGACCTCACTTTTGAACAGATGCAGCAATTGGCGGCTCTCGCGCAAAAGGTGGATCGCAAGAACATCAAGATGGGCGTGCTCGACCAAAACTATACTGAATTCGCCTCAACAATGACGGACCCACCCCAATGGGTGCAGGTGCCGATCCGTTCGAAGATCGCGCAACTCCGCGACTCGTTCTTTTCGGCGACGCCAAACACAGCTGCCGGGTCTAAACCCTGAAAACAGTGGGACGGGCAAACACAGAGCGCGCTTCACGCGCGATTAACGCAGCCAGGCCGTCGATCAGCGAGCGGGTGAATGGGCCAGGAGCCCCTGCGCCTATGACAGCGCCATCGATCTGGACCACCGGCATAATCTCACGCGACACGCTGGTTATGAAGCACTCGGCAACCCGCGGTAAATCAGCAAGTTTGATCGCCTGTGCCGACTGCGGCATATTGGGGGCGACCATACAGGCGACTTCAATCGCCAGCGACTGCGTCACACCAACAAGCGCGCGCGCCTGTTCCGTGTGCAAGACGCCATCACGCAACGCAAAGAAGTTGCTGCTCAGTCCTTCCAGGACATCGTCCTCAGCAGAGAGCATAAGCCCTTCGTGAATCCCACGTGGGAGAACCTTGTAGGCATCGCTGGCCGAAGCGATGAACGCAGTGCTCTTCGCATGCGGGTTATCGCGATGCTGAGCCACGGTGATGCACTTTACGCCAGTCTCGTAGCAGGACGACGGGTATGGGGTGAATGGCTCGACCGAGATAAATAGGCGCGGCGGCGAAAACGTCAGCCGGAAACGCGACTCCGCATAACCCGTTGCGCGCAGAATACTCCCGATCGCAACGCGCACCGTGTCGGGGTCGAGCGCCCCGCTCATACCCAGCAACGCGGCAGACGCGACCAGCCGGGTCACGTGATTTTCATGGCGCAGAACACATTCGCCTGAGTATGTGCGGAAAGTGGTATATGAGCCAACAGGCAGGCCTGCGGATGCTGTGTTCATATTATCCGCACTGCCCAGTGCGCTTACACCAGTATCTGTGAGTTCAAAGGTTGTAACCATGCAATAATAATCACCTTGTAGCCAGAGTAGCAGTGAAAATCATATTTGAAATGTCAGTGTAGCATAACGCCATATGAGATCGATTCGCGTCGCAATGACATCCAGCGACAACCCATTCGTGCCCATGTTTCTGATCAGCCTGGGCGCGCTTGTCATCATCAGCGTCCCAATTGTGCTGGGCGGGAGTCTTCCCGGTGATATGAGAGTATTGCTGGCAGCGATGAGTATTCGCAATCCCGCTTTGACCCAGATCATTTCAATACTCACATTCATGGGCTCAGCCATCCCGACAATCGTGTTGTGCGCCGGTTTGACGCTCCTTGAATGGCGCAGAACATCCAGAGCGCCGCGTTCCTCGCCGCGTTCCTCGCCGCGTTCCTCGCCGCGTTCCGGGGTGCCCAGAGGTATCAGTTCCACCATAGGGTCGATGTGGCGGGCGGCCTGGCCGCTCATCGCATACGGCGGCGCAATGGTGACCAACATCACGATGCGCTTGCTGATTGAGCGGTTGCCCCCTCGCGTGGATTCCATCCAGACCCTGCTGCCCGAATTGCAGGCCGGCTTCCAGCGTTTCGCCTACCCCAGTGGTCACGCGGTGACCGTCTTCGTTGCCTATGGGGCGATTGCAATCATCGCGCGGCGCCAGTCGCGCCTGTGCATCGCTGCGTTGTTGTTTGCAATCATCATCATCGCCGGTGTGGGTTTCGGCCGGCTTTATCTCGGTGTACACTGGCCTAGTGATGTCCTCGCCGGTTACATCGTTGCGATCATCTGGCTTATAACGGCATTAGGTATTACACGTCAAAGTCTTAGGACTAAAACAGCATAGAAACATGGATCCAGAGAACACACTCAACACATACTTTACAGACCTGCTCCCACGCATCGAAGAGGAAATGCACCGCATTGTCACTCCCCACGTCACTCCCCACGCGGCGGTAAGCAGCACCGCGGGACTGGATATCAGCCAACCCGCGATTTTCAACACGATGTTGAACTACCACCTCGGCTTCGTGGATGCCGATGGTTCTACGACGCGCGTATATGGCGGTAAACGTATCCGCCCTCTACTCACACTGCTGTGTTGCGAGGCCTGCGGCGGGACGATGGAAGCGGCGCTCCCAGGCGCGGCCGCAGTTGAGATGTTGCATAACTTCTCTCTGATTCACGATGACATCGAAGATTGCGATGAGTTGCGCCGGGGTCGGCCGACATTGTGGAAAGTGTGGGGCGAGCCACAGGCAATCAACAGCGGTGATGCGATGTTCACGCTGGCGCATATTGCCCTGGAATCAACCATCGATCGCGGAATCAGCGCGGAACGGGTGATACGCGCCATGCGCGTTTTTGACGATGCATGCGTCGCACTTACAATCGGGCAGCACCTGGACCTGAGTTTTGAAAACCGCGCGGATGTGTCATCAGATGAATACATGACAATGATCAAGGGTAAAACGGGCGCTCTCACTCAGGCTGCCTGCGCCATTGGCGCAATCCTCGCTGACGCGCCCGCATGGCGCGTGACCGCATTGGCAGAATTTGGCGCATGGCTGGGAATCGCCTTCCAGTTGCAGGACGACGTGCTGGGCATCTGGGGCGACCCGGAGAAAACGGGCAAGCAGGATAGCGATCTCAGCCATCGCAAAAAGACACTCCCGGTGTTATTTGCCGCGGAACATGACGCTGCTATTCGCGCCCTCTATTTTGGCCAGCCAGCGCGTGACGGCGGCGAGTCGCCCATAGACGCAACGGACACAATGGACAGTGGCAAGATCAAGCTACTGCGCACATTAATTGAGAATTGCGGTGGGCGCGCTTACACAGAGCAGGCTGCGCTCGATGCCTACAACAAGTCTGTCGGGGCGCTCGCAGCAGCGCAAATCAGCGGTCCTGCTGCGGATGCTTTGCAGGAGTTGGGGCGCAGCCTGCTGGGGCGCGCGAGCTAAACGTAAACCATGCATGTCGACCAGTTCGTAACCCAGAACAAGGATAAGTGGGAAAGGCTTGCTCAACTCGTCGGGAAAGCCGCGGGCAACGGCATACGCCGCATGAAACCAGACGAACTGGAAGAACTCGGCGAGTTATACCGCAACGTGACCAGTGATTTCGCGCTGGCGCAGCGAGACTACAAAGGGCAGCGGGTCGCCACGCACCTTAACCAACTGGTCGCCCGCGCCCACGCGGCGGTGTATCGCGGACGCCCCTCTCAGGGGCTAAACCTGATCGACTTCTTGTTCTCACAGTTCCCGCGCGCCTTTCGCCGACTTTTTCCTTTTATCGTGTGCGCATTCCTGACGGTGGCAGTGCCGGCAGTTGCAAATGGCATTCTTGTGTATCTGCAACCGGATGTCGCTGAGTGGACTTTCAGCGACAGCGAGAAGCAATTGATTCCGTTGGTCAGAAGCGGTAAGCTGTGGATCGACCTGCCCGAGGACAAACGGCCCTACGCTTCAGCATTCATCATGACCAATAATATCCAGGTCAGCCTGATGGCGTTTGCAGGCGGCGCAAGCGCTGGACTGGTCACTCTTTACATTCTTCTGACCAACGGGCTTTCAGTCGGCGGCCTGATGGGGCTGTGCTTTCACTATGGTCTGGGGTGGCGTTTGGTCAACTTTATCATCGGCCACGGGGTGATTGAGCTTTCCGTCATCTTTATGGCAGGTGGCGCAGGATTGCGCATGGGCTGGGCAATCGTGCGCCCAGGCGCACAATCACGCAAGGATGCGCTGATCCTGGCAACGCGCGAGGCCATTGTGCTGGCAGGCGGTTCAATCCCGCTCCTCGTCATCGCCGGTATGATTGAAGGCTTTATCTCGCCGCAGTTCAATCCGTTGTACAGCGGCATCGCCGCAGCCGTCTCAGGCGCGTTGATGGTCACCCTGTTGCTTCTCGGCGGAAGAAAACCTAAAGAATCCCCTTCTCCTTGATATCCAGGTATTTGTTGATCACCGATGCCGACAGTTGCGAGGCCGGCACATCCAGCGTCATTGCCCCCTGCATCTCCATCCGGTGTAACACAGCGCGCCGGTTATCGAGCACGCGCTGTGCAACAGAACGTTCGTAGACGCTCGCTTCACTGACCGGCGCCGTCGTCGCGAGATCCTTTAGAACGGGATCGCTGATCGTGACGATCAAAGGTAGATGCGGCGGACGCAAGCCGATCACACCCGAAGCCAGTTGCTGCATGGACATACCGCCTGCCAAATCCGTGAATACCACGACGAGCGCGCGACGGCGTTGTTTGAGCTTAAGATAATTGAGCGCCTGTCTGAAGTCGGGTTCGATGGGTTGTGTTTCAACGCGATATAGCAGATCCAGCATGCGGTAGAACTGCGCCCGCCCTGGTTTGGGCTCGATGTAGTGCGTCACTGTGTCCGCAAACGTCATCATGCCGACTTTGTCGCCTTTTCCAAGCACCACGTAGCTGAACAGCAGCACCGAGTTGATCACATAGTCCAGGCGGGTCATCTCGCCGACCGGCGCGTTCATCATCCGACCCACATCAAACGCCACGAAGATCGTCTGGCTGCGTTCGGATTCGAACTCCATCGTGATAGGCTTATGACGCCGCGCCGTGGCCTTCCACGAAATATGGCGAAAGTCGTCGTCGGGCTGGTACTCGCGCAGGCGCTCGAACTCACGTCCCTCGCCATAGCGCCGCTGGATGCGCAAGCCGATATCCTGAAGTCGATTCCGGCGCAACAACAGATCATATTTGCGCACTTCCAGTACATTCGGGTAGACCTGCACCGGTTGTGCCATGTCGTAAGTGTGCTGCCGCCGCATTAACGCCAGCGGCCCCGTCCAGCGCAAGGTGATGCGCTCGAAGCGGTAGTCCCCTCGGCGCAACGGGCGGACAGTGTAGTTCAACTCGCGCGTTGCCCGGACGGCCAACGGGAATGTAAACACTGGCGGAGTTGCCGACCCATCCGGCTTCGTCAACCAGGCGTCCGGAGGTTCGTCGCGCAACTCGATCAGCGTATCATGTTGACCGCGATGCGTCACCACGATCGTGATGGGGTTATCGGCCCCAAGCGACAAGCGTTGATCATGCCTACGTTGCAGATCGAAGGCGCCATGCCGATCCATTAATCGCAAGTCCAACAGCGCAGCCGCGCAGACGATCGCGGCATACAACAAAGCGACGGCGCCAAACACCGGAGCCAACTCTGCCAGGCCAAGCAGAGGCGCCGCGATGAGTATCAACAACAACAGTCGTCGTGTGGGCATGTGCTTGCGATGAAGCCGTTCGCGGTTAGCGCGGGACTTCTACCCTGGCGAGTATGCGCGCGATAATCTTGTCTGCGTCCAGCCCTTCGACTTCAGCCTCAGGGCGCAGAATGATGCGATGGCGTAGCACCGGCGGCGCCAGGAACTTGATGTCGTCCGGTCGCGCGTAGTCGCGTCCCTGCAAAGCGGCATAGGTCTTCGATGTCAATAGCAGTGCAATCCCGGCGCGCGGGCTGCCGCCGAGCAACAGATCGGGCGATTTGCGCGTCGCATCCAGCAGGCGGGCGATGTAATCGAGCACACCTGTCTCCACCTTGACCGCCAGAATGGCAGCCTGCGCCTCGGCAATATCAGCCGGGCTCATCACCGGCAATAATCCTGCGTCATCCAGCTTGTGCGCGTCGAAACCGGTGTGGTAACGGCGCAGAATCTCGGTCTCTGCCGGCAAGGGCGGATAGGTGATGCGCACTTTCATCAGGAAGCGGTCGAGTTGCGCTTCCGGCAACGGGTATGTGCCCTCGTACTCCACAGGGTTCTGCGTCGCCAGCACCATGAACGGCTCTGGCAGTTTGTTCGTCACGCCCTCGATCGTCACCTGGTGTTCCTCCATCGCTTCGAGCAATGCCGATTGCGTCTTGGCGGGGGCGCGGTTGATCTCGTCCGCCAGGAGAATCTGAGTAAACACCGGCCCGCGCCGCAACGAAAATTCGCTATTCTGCAGGTTAAACACGCTCGTGCCGACGATGTCCGACGGCATCAGATCGGGCGTGAACTGCACGCGTTTGTACTCCGCGCGGATCAACCGGGCGAGCGTCTTGGCGATCAGCGTCTTGGCGGTGCCAGGGACGCCTTCGAGCAGGACATGCCCGCCGCTGAACAGCGCCACGACAACCTGCTCGAACACATCCGTTTGTCCGACGATGGTCTTGGCCGCCTCAGTTTTGATGCTTTGGTAAAGATCAGGTAGGTTCATCTTTAATAGTCGAGATTAGAGATTGGGTTAGTTATGGCAGCAGTTCCTTCAGCGCTGGATTTTCGATGACTTTCTGGCGCTCTTCGCTGTTCGTCTCCAACCGCAGATAATCGGACATAGCCTGGCGCGCCGCCGGCAGGTCCCGGCGATCCTTTTGCAACAACGCCATGTTGAGAGCATACTGAGGATTGTCAGGCGCGAGCGCGCGGGCGCGCGTGAATGAGTCCTGTGAGCCAAATAAATCGCCCACTTCCTGGTAAGCCAAACCGAGTTGGTTGAGAATTTCGGCATTCTCTCCCTCGGCGCGCAACCGCTTGAACAGGGCGCTGATCCGTTGTGCTGGCGTAAGTGTTGCGCTAAAAGTCTGCGCCGGAATGGTCATTTCTCCCTCAGACGGCGCCGTGGGTTGGGCAGGAGCAATCTCCTGTGGAGCAGGCAGTTGGTTGATAACGGCGAGGCTTGGCATATCCAGGATCGGGCTGGACACAACTGTCTGCATCTCCGGGGGCGGCGCAATACTGGTAGCCGTCACGATAGGAGCGCCAGAATCGACGAGGCCCGCAGAATCCAAAGGCGCTATGTTGGCCGCCTGTATCTGCAGCGCAAGGTTTTCCTTGCGAACACGCAGGTCGAGGTAGTTGACGGTAATGTACGCCACGTAAAACGGGACAACCAGCACGTTCTCGACCGCGCTTAACAAGCTTGCAGCGATGATCGCGATGACGCTGAGCGGCGATTGGGCGCCCGTTGTCGTGGCGGCTATCGACCCGCCAATAAAGAATGCTTCAATGGCAAGGACTGGAAGCGTCAGCACAAAAAAGCGCATCGCTTCGAACAGCAACAACCGCCCAATCATGCGCATACGATGACCTTTCACCAGCGCGTTGCTGCGACCGAGCGACCCCGCGCCGTCCACACCTTCACCAACAACGACTGGTATCACCATACTCCAGCTTGCTTCTATAAATATCGCCACCCCTCCGCCCAACAGTGCTACAGGCAGGCAGATCCCAATCAACCCGATGAAGAGCAAGTTGCCATCATTGCTGTTCGTTGAGAAAAGACCTCCTCCAAAAGCGCCGGCCGCGCCAAACGCGACAACGGCGCCGATCAACACCCCATAGAGCCCCAGAACAAATGGGATCAGCGCAGCCCAGAGCGCGATTGAACGGATGGCATTGGCGACCCACAACGATCCCCAACGCGGGCGCGCCGCGCGGTAAGACTCGCGCCAGTCGGGCTTGCGCCCCAGCACATGCTCAATGATGTTGTAGGTTAACGCCCCTTCCATCCACGGCATAAAGATACCGATTAGCAAGGTCAAGCCGCCAGCACATCCAGCAATGGCCGTTGAGAGGAGCGCTGTCATGCCGGCGCCCGTGCCGCCGCGCGACCCTGCCGCGATGTTCGAAAGCGTTGTCATATACTGCAACAGCGAGCCTGTGCTGCTTAGCAGGTTGAGCGCCAGCACCGGGCCGAGAACAACCAGCGTGATGCCGATCAACCGCAGGAAATTGCGCCGGTACAACAGAAACGTCAGGTCGAGTAGTTCGCCCACGCTGCGGGGCCTGAGGTCGACTATAGGTGTGCTTGCCATGATCGAAGAGTATAATCGACGCTTCGTGATAGGATAAATCTATATGGAAAAAACCCTCGGACGCACAGTTACACCCTCCCCCGCCGCCTCGCAAACAACACGCGGGATTGGCATTGCCGCTGGGGCAATGTTTGCCGTCGCGTTGTTGCTTGTGTTTCTGGTGGCGCCGCGCGTGCAGGATGAAGCGGGCGGAAACGTCCAGCGCATCTTCTACTTTCACTTTTCCTCAGCACTGATCGGATTCGTCGCCTGGTTCGTCACAGCAGTAGCGGGCGGGCTGTATCTGCGGCGACGCGACCAGAAATATGATCGCGTTGCGCTGGCCTCAGCAGAAATCGGCGTGGTGTTTATCACGATGGTGCTGCTGACGGGTATGTTGTGGGCGCGACCGGTGTGGAATACGTGGTGGACGTGGGACTTCAAGCTGACGCTGAGCGCATTGCAGTTGCTCATGTACATTGCCTATCTGATGCTGCGATCTGGCATCGACGACCCGGGGCGTCGCGGACGCTTTGCCGCGGTCTACGGTATCGTCGGCGCGTTAACCATTCCGCTCAACTTCCTTGTCAGCCGCGTGTTGAACAGCGTGCATCCTGCTGTCATTGGAGGCAGCGTCAATGGCGCCCAACAAGGCAGTTTCGGCATTACGGGCGATATCGGGCTCATCATGCTCTTCTGTTTCATCACCTTCACGTTGGTCTACTTGTTCATGCTGCGCACGCGGGTTGAATTGCAGGAACAAGCGGATCACCTGACTTTCCGTCGCATCGAACTGACCAACTGATTATGTTTTCTGAAAAAAACTCCATCTACCTGATCGCCGGCTACATTGTTTTTCTTGGCGGGTTAGGCATCTATCTGCTATCTCTGGCCCTGCGCAGGCGCAATCTGCGCCGAGATGAGGCATTACTCGACCAGATAACAGAACAAATCAAGCAGGAAGAGGCTGAGAACGCAAAACAGGCGAATCAGCAATAAGGGATACTCACTATGGCACAGCAAGTTGCAACCTCATCGCAGGTAAGCATGCCGGCATCGGCGCATATTCGCATGGCGACATTTGTGCAAGGCTTGTTCTTTGTTGCCGGGTTTGCCACGTTTATCATCGGCATCTTTGGCTTTATTGGCACATTGCTGGGTGATTACATCTACGCGGCCCGCGACGTTGTGCGCGTCGTCGGCGGTCTGGCCCTGATTCTTTTTGGCCTGTTTACATTGCGCATCATCAACATCCCTCTGCTCTACAGCGATACCCGTCGAGGTTTGAGCCGGACATCCAAGGGCGTCAGCGGACTCCAGTCATACCTGACAGGGTTGTCCTTTGCCGCTGGGTGGACGCCGTGCATCGGCCCATTTCTTGGCGCCATCCTGTCGATGAGCGTCACAGCCGACACCATCCTGCAACGACTGGCGTTGTTGACCGCCTATACGCTTGGTCTCGGCGTGCCATTCCTGCTGGTCGCATTGCTGGCCGAACGGATCACGCCTGCGCTGGCGCGCTTGAAGCGCAATATGCGCGTTATCGAAATCATCAGCGGGGTATTGCTGATCGGCATCGGGATCATTCAGGTCACCGGGCAACTGGTCGTGCTCAGTTCAGTTTTGTCGCGGTCAACCTTCAGCCCCGAGGAGTTACTCGGACAAGGCACTGGCGCGGCGCCAAGCATCATCATCGCCGCTGTGGCAGGGTTCCTCTCATTCGCGTCACCGTGCGTGCTGCCGTTAATCCCTGCTTATCTGGGTTTCATCAGCGGTTGGGCCGTCAATAGCGTTGCAGACAGTTCCGCGAAGCGGGTCTGAGACCTGATCAGGCTGCAATCCCAACGGTGCGCCGCGCCACAACGCCGCCAAGCGCGCCAAGCAGCCACCCGAATAGCAGCCCAAACAGCACATAGCCGAAGATGTAGCTGACATACTGGCCGCGGAAATACTCAAGCCCCGGAGTGATATGCTGCTGAACCAGAGTGGTTGCCTGAGCGGCGCTCATCTCGCCCGCCAGTCGCGACGCCGTAGCATCATCGAGCGTCAGGAATCGGCCCAACGCGATTAAGGCAAACGGCAACACATAGGCCATGGCGATCACCATGCCTGCTTGCATCCCCGCGCGCGGCGCAGCGGCAGGATCAATCGACACGGCTGCCCAAGCGCACGATATCGCGCCGCCAAGTGTGATTGCCGCAAGCACTACGCACTGAATCGCCAGGAACTCGCTGGACAACACGCTGACAACCACTGCGCTGACAATCCCAACACCTACAAACAATAGTGAGCGGCGACGCGAGGCGGCAAGCGCCTGTAGCTCTGATGGTGAACGACGTTTTTTCATTGACTAACCGCGTTTATCTGCGGGTTTATCTGAATCCGCACCCCGATTGCGATTGGCGGCCGACGCCAGCGCCCCACCAACTGTGCCAAGCGCCAGCCCCAAAATTGGCAGTCCAGCGGGGCAGCACAAAAGCTGGATCATGATAGCCAACTGCGCGATCTCATCCAGTGATACCCCCATCGATGCGTATTGTTCGAGCACCGAAGGCGGCATCTCGCGAAGAGCAGCCACAAGGCGTTGCAGGTTGTCGCCTGAGACCGAGAGAACCAGCAACACCGCAACAACCGCCATCGACGCCAGCAGCCCGGCAATCAGTCCGCCAATGGCGCCGGCGCGCAACGATGGCAGGCGGTCGAAGTCGCCCACATCACGCGCCGCCATGTATCCCACAATGCCAAGACCGAAGATCGTGATGAGATAACCGAAGCACTGCAAGTCCGGTGAATCCGTGACTTGCTGAGCAGCAACCGCTATGCTGAGCACCAGGCCGCCAATAAGACCAACGCGCAATGCAGCGCGACTTCCTGCCATGTATTCCGTTTTATCCTGTTTAGTTTTGCGTGTCCGGCCCTGTGCCCGCGCATCCGGGCCGATGTCAGCGCCTTTGAAATAAGTCGTCGATCGCGTCCGCCAGTTGTTGTAATGTGGCAACCTGATGCACCGCATCGCACAAAGGAGCATAGGCAACCATATCACTATCGCCCTGTCCCCACATGTAGGATGGCTCCGGGGTCATCCAGACGATCCGGCGAGCGCGCCCTTTTACTGTGGAGACCAGATCAAGACGCGGGTCATTATAATTGTTGCGCCCGTCACCGACAAAGATCACTGTCGTGCGCCGATCCACCGTATCGAGATAGTCCTGCACAAATGTCTTCAGGCTGGCGCCAAGGTCAGTGTTGTAATGGCCGGGCGGTAACTCGTGCAGCACGATGGGCACAGCTTCCTCAGGACGATGCTCCACAAACGTAATGCTGATATCGTGGATGTCGTCGATAAACGCGAATGAGCGCGCCTTGCTCACCTGATCCTGCATCTCATACACCATGCGCAGCATGAATTCAGCGATGGGGCGCATCGATGTCGAGATGTCGACAATCACGGTCAGTTTGGGCTTGAGGTGATGGCGCTTGTGTTTGAGTTCAATCGGCACGCCCCCATAACGCTGGTTGAAGCGGATGGTGGCCTTGACATCAAAATCACCCTGCTTGGCGTGGCGCATGCGCAACGCCGCGCGCGAACGCAGACGCGCTACAAGCCGCCGCACGTGATTGCGTAGTTCATCTGTTTCCGCGTCGGTCAACGACGACAACGGTCGATTCATCAGATCGTCGATCCGGCGCCCATGCGGGTTGTCATCCGGTTGCTGCAGCATGCTCTGGCCGATATATCTGGACGCCTGCTCGCGCATGCCTTCCGCATTTTGCTCAATGGTTTCACGCACTTCCTGGCGCCCCTGGCCGTCCATGCCCTGCATCTTGAGCTGTTTCATCAACGCCTCGATGGCGTCTTTGATCTGCTCTGGAGTCAACCCCATCTCGCGCAGCATTCGCTCAGTCAGCCAGCGTTGCGTCTGCGGGTTCATGCGGTAGCTGCGCATTTGCGAGCTGACGCCGGCCTGCCTGGCGTACTGGTCAAGCTGCTCTTTCGAGGGTTGCTCGCCATTCGCCAGCATCTTCATCAGTTCCTGCAACGCCTGTTTCAACGCGTCCAGGGCGTTCTGCAGTTGTTCCTTCTGCTCCTCGCTCAGACCTTGCGGCGTCTGCAATGGCGCGCCCTCGCCGCTGAAGAACATTGGGAACAGTTGCTCAAACGTTGGCACATCCGCCGGTTCTTTGATCAGGGTTGCCTTGAGCGCATGCTTGAACAATTGCCGATCCAGCACGCCAACTGCTTCGATCGCGCGCAATGAATCCGCAGATTCAGCCAGTGAGACGCGCACACCGCGCGACCGCAGCGCGCTTACAAATTCAACGATACGAGTATCCATCGTGCCAACTCCACAAACCCAACACCCTGATCAATGCGCCGTTCACGAGCGCTGCCCGACATCACGCGCGTTCTTGCCGCTGCTCAAGGCGCGGCG
This sequence comes from uncultured bacterium, assembly GCA_903921365.1. GTDB lineage: Bacteria > Chloroflexota > Anaerolineae > J036 > Brachytrichaceae > CAIXPS01. The sequence continues at coordinate 32,642 of CAIXPS010000315.1, read as the reverse complement.
CGCGCGTTGAATATCACTCTCATGCTTGAGGATCACCGTTAGCGTGTCGTTGAGTGTTTTCTCGTCCAGGTGCTTTGCGTTGATTGCAACCAGCGCCTTCGCCCAATCGACCGTCTCGGCAACGCTGGGAGACTTTTTCAAATCCAGCCCCCGCAACCGCTGCACGACCTCAACGACTTGCCTGGCCACCGCCGGGGCGAGTTCCGGAACGCGCAACCGGACGATGTTCAACTCGGATTCCTGCGTCGGGTAATCGATGTACAAATACAGCGCGCGTCGCTTGAGCGCCTCGCTCAATTCGCGCGTGTTGTTACTGGTCAGCACCACCAGCGGCTGAGACTTAGCCTTAATCGTTCCAAGTTCAGGCACGCTGACTTGAAAATCGCTGAGGATTTCGAGCAGAAAGGCCTCAAACTCCGCATCGGCGCGATCAATTTCGTCGATCAATAGGACGACAGGCTTCTCGCTCATCAGGGCGCGCAGCAGAGGGCGCGGCAACAGGAAACGCATTGAGAAGAAGACGTTCTCCTCAGAGGCCAGTTTGTCCGCGGCCTCGGTCAGCGTGCCGGCTGCTGACATTAACTGGCTGATTTTGTCGCGCAGCAACTGGGTATACAGCATTTGCTTGGAGTATTCCCACTCATAAAGCGCTTTGGACTCGTCAAGACCCTCATAACATTGCAGACGGATCAACTCACGCCCCGTGGCGCCAGCCCACGCTTTAGCCAGTTCAGTCTTGCCGACCCCCGCGGGGCCTTCGGCCAGAATGGGCTTGCCCATCTTCTCCCCGAGAAATATAGCCGTCGATATCTCATCTGTGGCGATGTACTGCTGCCCGGCCAGCGCATCAGTGATATCGGAAACCTTTTTGTACATATGCTCCATTTGCCCTCTGATTGACTATGCTCGTATTATCACGCATGCAATTCCGGTTCATTCGTTCTACGATCAACCAGACGCCGCCAGCGTGGCGTTCTATTGATACCATTGGACAATAAGGATAGGCTGAGACTTACGCCGTCGTATCGCCGCATCACGCAAACCGGCCCGTCAGCAGGTAATATGATAAAATCTTCAGCGGCCTGAAGGCCGATTAAATTCGCATGTGTTTTGATGGAGCGCAGACCTGTTGCGGGTAAAATCACACCTGTCCGCAATCCGCGCGCCAGACGATAAACACAGAGGTTTTATAAGGAGTATTTGACTATGCCGGCAGTACCAATGAAGGCTCTACTGGAGACGGGTGTTCACTTCGGCCATCGCACAAAGCGGTGGAACCCCAAGATGAAGCCGTACATCTTCACAGAGCGCAATGGCGTCCACATCATCGATCTACAGCAGACCATTACCGCAATCGACACCGCCGCAAACTTGATCCGAGAGATTATCACCAAGGGCGGCACCGTGTTGTTTATCGGGACCAAGCGCCAGGCGCAGGAACCCATTGCCATGCAAGGCGCCCGCTCCGGCCAGCCGTTCATCACTGAGCGCTTCCTCGGCGGCACGTTAACAAACTGGCGCACCATTAAGTCCCGTCTCGATCGCCTGATGGAACTCGAAGGGATGAAGGAACGCGGCGAGTTTGAGCGTTTCACCAAAAAGGAAGCGCTGTTGCGCACACGCGAGATCGATAAACTGAATCGCCGCATGGGCGGCATCAAGATACTGCGCCGCTTGCCGGATGCGCTTTTCATCGTGGATGTTTGCCGCGAGGCCAACGCAATCAAGGAAGCCAACAAGCTGAATATTCCGGTCATTGCAATGGTCGATACCAACTGCGATCCGGATGGCGTGGATTATGTCATTCCCGCCAACGATGACGCCATTCGGGCAATCAAACTGATCGTCGAAGCGATGTCAAACGCCGCACTCGAGGGTCTGGCGTTGCGCAAGGGTGTCGATGGCGCGCCTGAAGGCGCCGGTGCAGGTATAAGCGAGCCAGAATCAAACCGTCAGCAGCTAGGTGAGGAAACACTGGCAAAGATCCGGACGGGTGAACTCAAGCTTGACGACGATGCCGAACTGCGCTCGTTTGACCCCGGCACGGATGATGCGGAGGGAGCGTAAACATGGCAACCACTGAGCAGATTAAGCTTCTGCGCGAACAAACCGCCGCAGGTATGCTGGACTGCAAAAAGGCGCTGGACTTGCATAACGGCGACCTTGAGAAAGCAGCAAGCTGGCTGCGTGAGAAGGGACTGGCCGCTGCGGCCAAGAAGGCATCCCGCGATGCGCACGATGGCATCATCGAAGCCTACACGCACCTTGGCGGACGCATGGCTGTTCTCGTGGAAGTGAACTGCGAAACAGACTTTGTCGCGCGAACAGCGGAATTCAAGACGCTCGCGCATGACATGGCGTTACAGGTCGCTTCTACCGGGCCAGAATATGTTAAGAAAGAGGACATTCCGGCGGCTTTGATCGACGCCAAGAAGGAACAGTTCAAACAGGAAGCGATAAGCGAAGGCAAGAAGCCTGAGATCGCGGAGCGCATCGCGCTTGGTAAGATGGAAAAGTACTACCAGGATGTATGCCTGCTTGAACAACAGTTTGTCAAGGACGACAAGGTTAAAGTCGCCGACTTGATCAAAAACGCAGTCGCCAAGATAGGCGAGAATGTTGTTGTGCGTAGATTTGTCCGATTCGAGATCGGCGGGCAATAGTCATAACGCTTTTAAAAAAGGGCATGAAAATGCCCTTTTTTGTTATGGAGTAACCGAATGAGCATAAACGTATCCAGCACAGGCGTCCCGAAGTACAAGCGCATTTTGTTGAAAATGGGGGGTGAGGCTTTTGCTGGCCCCGGTGGAACCGGCATCGTCCCGCATCTGGCGCAGGAAGTAGCTGCCAAGGTCAAGGCTGTGCGCCAGATGGGCGTGCAGGTGGCTATAGTCCTTGGCGCCGGCAACTGGTGGCGTGGTAAGGATGGTATCGCTCACGGCATGGATCGCACTACCGCTGATCATATCGGTATGCTCGCAACTGTAATGAATGCACTGGCGCTGCGTGATGCATTCGAACGGATGGGAATGTCCGCCCGTGTGCAGACTGCCCTCGAGATACGCTCGGTGGCAGAACCCTACATACGGTTGCGCGCCATCCGCCACCTCGAGAAAGATCGCATCGTTATTCTCGGCGCCGGCACAGGCAACCCCTACTTCACCACAGATACTGCCGGGGCATTGCGCGCGATGGAGATTGGCTGCAACGTGATGATCAAGGCGACGAAGGTCGATGGCGTCTACGATAGCGACCCGCGCAAAAATGCCAGTGCCCAGCGTTATGAACAGTTGACCTACCTCGAAGCGCTGAACATGAAAGTCGGCGTACTCGACAGCACCGCGATTACCTTGTGCATGGAAAATGACATGCCGATTCTGGTTCTAGACTTATGGCAACCCAACTGCCTGGAACGCGCGGTCCTGGGTGAGAAGATCGGCACGATAATCCACGGAAAGTAGCTCAGGTATTCCGAAGTTACTGTTACTTCCGGCGCCTCTCGCTGTCAACAGGCGCCGGGATGGCAAAAGGGCGGCAAAATCGGCATTTTTCCGGGTGGCAAAAGCTGTCACCCCCTGTATGATAGTATTTGACAGGATTCCTGCGGACGCAGGCAGAATTCAGCACCTACGATTTGGAGGACAAACCCATGGCTGATGATATCAAACGTATCTCAAGTGAAACAGACAAGGCAATGCAAAAAACCATCGAAGCGATGGAGCAGGACTTTCAGGGTTATCGCACTGGCAGAGCCTCGCCCCACCTGGTCGAAAAGGTAATGGTTGATTACCATGGCACGGACATACCTCTTCAGCAGTTGGCGACGATCACCGTGCCTGAAGCACAGCTGATCATGATTCGGCCATTTGATCCCAGCAGCTTGAAGATCATCGAAAAGGCAATTCAACTTTCTGACCTGAAGTTAACAACACATAATGATGGCAAAGCCGTCTTTCTAAAGATTCCGCCCATGACGCAGGATCGGCGCAAGGAACTTGCCAAGACGATTAGCAAGCGCGTGGAAGAGGCCAAGGTTGAACTGCGCGGCAAGCGTCACGAAGCCCTTGAGAAGTACAAGAAACTGGAAGACAAGAAGTTAATCAGCGAAGACGAGCATAAAAAGGCCAAGCAGGAACTTGAGAACACGATTCATCGGTTCTCTGCCAAAGCTGATGAACTGGGCGGGCGCAAGGAAAAGGAAATACTGGAGATGTAACGTTCGGATATGCACGCTCCAGGTGCAAATATAAGCGAGGATCGGCTAGAAAGTTATGACAATACCAGTAGCGACTTATGATCAATCCATGACTCGTGATCGCACACTAACGACCGCGGCGGATGCGCGAACACCTAACCATGTCGCCATCATCATGGATGGGAATGGCCGCTGGGCGCGCAAACGAAACCTGCCACGCGTGGCAGGTCACCAAGCCGGGACTAACAACCTGCGGCGCATTCTGCGCGCTTGTGTTGATCAAGGCGTCAAAATACTGACGTTGTATGCATTTTCCACCGAAAACTGGCGTCGACCCGAAGATGAAGTCAACGGGTTGATGCGCATCCTCGAAACCGTCATTGAGCGCGAGCTGGACGAACTGGATCGGAACGGGGTTCAGGTCAGGCATATCGGTCGCATGGATCGCGTGCCGGCCGGGCTGCAGGCGAAGATCAAAAGCGCCGTCGAAAAAACCAGACACAACGACCGGCTGATACTGAATGTCGCGTTGAACTATGGCGGTCGAGCAGAGATCGTCGATGCCGTGCGCGCCATGTTGGCTGAAGGATTGAATCCAGACTATATCGATGAAGACACCATCAGCCGGTATCTGTACACCTGTGGACTGCCTGACCCCGATCTGATTATCCGCACCAGTGGAGAGTACCGTAGCAGCAACTTCCTCATCTGGCAAGGAGCCTACTCCGAATTCTATGTCACGGATGCATACTGGCCAGACTTTGACGAGAATGAGTTAAAAAAGGCCATCGAGCAATTTAACAAACGCGACAGACGCTTCGGGGGCTTGAGCAGATAGCCCTTCACCCATCCTATGCAAAGCTACACTGGAGATCAATCACAACTTCCAGTGCAAGAAGCTCCTGTGAGGGATACCGGTTTGCGCACGCGCGTTATTAGCGGAGCCTTGATTGGCGTTGTTACGATCATTCCCGGGCTCCTTGGCGGGTTGTGGTTCACAAGCCTGGTAGTGCTTGTCGCGCTCCTCACCACATATGAGGTCAACGTGATGATGCAGATGAGCGGGTTCAAACCCTCGCTCATCTTCAGTCTCGCAGCCGCGCTCGCGTCATTTGCCTTCGTTCGCTTCCCCACCTTGCCCTTTATTCCCGCTATCGCGACTGTGTTGTTATTCGCCTCCATCGCAATGCAGATGCGACATCGCCAAGGCCAGCCAATCGCCGATTGGGCAATCGCCATCGCAAGCGGCGCCTACCTGGGCTGGACCAGTGGACATATAGCTGCTGTGCGTGAACTGGATAATGGGCTGTGGTGGCTGTTGATCGCAATCGGCATCACCTGGCTGGCCGATAGCGGCGCATACCTGGTCGGGAAGCGCTTCGGTAAACGCAAACTGGCGCCTTCACTCAGCCCAAAGAAGACATGGGAAGGCTACTTCGGCGGTGTGGGAGCGGCAGTGCTAGGCGGTATCGTTATTGGGCTTGTGTCGCCCCTCGGAATGATGAATAGTGTCATCGCGTCATTACTGGTCGGGATTTTTGGCACACTCGGTGATCTAGTTGAAAGCATGTTTAAACGCCAGGCGCATAGTAAGGACTCGGGGCGCCTCATTCCCGGACACGGCGGCGCCTTCGACCGCGTGGATTCTTTGTTGTGGGCCGGCGTTATCGTGTTTTATTATGCCACTCTCCTGCCCCACTGATCCCTCCGCGTGATGCGGTAGCATGCGGCGCATGCTACCGCATCACGCGTAAACCAGGCCGCGACGCGATAAAAGGTAGAATCCATCTTAATGGATGGCACACGGTCATGAATGTAAATATGGATCTGCTGGAGGCCATTCGGCGTCGCAGGACGACGAACACGCCCTTTAGCCCCGAACCAGTCAGCAACGAGCACAAACGCCTGCTGATTGAGACGGCAACACGCGCGCCCTCGCACTTTAACAGCCAGCCATGGCGCTTTGTCATCATCGAGGACAAGGCGCGCATCCAGGCTATGGCCAATATTGCTGGCGACTCGATGAAACGCCTGATGGACGAAGGCGCATTTGTGTCCCGCTACCGGCGCTACTTTCGGTTTAGCAAACAGGAAACAGCTAAAACCAACAGCGGCATCTATATCGACAATGTTCCATTCTTCCTGCGGCCGCTCATCAAGCTCGTGTTCTCAGACAATGTTGGCAATTTATTGAGCAGGCTGGGCGCCTCGCGGATATTGGCGCGAGATCAGCGCAAAATTGTCGAAAACACCCCGATGTTGCTCGCGATTGTCCTGGACAAACAGGAGTACAAACCCGGTGAGCTGAGCGGGCTGTATGCGTCAATTACGCTTGGCGCTGTCATCCAGACGTTCTGGCTGGTGACGACATCCCTGAATATGGGGATGCAGTTCATCAGCACGCCGCTTGAAGTCAAAGACAACCGCGAGCGCGTGGAAACCCTCCTGCACATTCCGGCGCAATATGAGTTGGTCGCAATCTTTCGCATGGGATATAAGGATTCCAACGCCGCGCGCAATACCATTGATTGGACAAGCAACCAGCGCAAATCCATTACAGATCTCGTACATTACAATGAATGGGGGACGGCAATACCGCCGGAACTCGCGACGGCGCGCAGTCTCTTATGGGATGAGGAACATGGAACAAATACTCGTAATTGAAGATGACTCCGCAATTCGAGACCTGCTGAGACGCGGCCTCGCTTATGAAAACTACAAGGTCACGACAGCTGCCGATGGGCCGAGCGGTCTCGCGGCCGCCCGTGACAATCCGCCTGATCTGGTCGTGCTCGACTGGATGATGCCTGGGATGGATGGTCTGGAAGTGTGCCGCAGATTGCGCACAGCCAGCAACGTGCCTATACTGATGCTCACGGCCAAGGACTCGATTTCTGACCGGGTGATTGGGCTGGAAACCGGCGCAGACGACTATCTCGTCAAACCCTTTGCATTCCCTGAGCTTCTGGCGCGCATTCACGCCCTGTTACGGCGCGCCGCCCCCAGTTCAAAGCCGGAAGTTCTGCGCTACTCCGATCTGCAGCTTGACACAGGAACGCGCCTGGCAAAGCGCACCGATCGCACCTTTGAGTTGACGGCCAAGGAATATGACCTTCTTGAGTACCTGATCCGGAACCCGCGACAAGTGCTCACGCGCGAGCAAATTCTCGATCGCGTGTGGGGGTATGACTTCGGGGGCGAAAGCAACGTGCTCGAGGTGTATGTGCGCTATCTGCGCCAGAAAACCGAGGCAAACAATGAGCCCCGCCTGATACACACCGTGCGCGGCGTCGGGTATGTGTTGCGAGAGGAATAAAAAATTGGGGCGCACATGAAGTGCGCCCCCAGGATATGCCGGATGTATTTGGACGCTTGATCGGAACGGTCAAGCTCCCTGTGGTTCAATGGACTGAGTGTTTTTAGTCCCTGTACTCGTCGCGGTTGCTGCGACCCCCACTACTGCGGCGATCTCCTCCGCCGAACCCGCCGCCAGCGCCTTCGCCTACGCGGGAGCGCTGTTCCTTGGGCTTGGCAATGTCGATGCGAAGTTGGCGTGAATCCAACGTCTTGCCGTTAAGCAATGTCATGGCTTTTTGCGCGCCGTCATCGCTGACCATTTCGACGAACGCAAACCCTTTCGAGCGCCCGGTCTGGCGGTCCATCACGACCTCAGCCGTCTTGACCTCGCCAGCCTGGGCAAAAAACTGGCGCAGGGAATCCTCAGTTGTGGAATAAGACAAATTGCCAACATACAGTCTGCTGGGCATAGTTCTTTCTCTCTCTCCGTATATGAAACGGTAATATGTAACGAAGTCCCAAAGACTAAACTGCCAGTTGCCTGGCGTAGATTACTATCCGGTAGCGTGTGATATTACTGTCGATGTCGTGACTCTTACTCGAACCAGCCTCCTTATTGCCGTGACCCTTCACAGACTTATTCGGCCCTCTCCTGTATTGGTAATTTAACATACTTGGCCGAATTTGCAAATCACGGTCACAGTGGTTGACAAGTGGTTGACAAACGGTCGAATGATCGCCAGCGCGGATTCTCAATCCAGCGATGTGGCGCCGTCGGGCATGACTGTTCCGGATAGCAACGCGTAGATCAGTGCATCACGCTCAACCTGTGCATCCCGCAATGTTGCCGCGCTGAGATTGGCGTCTCGCAATATGGCGCCGCGCAAGCGCGCGGCGCGAAAAATGGCGCGGCTGCAGTCGGCGTTGCTGAGGTTGGCCTGCATCAGAATGGCGTCCGAGAAATTGGTGTCGCGAAGATTTGCCCATGCCAATGTCGTGTTGATGATGCTTGCGCGTTGAAGAAAAGCGTGGCTGATATTTGCGCGCGTGCAGTCGGCCATGTCCAGGTTCGCGTCAGTTAGTTCTGCATGCTGCAAAACAGCATCCACAAGATCGGCGCCGCCAAGATGGGCTTTGCTTAACCGCGCGCGCGTCATCAGGGTCCGGCTCAGGTCTGCGCTGCTGAGATCGGCGAGGTTCATGCGCGCTTCAGTCAGATCGGCGTCATGAAAGTCCGCCCCTATGGCATCAACCGCAGTGAGAATGGCCTCACACAATATGGCTTTGATGAACCGCGCATCGCGCAGGTTCGCGCCCGCTAGCGTTGCGCCCGCCATGTCGCACTCGCTCAGGTCTGCGCGTTCGAGCATGGCGCCGCTCAGATTGGCGCCGCGCAAGTTGGCTCTGTTGAGCAGCGCATCCTTGAGATTGGCAAGCCGCAAATCCGCGTATTGCAGACTCAACCCGCGCAGATCAAGTCCGCTCAGATCAACGCCCGAAAGACGCGCGCCGGTTGTGTCTCCGCTCACAATAGCCAGCAACTGGATGACCTCTTTGCGCGTGAGTTCAGCCATGCGTCACAAGGGATTAAGCACTTGTCTGCCCATCAACTCGAGCGCCAGATCGTCCTGGGGCGGGTGCATCAGACCGGCGCGCGCATCACGGAAATAGCGCTCCAGCGGCAACCGCCGGTCGAGTCCGTTGGCCCCTGCGGCGCGCACTGCCAACTCGGTTACGGTGACTGCCGCGTTGGTGCACAAATACTTAACCGCGGCAAAATCAGAAGCCATGCGCGAACGCTGCTCAGGCTTCTCGCTCCAACAACGCGCAGCATCATACAACGCAGCGCGCGCCGCGCGCAGGGTCACATCCATTTGACCGATAACCCTTTGTACGGTGGGAAGTTCAGCAATCGGTTTTCCAAGCGCTGATGGGATGCGCTTCCTGGCATACGACGCAAAGGACGCAAGCGCGGCTTCGCCGACGCCCAGATACACGGCTGCAAACGCGCAGGCGCTCCACGCCGGTGGGAGCGCGGGGGTGCGCGGCGGATCGCCAATGGCGCGCGTCTCGACCAGCCACCTGGATGGGACAAACACATCGCGGTACTCAATTTCACAACTGCCGCTCGCGCGCACGCTCAGGGCAGTGCTCCAGTTGTTCAGAATCTTCACGCCCGCTGCATTGCCCGCAACACCAAACACGCCAACCACTGCCCGGGAAAAATCACCGCTGATCGTAGCGGATGTGAAGATGTAATCAAGCGCCGGCGCGAAAGTCACCCAACTCTTGCGGCCGTTGATGCGATAACCACCTTCCACAGGCGTCGCCGTCGTCGCCGGCACGCCGCCGCGTGAAGGGCTGCCCATATCAGGCTCGCTGGCGGCGCTGTTTACGAGCAAGCCCCGCAGGACGATTTCGCGACACAGCACTTCATAGGCTTCCTGCGCCCATGTGCGGCATTCAGATTGTTGCCCCATGACATGCAGGTGCATCGCCAGACCCAGCGCCGTGCTGGCATCGCCGCGCGCCAGATGCTGCAAAACCCGCGCCATTTCGAGCACCGTGCCGCCGCCGCCTTCGTACTCGCGCGGCACAGTCAAAGCCGGCAATCGCCCGTCGCGCAGATCAGATACATTCTCAAAGGGGAATGACCCGTCACGATCATGCTGATCGGCGCGTTCAGAGAACTGCAATGCAAGCGCGTCGCAGATATTTAATGTGCTTTCAAAAGGCGGCATTCGGCGTCGCGTCCAGCCTTAACCAAACATATTCTGAAATCGCATCATCAGGCCAAGGTCGCCCATGATGCGCAATTTCCCCGCCATAAAAGCGCGGGTTGGATCCAGTTGACCACTCATGATGGACACCCAGTCATTGGCTGCGACGATGATCGTCACAGTCGGATTCGGCACGGTCCCTTCGGTCAACGTTGCCTTGCTATCGGCGACAGTCGTATAGTACTGCCCGCCGCCTTCACCAGTCGCATTGATCTGGATAACCGCGTTGATGCCTTTGGCTTTTGCGGGGTTGAAACGGACAATCATTCCGTCAAGCGCTTCTTGTAGTGTTGTCATGTTCTTATGCTCTCCTGTCCGCGCGGCTTATTGTCGAGGTCTAACCCGATCACCGCGCCTGTTAATCATTTGTAAGTCATTCTAGCGCAACTGCATAAATTGGTCGGCGCTTTTCTCCGCGCCAGAACATGCGTTATCATCGCATGAAATGTTCATACGTCATGTCATTACCGGCTCCACTGTGACGCCGGCCGGAAATAATCGGGCGCAGGCGCCCGCATCAACATTATGAAGCGCCGGTTGACTATCAAATCCGCCGTCACTACGGCTCTCGTCATCCTGGGCGTCATCGTTGCGGTGCTGGTTGCAGGCAGTATTGCCTCGTTCCTCAGTTCACGCGACCGCCTGCCCGGCACAACCACTATCGGGGATGTGGACGTCACCGGACTGACCATTAACGAAGCTGTGACCCGCACCAACCGCCTGCTGCTCAGCCCGGTCGCCTTGCGGTACCAGTCATCGATCATCCAGATGGACCCTGCCAGCATCGACTTTCAAGTGAATAATGTTGTCCTTAACTTCCAGTTGGACAAACTACTCGCCGCACAAAAAGGGTTCGACAAGCTGCCGGATTACATCCTGCGTCGAACCAAAGAAACGCGCCTGGAGATTCCTTACCAGTACTCCGAGGAAAAGCTGAGCGGATATCTGGATGGGATGGCAAAAGATAACGACCGCGCCACAAAAGCTCCTCAGCCCGACGCTTCTGGCCTGCAGATCTCACCCGGGCAGGATGGCGTGTTACTAAACAGGAGTGAGGCGCAGCGATTGCTCCTGAACGCGCTGACATCCAGTAGCGCCCGATTTGTCGATCTTCCGGTCGATGTCATTCCATATGGCGGCGCCACGATCCAATCGCTGGGTGATTTGATTAAGGCGCGCCTCGCAAAGTTTAATGGCGGCATCGCCGGCGTCTATGTCAAAGACCTTAAGACCGGGCAGTCATTCGCGGTGAACGGCGACATCGCATTCTCAGGACAGGGTTGGTTAAAGTTGACCATCGCCCTGGAGTCAATACGATCCACGGGTCAATCAGGCGCATCCCAGACAGTGGTGTCAGCCGTCACAGACGGCACAAACGCGAAGGCCAATGAGGTGCTCGCGGCGATAGGCCAGGGCGATGCTCAGGTTGGGGTAAATCAGTTGAACCAGACGCTGAAACGCATGGGGCTGGTCAACACCTTTCTGGCACAACCCTACGACCAGTCATCCACACCGCCCACCGTGTTTACGCCGGCAAACACGCGCATCGACATCAACGCATCGCCTGATCCACTGGCACAGACCACGCCGGCCGAGATCAGCCTGTTCCTCGAGATGCTGGAGCAGTGTCACAATGGCACTGGCGGATTGCCCCTCGCATTCGGCAAAGACCTTAACGCCGCCAAATGCGATCAGATTCTGGGCGCAATAGGCCAGAATAACGCTCGGATTCTGATATCTGCGGCCAGCCCGGGGGCCGTTGTTTTTCGCCGCCAGTCATGGGATGCAAACAACCACGGCGATGCTGCCCTGGTGCGATCCCCTGGCGGCGTGTATGTGCTCGCGGTGATGTTGCATGGGAATACAGCTCTGAACTGGGGCGAGACATCCCTGCTCATCAGTGACATAGCCAGGGCTGCCTATGGCTACTTTAACAGCGGGCAGACGCCAGCCGCAGTGCCTGCACTGAACGCTGCGCCGCCGCGTTAGGGCGAGTATGGTTCCGCGCGCTTCTCCCGTTTGAGAACAACGAGCGTCTGATCGTCAAACGGCGGTTCATTGCCGGCAAAATCGCGCACGGCATCCATAATTGTGGTGGCGATATCTTCTGCGGGCAGGCTGCAGGCATTTATCAGGACGTTCTTCAGGCGGTTGAGACCGAACTCCTGGTCATCATGTTGCAGTGCGTCCGTGATGCCATCCGTATAAAGCAACAACACATCACCAGGTTGCAGCTGAACGACGCTCGCTTCTGGCGCGATGTGCTCAATGACGCCCAACGCAATCCCATGCGACGGCAACTCGCTTAATGTCCCATCCGCCCGCACCAGCATGGGTGGATTGTGTCCCGCGTTCGCGTAGATCGCCTCGCCCGATGTCGGGTTCCAGACCGTATAGAACATCGTGACGAAAAGGTCTGAGCGCGAGTCCGTCAAGATCAATTCGTTCACCCGCGACAGCGCGTCAGCGGGCGCCCTGCCAGTGAATGCAACCGCGCGCATCAGCGTCCGCGACAATGCCATGAAGAGTGCGGCGGGGACGCCCTTGTCCGCAACATCAGCGATGACTATGCCATATCGCCCATCATGCAGCGCGATAAAGTCATAGAAGTCGCCGCCCACCTGGCGCGCCGCCTGCCATGCCGCAGCAACGCCCCACCCTGCTACGTGGGGCACATCCTTCGGCAAGAAGCTGGTCTGGATATCCCGCGCCAGTGATAGTTCCTGGTCAAGCCGCTGGCGCGCCATCGCCTCGCGCGAGAGACGCGCATTGTTAATTGCCAGCGCCGTCTGTTGCGCAATGCCAACGAGTATGCTTAACGAACGTCCCTCCGGCATCTGGTTGTGTCGCGTGACGCCAATCACCATCGCGCCGACCAATTCTGTGTTTGCAATGAGTGGAAGTGCTGCGCCATAACCAAGCTCCAGCCGTTGCAACACGACTTCGGGCACAGGATTCAGAATCGGCAGACCCTGGTTGCGCTGGAACTCGAGGAACCACTCGCGCCAGGCAGCGATCGGAAACTCATCGCGGTTGACCCTCTCCTGGGCGGCGCGGCTTAACCCGTACGCCTGCGAAGCGCGCAACGTCGTGTCATTGCGCTCGCGCACAAACACCGCACACGTCTCAACGCCGACCAGCAATGGCGTCAATCGCACGACGGTCTGGACGATCGTATCAAGATCGCTGCTTTCCGTGACGGCTCGCGCAACCTGTAACAGCGCCGCTGTCACCCATGATTCCTCCTGCTTCGCTAAGTTGGAATTCACGACATCAATGACGAGCGCTGACTGGTTTGCCAAACCAGCCAGGAGATCAATCCGCCGTCGCGTAAACGGCGATCCATCGTGCTGGCCGACCAACAGCGCGCCAATCAATTTGTCTTGTGCGATCAACGGGAGCGCCAGCATCGGCACAGCCAGGCGGCCGCTGTTTTCTCCCATGACCGGCGCGCGCCGATCAAGCATCTCTTCGAGCGCCGGCACATCCGCAGCCAGCAGCACATCGCCGACGGATAACTGCTCATTACTCGATAACGTGCCATACATGGCGGTGATCTCGAAAGTCTCAAATGCCGCGTCATAAGTCAGCACCGCACAACAGTCAACGCCCGTGAGCATTGGCGCCAGGCGCGCGACGCTGGTGAGCGCATCCTCAAGCGTTTCCGCTTTGCCTGCGACTTCGGCCACCTGCAGCAGTGCGGTGGACATCCATGTTTGCTCGCGTTCGGCCTGATACAGACGCGCATCTTCCACGGCGACGGCCACCTGTTGCGCCAGCACTTCGAGGTAGTGCTGATCGATGTGCGAAAATGCCGCCAACTGGTCAGACTGCAGGTCAAGGGCGCCGATGACGCTGCCATTCAACCACAATGGAATGACGAACTCGCTGCGCGTTTCCGGCAGAAAACTGATCGCCAGAAAACGGGCGTCGTGGATGGTATCGTCGGACGCAATCAGGCGTTGCTCCATAACACCCATGCCGATCAGCCCCTCGCCGAAATCGAGCTTCAGGCCAACCATTTTGGGATGAGTAGCGGCGCGCATCACGATCTTACTCGTCTCATCATCAATCAGACAGAGACCCACAAAGTAATAACCAAATGTGCCTCGGATCGCCTCTGTCAACCGCGGGAGCAACGTCTCCGGGTCAAGAATTGCGGCTGTCTGTTGTGCGACTTCGTTTACAAGCTCCAGTTGCTGCGCGCGCGCGCGCTCGCGTTCGAGAGCGCGCGCATTTTGTATCGCGGCGGCAGCCTGGTTTGAAACGATGCTCAGGATGCGCAGGTGCGACTCGGTGTATGCGGCGGGCGTATCGGATTGCAACGCCATCGCGCCAATAACCTGATCGCCGGTAACCATCGGGACGAACACGGCGGAACGAGGCGGATGACTGCTGATATAACGCGGTTTGGCGGGAAGAGAGGACATCTCGGTTTGGAAGTCGCGCACCAGCAATGACTTTCCAGTCTCGCGCATCCAGCCAACGATCCCGCGCCCCTCATCAAGGTTGTAGCGCGCAACAGGTTGCAAAACGCCCTCCGACAACCGCACGCGGATCACGTAGTCGCTGCCATCAAACAAACCCAACTGGAAATTGCTGACATCGACAAGTTCAGCCGCGCAACTGTAGACCAGCTTGCACAGCGCATCTTCATCCAGCGCTGATGAAGCAATCCGGTTGACGGCATTGCTAAGCAGTTGAAGTTCTGCAACGCGTGATTCCAGGGCGCGACGCGAGGCGCGCCTGCGCGGCAGTAGCACGATTACCACCACAATTGCGCCCAGGCACGCAATTACACCGAGAATAGCAAGGATCAGTTCGAGTATTTCCATCTGCTCTATGATTCGTCCGTTAGAATTCTATCAATGAAAGGTCTGAAACCCGCAGTGGTCATTGCAATCGCGCTGCTTGTCAGCATGATCAATGCTTTCGCGTCGCCCCAAATGTCACGCGCGCATTCAAGCCCCAGCACGCTCAATGACGCGCCACTCTCAGCGGTGGCAATCGTCACAGAGGCGGGCTTCAACGGGTATATCAAACCAGGCAACTGGATTCCAGTGCATGTCACACTCAATGCCAACGAGCCCGTGGAGGGAAACATCGCCCTATCGCCACTGCAGGATCGCTCCCAGCGTTACGGTGTGGACGTATCGCTCGCGCGCAACACCAAGAAGCAACTCCTGTTGTACGCGCCTCCATCGAATGGGCCGATTGAAGCGCTTTTTTCGAGCGCCGGGACGGTCATTGGCGCGAGCAACCTCACTATACATCCTCTGGGTGATGGCGACCGCCTGATCCTCGTGATCAGCGACCCATCTGACGGCTTTAACTTTCTGAATGACCTGCACACGCCATACGGCGGTATGACCTATGTCGCACAGATGCGCCCGGAACAGATTCCAGGCTACACACCAGCTTTGAATTCCGTGGATGTGATCATCTTTAACAACATAGATACGCTGGCATTGAGCGCCGTTCAGCGCGACGCCATCCGTGTCTGGGTGTTGGGAGGGGGGCGACTGGTGCTGTCGGGCGGTCCGGGGGCGCGTCTCACTTTGGGCGGGTTTGAGGACTTTGCGCCCGCGCGCGTCGGTCAATCCTTACAGCGCGGGACGGTTGCAGGATTGCGTGATCTGCTGATACCGAACAATGTCGAGGTATCGGCAGTGGTCTCCACATCGAAACCAGTTTCTTCCACTGTGTTAAAACCCGCGGATCTCATTGCGCCGCTCGTTGTCCTGTTGCCTGCAACCAACGATGCGCACAGTCTTGTCAGTTCGAACGATACCCCCTTGATCATGCGCCGGCAGATGGGGCGCGGAACTGTCGATCAACTGGCCTTCGATGCTGCGATTGCCCCGTTGCGCGACTGGGACGATGTGCGATTTGTATTTGCCAGTTTTCTCGGCGGTATTGTCGGTGAACCTGGAAGCAACAGCGCGTTGCGCGAGGCATCCATGGCAATCAACGCCGCCCGCGCCCTGCCCGGCGCATCGCTGCCCCCATTTCTCATCGTCGCCGGCTTTCTGCTGTTGTATGTGATTGTGATCGGCCCGTTGAATTTCTATGTCCTGCGCCGGCTCAACAAACTCGCGTGGGCATGGATCACTGTCCCGGGCGCTGTTGTGCTGTTTGCCATCATTGGCTATGCCACGGGGTTCCGCCTGCACGGCAATGAGCCGCAGGTGCATCGCCTGAGTATCATCACAGGCGACGCACAGGTCACAGAAGCGCGCTCGCAAGCCATCGTTGGTATATTCTCGCCGCGCCGCACGTTGCTCGATGTCGCCACCGGGCATCACCTGGCGGAGGAAATACAGCCAAATCCAAATCAGCCTGACAAGGTGACTTTTCAATTCAGCGAGCCAAACCGGCTTGAGAAAGTGGCGGCGACTAACAACGATGTCCGAGCGTTTTACCTGCAGGGCGAGAGCATTCTGCCGCGCATTGAAGCAGACCTCGATTTCATACCCGGACGCGCGCTCAGCGATACAAGCATGATCAGCGGCGAGATACGCAATGAATCGAGCGCCGCATTTAAGGATTGTGTCTTGATTGTCGGCAAGGATTACCACGCAATTGGTGATATCGCGCCGAACGCCCATGTCCAATCCGAGGTCAAACTGCTGCTGGGAAAGCCTCAGATGTCGCTTGTTTTACCCGCCTCGCGCGTCACAACGTCAGGGTATGTGTCCTCGCTTGGAACAAATTCCGGGCATAATTCGAGGTCCAGTTCGGTCCCTACGGTATTCCGGTCGCCCTTTGACATGGATGGCGCATCACTGGCCGAGATAATATTGAACTGGCGCAGCTATCCCGATCGCCTGAGTGAACAGGCCGAACGCGGTCTGGTCACCGCCGTGTATAACAACCCGACAGCAAACGCAGGGACAGGAGTCAGTCTGGCGTGCTGGGAGGATATCGACCGCGTGGGCGCGCAGGTGAATGATGCAAGCTACACGGATCGCGGGTTGCGCATCTGGCGGTTGCCCGTGCACCCCTTCCTGGCCGGATCATCGACTGTATTGCCGCCGGACATATTCAGCTGGCGCATCGCTTCATCCTCATCAGGCGTATCACTCGACCAGAACGGGCTCACTATGCAGCCCGGCGAGCATATCATCGCAATAACGCCATGGCTCAATGTGCGCGCCACAGGCAAGGTCAATGTGGCGCTTGGCATCACCGCCAGTTCGAACACCTCCGCAGCCGCCCTACGCAACAGCTCTGTTTCTGTCTTCGACTGGGGCGCGCAGCAATTCACTCGGGTAATCACGAGCGTGGCTGTCGGCCCGCCCACTGTTGCCTTGAGCGGCGCATATCTATCACCTTCTGGTGAATTGCGCGTGCGCGTCAGCGTTCGCGACGACGATATTATGTTGACGAATGTGCAGACAGCCGTGCAGTTCCCCTGATCGATCAACCCTGAAAGTGCGCCGCTTGCGAGTAGAATCGGTGTAGTGAGATTGCCTTGCCAAAGCATTGTTTATTTTGTTTATAAGGAGCGCTCGTGTCAGAACCATTGATTTACGAGTTGTCATCGCCGGGTCGAACGGGCGCCATATTGCCAGAACCCGATGTGCCGGAATTTGAGTTGCCCGCGGAGTTGCTGCGGAAAGAGTTGCCGTTACCCGAGGTCAGCCAGATCGACGTTACGCGCCACTTCACGCGCCTGTCGCAGCGCAACATGTCCATCGATACGACTCTGTACCCGCTGGGGAGTTGCACGATGAAGTACAACCCCCGCATCAACGAAGATGTGGCGCGGCTGCAGGGGTTCGCGATGCTGCACCCGCTTCAGGATGCAAAGTCGGCGCAGGGCGCAATGCGCCTGATGTGCCAGTTGCAGATGTTCCTTGCTGAAATTGTGGGGTTTGCGGCAGTCAGCCTCCAGCCAGCCGCTGGCGCACACGGCGAACTGACCGGAATCCTGATGATGCGCGCGTATCACCGCGATCGCGGCGATCACAAGCGCACCCGGATGCTCATCCCCGACTCGGCGCACGGCACCAACCCGGCATCCTCCGCGATGGCCGGTCTCCAGGTCGTCGAGATTCCATCCGACTCGCGCGGAAATGTCGATCTTGACGCGTTGCGCGCCCACCTCGACGACAGCGTGTGTGGCCTGATGATCACAAACCCGAACACGCTTGGCATGTTCGAAGAACATATCGAGGAAGTGGTGAGGCTGGTGCATGCGGCTGGCGGCCTGGTGTATGGCGACGGGGCCAACATGAACGCCCTGCTCGGAATCGCCAAACCCGGCGAGATCGGCTTCGATGTCATGCAATACAACCTGCACAAGACATTCAGCACCCCGCACGGCGGCGGCGGGCCTGGTTCCGGACCGGTGGCAGTGGCAGAGCGCCTGGCAGACTTCCTGCCCGGGCCGATCGCGCGGGTCAAACCTGGCAGCGAAAACGGTGATGGCACGAACGGTCAACCCCTGTATGAATGGCATATGCCGAGTAAGAGCATCGGCCGGATGCGCGCATTCTGGGGCAACTTTGGGATGCTGGTGCGCGCCTACACCTATATCCGCGTGCACGGCGAGGAAGGGCTGCGCGCAGTCAGTCAGAATGCAGTATTGAACGCCAACTACATCCAGGCGCGCATCAAGCACATCTACCCGGTGCCACAAGGGGAGCGACATTGCATGCATGAATTCGTGGCGCAAGGCAAGTTTGCGGATGCGCCCGGCATCCGCGCGCTGGATATCGCCAAACGTTTAATGGACTACAAATTCCACCCCCCAACGAACTACTTCCCCCTGATCGTGCCTGAGGCGCTAATGATTGAGCCGACGGAGACTGAGTCAAAGGAGACGCTAGATAGCTTCGTTGACGCGCTGCTGGCAATCGCCGCAGAGGCCAGGAACACTCCCGAAATCGTGAAGGAAGCGCCACACACCGCGCCGATGCGCCGGCTGGACGAGGTGCGCGCGGCGAAAGAATTGGTGCTTTGTTGCAGACTTGATACTGTCGGTTAAACTGGAGCTAAACCAATATGGACAAACGTCTCACTAATGTCTGGATCGTGGTCGCTGTTACGGCCTTCGCGGCATTGTTGATTTTAATGATCTCGTTCATCGGCGGGAGCAGTAGCACAGCTACGACGCCTGCGGCGGCTCCAGTGGCGCCCGCTGCCGCGGCTGCCGTTCCCGCTGCTGCCCAAAGCAGCGCCGCAAAGGTCCCAGGCGGCGGAGCAGTCACCAGCCCCTCCGGGCTTCAATACATCGATCAGGTCGTTGGCGCCGGTTTGCAACCCAAAAAGGGACAAACGGTGGTTGTCAACTACACGGGCTACCTTGACACTGGCGCCAAATTCGACAGTTCAATCGATCGGGGCCAGCCCTTCGAGTTTGTTCTTGGCGCAGGCCAGGTGATCCCCGGATGGGATGAAGGCATCGCATCCATGCACATCGGCGGTAAGCGCAAGCTGATCATTCCACCCAATCTGGCTTATGGCGCGAAAGGGCAAGGGCCAATCCCACCCAATGCGCGGCTTACGTTTGATGTGGAGTTGCTCGCAATCAAGTAGCCCGCTACAGGCATAAACAAAAACGCCCTGCGCATGACATGCGCAGGGCGTTTTTCGCTCTGTATCGCGTTTTTACCGGCGAGCGATCTCGATTTTTGGCCTGGGTGGCGCGGGCGGCTCCTGCCTCGGCTGCGAAGCAGAACCCCCTGCCGATGCGTCCGGGTCGCGCGACGGGTCGTACTTGGGCAGAATACTACGCGCCTGCACGATCACCTGTGTCAGTTTGGCGCCCAGATCGGTGCGGTCCTCCTGCGCGAGTTGATCCGCTACCTGCACCATCATCTGAATAAACCGATCGTCGATTGACTTGGCCATCTCCTCAAGCATGCGCTTGCTTTCGTCTGGATACTTGGCCGTCAATAGCGCGTTGATCATCTGAATCTCGGGCGGTTGCCGCTCAGCGTTGATCTTCATCGCGATCTGATACACAATCACCAACGCCTTCAGCAGCTCTTCGTCGTGACGCTGTTGCGCGTCCTGCATGTTGGCTTGCAACATGCTCATGAACACATCGTCAATCTCCTGTTCATTGGCTCGCGCAACTTCCTCAGGCTTGTTGCTCGATATGATCTGGTTGATCAGTTCAGCCTTCTCTTCCATGATAGCGCGCGAAGCCGCGTCGATTTTGTCGCGGATGTCCTGCACCTGCTTGCGCAGCACCACGAGTTTCTCCTTCTCTTCACCGGCCGCAGAATCGATGCGACTGGTGACCATCTGGAAGAACAGGTAATCGATCAATGAGCGACCCATCGCAATCAGGGATTCGCGTGTTTCGTCATCGACGGCTTTGACCAACTCCTCAATCAGCACCTCGCGGGTCGGATTCTGGCGCAGTGCCTCCATAGCGGCCAGGCGCACACCCAGCGTCTTGCCGTAGGTCGTTTCCTCGATCAGCACGCGCTGCAACCCACCCAGCGCGTTCGCGGACTGCTCGCGCCCGGCTTCAACGCTTGCCTCGATGTTTGCCGCAAGAAAATCCAATAGATTGGCGTCAACCTTGGCATCGTTCTCGCGAACGGATTTGCGCAGGATCTCCTCGTCGGACGCGCGCATCCACTCGCGAATGAGGTCCGTGCGCGCCTGCTGTTCCTTCAGCATGTCAGGCGTGATGCCATCCTGTTCCAGAATCGCCTCTACCAGCGACTGGAATGAGAAGAACATCTTGGGCTGGAGCAAATAGCCGCGCGGCGCGCCCTCCGGCAGGCTGCGCATGACCGCCTGTGTCATCTGTCCGATGATGCGCTGTTGCTCCATGTCGCGGATATTGAGTTCCATCGGCATAAGCACATACGCAATTTGCTTTGATGGATCGTGATACATAAACGGGGCAGTCAGGTTTTGCAACCGGCCCTGCAGCAAAGCGGTTTTTAGTTTCGGGTCGCGCCCGACATCAATCACCTGGGCAGTCACGGGTTGCTGGCGTGACGCACCACCTGGTGTTACCAGTTGTGGCATATGTCTCCTAAGTTACGGTTTAATTTTCTAAGCTTGGAATGTTTTTCAACTTGATTACGCGACTGAGGATTATAAGGCCATAGCCGCGGCTGCGCACAGTCACACATTCACCTGGCGCGCGGCAGGCTGAATCGAAAGCGCGAGCCGCTCCGCCCATCGCTCTCAACCCAGATGCGCCCGCCATGCGCCTCAATAATCGCTTTCGACAGATATAGACCCAGGCCGGCCCCTTGTGTCTTGCGAGTCATAGCGTTATCCACGCGATAAAACCGCATAAACAATTGCGCCTGGTCTTCGGGCGGGATGCCCGGCCCATCGTCACTCACCGTGATGACGACGTCAGCCTCTGTGCTTGTTCCCGTAATACGGATATCACCGCCTTCGGGAGAGTATTTGATCGCGTTTGAGATCAAGTTGCTCAACACCTGGGTAATACGCGCCTCGTCCGCATTCACCAGCGGCAGGTTGGAAGGCGCCTCGACAATCAACTTTTGACTGCGCGTCTGCAACTTGAACTTGCCAACCACCTTGACCACAAGCTGATCGATATCCAGTTCCACCATCGTCAGGCGGAAATTGCCCGCCTGCACGCGCGACGCGTCGAGCAGGTTGTCGATCAACTCCGCAAGCCGGTCGCTCTCCTCCTCGATCACCTGCAAGCTGTCACGCACAGTCTGCTGATCCCAGCGCGCATCCTGGCGGCGCAGCGTGCTGGAATAGCCTTTGATCAATGCCACCGGCGTCTTCAGTTCATGCGACACCACTGAGACGAACGTAGACTTCATCTCATCAGCCTCGCGAAAGCGGGTGATGTCGCGCACATTGGCGATGATGTTCAACAGGCGACCCTCATGATCGAAGAGCGGCGCAAAGTTGATCTCGACGCTCACCAGCTTGCCATTCGCGCGCTTTAGGTCACCCTCGACGAACAGGGGACCGGATGCGCCCACCTGCGGCCACCCTTTTGCTTCAGCATCTGTAAGCGTCACACCCGCGCGTTTGTTTGCGAGAGGCAACACGTCCTCAAACCTTTTGCTAAACGCGACATTTGGCGCAATGCCGGTCAACATCGCCAGAGCGCGGTTAAACGTCACGATGTGGTGACCCGCATCCATGATCACCACGCCATCGGCGCTGAACTCAAGAATGGCATCCAGGCGGCGCTTTTCCTGCGCCAACTCTTGATATAACCGCGCGTTGTTAACCGCGATAGCAGCCTGGTCGGCAAAGCTCTGCAAAATCAGACGGTCGTTGGCCGAGTACTCCCCGCCCATGTTGCGAAAGACATACAGGTTGCCCAGGAGCTCATTGCCCACATTCAACGGGAGCGACACCACTTGCCAGAAACCCAGCCCGATCCGCTGCGCAATAGCGACCAGATTGCGTTCGAGCAGCGTGGTGGCCTCGCGCGGGTCTTCGACAGCGCTCATGATCGGGTTGAGTTGATCGAGCAGCGGGCGCGCCACTCCATACGATTCGCGGATGCGATACCGGCCATCGGGATCTTTCAATACAACCAACCCGGCCAGCCCGTTCAGCATGTCGACGGCCGATTGGAGAATGAGCCGCAACACGGCATTGAGATCGAGTTGCGATGTGAGGGCGCGGCTGATATTCAGCAGGTAATCACGCTGTCTGACGCGGTAATCGGGAAGCATGAGCTTATTCTAATGTGCAATACAATTTCAGCATGCCTACTTCAAAAACCAACACCAGTAAAGTGAGATCGTTCAGCGGCGCCTCCCTTCAACAAATCGCGCTGCCCATCGGCGGCATTGGAACCGGCACGGTGTCCATCGGAGGGCGCGGACAACTGACCGATCTTGAGATTTACAACCGGCCATGGAAAGGCAATGTCCCCCGCAACACCTTTTTTGCATTGTGGCTCAAACAAGCCGGCAAAGCGGCTCAGTGCAAGGTTCTCGAACGCGAGTTCCTGCCGCCTTACACCGACCTTGAGGGCGGCGGATACGAGCAGAACCACGCCGCCGGCGCGCCGCGCATGCGCGAGGCAGTCTTTACCGGCGAGTACCCGCTGGCGCATATCGATCTGCGCGACCCCGAGATACCGCTAAAGGTTGAGTTGGAGGCGTTTAACCCGTTCATCCCCTTGAACCCGGATGATTCGAGCATCCCATGCGCGATTTATAAATGGCGCTTCACCAATACGGGAGCCAAAGCGGTTGAGGCATCCTTCCTGACCGCCTTTACGAATCCGATCAATAAGCTGAAACTCGGCGATGACGGATGGCATGCCCCGATCTACGGCTACGACCCGGGCGGCAGCGCAAACGAAGCCCGCGCCAGCGATTCTCTGCGCGGCGTCTACATGACCAACCCATCCATCGACGCCGCCAGCGAGTTTTATGGCAGCGCATTTATTGGAATCCTGGGCGAACCCGCCGACAGTCAATACCACTCACAGACACACTGGTATCAGGGCGGCTGGTGGGACGGGCTGCAAATGCTGTGGAATGACTTCAGCGCCGACGGGCGCATCGAACCGCGCCCGCAGCCATTCGCGGCGCCGCCCGAACGGTTTAACGAGTGCTCGCAATGCGTCCCATTTAAACTCAAGCCGGGCGAGACGCGCGAGTTCACCGTCCTCTTTACGTGGTATCTGCCCAGCATCCGCAACTACTGGAATACCAACGAGCCGGTGCACAACGCGATGTTGCGCAACTGGTACAGCACGCGCTGGGCCGATGCGTGGGAAGTGGCGCAGTATGTCGCGGATAATGCGGAGAGATTAGAGCGCGAAACCCGCCTGTGGCACGCCACGTTCTTCAGCAGCAAACTACCCGCGCCAGTGCTCGATGCAGCCTCCAGCCAGGCCAGTATCATGCGCACGACCACGTGCCTGCGGCTCGCGGATGGCCGCTTGCATGCCTTTGAGGGCTGTAATTGCGGTGGCGGGTGCTGTCCGATGAACTGCACGCATGTGTGGAACTACGAGCAGGCGTTGGCGTTCCTGTTCCCAAGCCTTGAACGCACGATGCGCCTGACCGATTTCACACACAACACCGACGCCAACGGCAAGATGATCTTCCGCACACTGTTGCCCATGACGCCTGATACATTCTGGAACTTTGAGGCGGCGGCTGACGGCCAGATGGGCACGATCTTAAAGGCATACCGCGAGTGGCAGCTCAGCGGCGACGACGACTACCTGCGGACGGTGTGGCCGGGAATCAAACGCGCCATCTCCTACGCCTGGTCAAATGCCAACCCGCACGCCTGGGATCGCGACAAAGACGGCGTGATGGAAGGCCGCCAGCATAACACCTACGACATTGAGTACTTTGGCCCAAACACCATGATGGGTTCGCTATACCTTGGCGCGTTGCAGGCATGCGCGTTGATGGCCGACTATCTGGGTGAACCAGACCCCGCCGCCGAATACCGCGCCCTCTACGATAGCGGGCGAGCCAAACTCGACGCCATGTTGTGGAATGGGGAATACTACGAACAGAAAATCAAGGTCGATGAACTCCTGATCGTGCCCGAACAGTTGCAGTCGCCACTCGACCCCTACCCCAAGTATCAGGTTGGCCCCGGCTGCTTGTCGGATCAACTCCTCGGCCAGTGGCTCAGCCATGTCGTTGGGATTGGCCACGTGCTCGATTCTCGGCACGTCAAACGCGCGATGCAGAGCATCTACAAGCACAACTGGCGGACGGCACTGCGCAACATCGCGAACATGCAGCGCGTCTACGGACTAAACGACGAGGCCGGTCTCGCCATCGTCACCTGGCCAAATGGCGGGCGCCCGCAATTACCAAGCGTCTATGGCGATGAAGTCTGGACCGGCATTGAATACCAGGTGGCCGCAGGGATGATCTACGAAGGCGAGGTCGAGAAAGGGTTGAGCATCGTTGCGGGGGTGCGAGCGCGCTATGACGGCGTCCGGCGCAACCCGTGGAATGAGTTTGAGTGCGGCAACCACTACGCGCGCGCCATGTCGAGCTGGTCACTTGTCCTCGCGTTGAGCGGATACCAGTACAGCGCTCCGGAACAGCGCATCGCGTTTGCGCCCAGAGTGAACACCGACAAATTCAGTTGCGCCTGGACGACTGGCTCGGGCTGGGGACGCTACGCGCAACGCAGCACCGCCACGGGCATGACGGCAACGTTGAGCATTGCCTATGGCGAGATCACCTTGCGCCAGATCGATCTTGGAACCACGGTGAAGGGATCGGCGAAAGTGCGGCTGGGCGCGACCACCGGCCAGCCTGACGCGACGGTGACTACGACCCGCGCAGGCACGCAGGTGTTATTCGACAGCCCGATGACGTTGCGCGCCGGCGACGAGATCACGATTGAGATTCGCGCCTGAGCGGGTTGTCATGTGTACCTCGAACATGGATAATCGCGAGCCGGTGGAATCGACTGCGTTGCCCGTATGGGAACTGCGCGGCGCGCTCAGCGCCGCGTGGGACGCACACAACCGCGTAGTGCTCGTGGCGCCGACAGGATCGGGTAAAACGACGCAGGTGTGCCAGATGATCCTGCAGGATGGCCGCAACCGCGACAAACAGATCGTGGTGTTGCAACCCCGCAGGGTGGCGGCGCGCACCGTCGCGCGGCGAGTGGCGCAGGAAATGGGCGTCGAACTCGGCAGCATGGTGGGGTACCAGGTGCGCTTTGAGGACGTTATCGCGCCGGAGACGCGCATCGCCTTCGTAACCGAGGGGATTCTGTTGCGCTGGATGCAGGATGACCCGACCCTGTCAAAAATCGGCGCGATCCTATTCGACGAGTTTCACGAACGCAACCTGCTCAGCGACATCGGCCTGGCGCTGGTCAAGTCGCTGCAGCAGCACTCCCGCCCCGACCTGCTGGTGATGGTCATGTCCGCCACACTCGACGCGGCGCCATTAACCGAGTATCTCGGAGAGTGCGCCGTGCTCGAATCACAGGGGCGCGCGTATCCGGTCGAGATGCACTACAGTGAGTGGGACGACGATCTCCCAGTGTGGGAACAGGCGGCTCAGAAGGCAGCCGAGCTTCTCCGCGAGACCGACACAGGCGACATCCTGATCTTCATGCCGGGAGCGTATGAGATCCAGTCCACGATTGAAGAGTTGCGCCACAGCAAGATCAAAACAGACATCGCGATTATCCCGTTGCATGGGGAACTGTCGCCGCAGGATCAGGATCGCGCCTTCGCAACGGCGTCGTGCCGGCGCATCATCGTATCGACCAACGTGGCCGAAACATCGGTGACCCTGCCCGGCATACGCTTCGTCATCGACAGCGGACAGGCGCGCATCGCCCGCTTCGACACCGAGCACGGCATCAGCACGCTGCACATCGAGCCAATCTCGCGAGCCTCTGCCGAGCAGCGCGCCGGGCGGGCCGGGCGACTCGGGCCAGGCGACTGTTACCGATTGTGGACATTGGACAACCACGCCAAACGCCCTGAGCGGAACACGCCTGAAATCCAGCGCATGGAGCTTGCAGAGGTTGTTTTACTGCTGCATTCATTCGGCGTGACGGATGCAGAACACTTTGACTTCCTTGATAAGCCCGATGTCGAGCGCGTGCATCGCGCCGAGGAATTGCTTGTGGCGCTGGGCGCAATCACAGCGGAACCCCACTGCATCACCGATACAGGTCGCGAGATGCTGCGACTGCCGATGCACCCGCGTTATGCCCGCATGGTGATCGAGGCGAAAAAATTCGGTTGCATGCGCGAGATCGCCTTGTTCGTCTCACTAGTCAGCGGGCGCGACCTGCTGACAAGATTGAACCGCGAGGACAAAAGCGCGCGACGCAACCGCGACGGCCTGACGCGGCTGGACCAATCGGACTATTACCTGCTGGCCGCGTCCTTTGCGCATGCCCTGCAAAACCACCTTGACTACAAAACGTGCTACAGCTACGGGGTCAACCCGCATGTGGCGCGCGAAGTGGCGATGACCTACCGCCAAATCCTGGACATACTCAACCTGAAAGAAGATGACTCTGGAGCAATCCCGCTTGCGCCAAATGAGGCGATCCAACGCTGCCACCTGGTCGGGTTCATCGATCAACTCGCAGTGCGCCAGGGAGGCAGCGAGGAGTTCGAATTAGTCAATGGGCGTCACGGCACACTGATGCAGGAAAGCGTCGCGCGGCGCAGCCCATTGATCGTCGTCTCGGAGATACGCGAGATCACGACGCGCCAGGGAGACAAGTTGACATTGATCGGAATCGCGAGTGCGGTCGACGCCAAGTGGTTGCGCGAACTCAACCCGCCGCAACTGCATGAAATGACCGAGCATGTATACAACCGGTTGAATAAACGCGTCGTCGCCGCGCGGGTGCTGCGGTATAACAACCTGGTGATAGCAGGCGAAGCGCTGCAGAAGCTGGACCCCGTCGCAACCGGTCAGGTGCTGGCCAATGAGTTCGTGTATAACCCCCACCCCATGAGCGTGCCGCGCTGGGAACGCGAGGTGAAACCCTGGTTGCGCATGGTCGCGCGCAAACGAACACAGGAGCCCGCACTCGATCTACCGGAGTTCACCGACGAGAAGATCGTGCAGGTGCTGGCGCTGGCGTGGGAAGGGGGGGCGAGTTTCAAGGACATTGCCGATCGCCCGCTGTTGCCGGCCTTCCGCGCACAGTTGACGGATGCTCAGCTTCAAGCGTTATCCCATTGACCCAATGACAATACGCGAAGAGGACTTCCCATGATTTAGAAATTGAATAACATGGCTCAACTCAATATTATCACCAGCAGAGGTAGAGGGGGCATTATTATGTATGGCGACCAAATGTCTTACACGCAATTGCTTGAAGAATTCGAGGCTTGTACTTCAGAAGTGGCATTTGGATTGAAAACACCGAGTAATGTGTCTCCCAGACCGGGTGTAACTTATCTAGCTGAATTGCACATTATTTGCTCCGTAGGACTTACAGATATTAGCGTTGATGGTACCGAGCTGATGTTTAGCGGGGCTCATGGCAACCTGCAACGTTTGGCACGTGATTTCCGATCTTTCATTGAAGATACATATCCCAATCCACCTAGCAGCATATACCATTCACACATTGAATACTACCCAGAGCATCCTTTCCTTGCTGAGAGTGCTGTGCCATTAATCTTGTGTCCAGAAGAGTACTTTGGCAGGTTGAGAGGATCTATACCTCTTGGGCCACTATAGGTCATATAACACTTGATATTCGGCGACCACCTGGGTTATGCCAGCCTAACGACTGGCATAACGGCCACTGTAGTAAGCGAGCTGCGCTACACGTCATTTGGTGAAGTGCGCTGGCAGAACGGAGCATCCGCAAGCGACCATCAATTCACCGGTGCTCGATATGACGCAACAAGCAATATCGTGCAGATGGGCGCGCGCTGGTATTCGCCCTTGCTTGGCCGCTTCCTCTCTGCCGACAGTATTGTGCCGCGACATGTCGATCCCCAATCATTGAATCGCTACGCTTACACTCGGAATTCGCCTATCACCCATGTCGATCCCAACGGTCATGCTGATTGTGCTGCTGATATCAGCTTTCCATGTACAGGTGAGCCAATGATCACTAAGGCTTTGACCGTAAATAACTTGATCATTTTACGCCGCGGCATGCGGCTTGATTGTGTAATTCCATTTCGGTAACACACGATGTCGGAACAATCGGATTTGCGCTTTCTGCTCCACGGTAAGAGACTGACCTGTTGGATAGTCGGTTGTATCGAGAACGGCACGACAACGCAGCCCGGTCACGGTCTTCGTCGTGCGAATGTACTTCAGCACCGTCTCGTAGCTGAGCAAAGGCTGACCGGCCCAGTTCTTGGAAATGAAGCAGAACAATTTGTGCTCGACTGGATTCCACTTGGACGCACCCGTCGGCAGGTGAGTGACGGTGATAGTGAGCCCGAACTCATCGGCCAGTCGCTGTAACTCAAACTTCCAGCACCAACTGGTGTAGCCATTAGGGTTACCGCCGTCTGCTTGAATCAATAACTCGCGATGATCCGCGAAGCGTTTCGCGCCCTCTTTTATCCACCAACGCCGAATGGATCGAGCAGCGAATGTCGGAGTCTGATGGGAACATCCCACTACGACAAAGCCCCGGTTATTCAAGATATCGTAGATGCCATATGGGATGGCGACGCCGACTGCATCGTGAGGGTAATCGCTCTCCAGTACGTCGAGCGGCACAAGCTGCCACGTCCGTCCTGCATTCTTGAAGTTGCCTACCAATTCGCGCTTCTTGGAATCTACGCTAATAATGGGGGTTCCCTGCTTTTCATACTTCCTGCGAATGCGTTTGATATATCGCATCTGCTTATCGCGATCAGCGTTCTGTTGACGATTCAGCCGCTTATGATTCGCGCGCAGGCGGTATCCGAGTTGGAACAACAAGCGCCGCACGGTTTCGCGTCCGACTTTGAAGCCCTGACTGCGCAGTACACGGGTGAGTTGGCGAACCGTCTTACGTGTCCACTTTATTCCGCTGATTGGATCTCCTGCCGTCTCCCCTTTCAGTTCTTCACACAGAGCGCTCGAGAGGCCAGGATACTTTTTTCACCCCTGAGACGCCCGCCTCCCATGCCGCGGACGCGCCCGTGACCCAGCATCGGTTCGGCATGTGCTACTTCACTTCGTCCTCGACTGATAGTGTTCCGACTCAGTCCCGTGATCTCCTTCACGCGTTGCACGCCTCCGCGACCCCACTGTATCGCCAAGACACCGGCAAAACGCCGCCGACTCTTTTCATTGAGGCTTGCCATCACACGGTTTATCGCCCTATGCTCGCGCGACACCCCACTCCTGGGGTGTCGCCGACATTCTTCGCACCCGCACTCATGCTTTGAATCGCCTGATCTATTTGTCATCCTTACTCACTGTGCACGCACCGTCTTATCATGCTATGCACCCGTGAGCTTACACTCAAATAGTCAAGTTATTTACGGTCAAACCCTTAGCTGCCTGCGATCCAGAACCGCCATTCGCCAAACTCACCTTGAGATCACCGAGGATGCGCAAGGCCGAATCCATCAATATGGTGTTTGAGGCTGGATTGCTGATGTCATCGCCCATCTGCACACCATCACTCTTGACCTAATAGAATGCCTTTCTGTCAGCAACTGAATAATACCTGCCATAACAGATTCTCTGGTCCCAATGGTATGGCGCGAATTCGGCTACAATGATCCATATGAGCCAAGTGATTGTTCATATCCGACAAGAGGTGCGCTGTGAGTGCGCTGCTTGAGCAACTCCCACAATCCGGGCAGATTCAACTGACAATTCAGGTGTCAGCGCAATTCAATTACTCCGCTCCGGCTGCTCAGCGGCGGGTTAACCGCTTCGTAGCCGACGAGATTGGTTATCTGCTGCGAGGCAGCGAGCCGACGCTGGTTATCTCGGAGCGCATATGGTGGCGTGTGCCCATCCTCCTGGCCTTGCCTACCACAGGCTCACTCGGTGCAGTGGGGAACATTGACGTAGACGTGGAAACCGGGCAAATCACGGCAACACCTGAGCAAATTGCCGCCATCAGCCGCCATGCAGAGGACCTGGCCAATGCTCATTCTACACGTTCCGCATCGTGAACAGATCCAACACTCAGATTGCCTGGCCGCCTGTGCTGCGATGGTGTTGGATTACCTCGGACGGCCAGTCTCCTATCAACATCTTTTAACGACGATGGGCATCGGCCCCATCGTCGCGCCGCGCCGCAACATAGCCCGCCTTGGACAGCTTGGTTTGAAGGTAACATACGGTGAATCCACCATGTCCCTGATTGAGACGCGGCTGCACCAAGGACAGCCGGTGATCGCGTTTGTAGATACAGCCGAGTTGTCATACTGGTCCGTGGCCAGTAATCATGCTGTGGTTATAGTGGGCATTGACAGCGATATGGTGTTGGTCAACGATCCCGCGTTTACAACAGCGCCGCAACGTGTGGCAAGGGGCGAGTTCGAGCTTGCCTGGTTGAATGCTGACAATACCTGCGCTGTGCTTGAACAGTGACACTTCGGAAGTTGCACGTCTTCGCGACCAGTGCGCGCTTGCGCCGCCTTCCGCCCGCATCTGATCACATCTAGCCAGGCCGCACAGCTAATTCTCACACCGTAATACAATCTGGGCTGGAACCGTACTCGCCTATATCGGAGCCCTATCGGCATGCTCGCCAAAGTCAATTCGTGCGCTATCGTCGGACTTGAAGGAACTATCTGCGAAGTCGCCTTTGGCGTGTCGACAGCAGTCGTGGGCCGTCATCGTTCAGGCTGGTCGGGTTGCCCGACGCGGCGGTGAAGGAGAGCGGCGAACGCGTGCGCGCCGCGATCAAAAACAGCGGACTGCACTCGCTACTGCGCCACCAACCGCATCACGGCCTGCGGCCTCGCGCCCGCCGATCTGCGCAAGGTCGGCCCGGCCTACGATCTGCCAATCGCGCTGGGCACGCCGGAGGCGGGTGGCGTCCGAGCAGGCCGTAGGTGGGGCAGGCGCTCGAAGGCGCGCTGGCCGAAGGTGGGCGAACTGGCGCTCGACGGCGCGGTGCGGCACGTGCGCGGCGTACCCTACGGGATGGCGGCGCTGGCGCGCGATAGGGGCTTCAAACGCATCTTTGTCCCTGCTCTCGACGTGCAGGAAGCGACGCTGCTGCCGGGTGTCGAAGTCATCGCGGTGGCTCAACTCGCGTAGCCGACCTCGTCGCCGCGCTCAACGGGGTGACCGACCTGCCAGTCGCGACGCACGATAAGTTGCTTGACGGCGCGCGCGCCACTGGCCCGGTCGTGCCGCTCACCGACTTCAAGGAGATCAAAGGGCAAGACATTTGCCTAAACCAACACTAGGCAGAGGTGTAATATAAGGCTAAATTACATTATGCGCCTGATGACTAATCCATGCTGAGGTAAGGTTCATGACCAGAACATTGTTACACATAGCACTTGTTATTGCATTTCTCGTTTCCTCTGGCAAAGCACCAAGTCCAACTGCTCCAACTGACCAGTTTGTTTGCCCAGACGACGGCGGTCACTATGGCGAGAACTGGTGGGATACTCCAACGATTCCCACATCGGAGTGTATGGCCCTGGTTGATCTGTACAATGAAACTGGCGGGCCAGGCTGGCTGAGCACAAGCAATTGGTTTACGATTGATTCAACTTTCCACACGCCCAACGAATGCGCCTGGTTTGGTATTTCATGTTTAGACACTGACACTGGGAGACCATGGGTTCACCACGTCTATCGTATTTGGCTTGCTGACAACAACCTTTCTGGATCATTGCCTGTCTCACTAGAGAATCTTCTGTTTTTGTCAAGCGAAAAAGGTACCAGTTATTAATCGAAAATGATGCCACTTTGGGTGATGGGTAGAAATAACATTAATCGAAAATGGCGCCACTTATTGATCGAAAATGG
>CAIXPS010000314.1 GCA_903921365.1 uncultured bacterium | reverse complement strand
GTGGGCGGTATGCGCGGTTTCGACATTGTCCCAGTCGTCATCAAGGTGTGCATTGCCGCAGGGTTGATGGGTATGGCAGTCTGGTTCGTCATGGTCACGGTTCAACAGGCGATGGGAACTGTCCAGTTCCTGGCCAATGCCGTGACGGCTGTAACAGCCGCACTGATCGGCTTCGGTGTCTACTTGCTTATGACAACACTGCTCAGGGTTAAAGAACTAGCGTTTCTACGCGGACTGCTTCAACGAAAAGCGCGTTAACGTTTGTTTTTGTTAGAATTCCGTTCACTACTTATAATGGAAGAACAAACTGGTTATATCTCCGCGAGTCAAATCGCGACAGCTTCTTTAGACGCTTCTGCGAGTGATTCGCACCTCCCGCTTCGCCGGCCCGACTGGCTGAAGGTGCGCGCGCCGTCTGGCGACACTTACCATAACCTCAAACGCCTGATGCGCAGCAAATCACTGCACACCATCTGCGAAGAAGCCAACTGCCCGAACATGTCCGATTGCTGGACGCGTGGCACGGCGACCTTCCTGATCATGGGCGATGTGTGCACGCGCTCATGCGGTTTCTGCGATGTTAAAACAGGACGCCCTTCCCCGCTCGACTGGGCTGAGCCCCTGCGCCTGGCTCAGGCGGTAAAGGACATGGCCCTTGAGCACGTGGTGATCACTTCGGTTAACCGCGACGAGCGTCCCGATGGCGGCGCCCCGATCTTTGCGCTGTGCATCCGACAAATTCACATCTCTCAGCCAACATGCACGATTGAGGTGCTGATTCCCGACTTCAAAGGCTCCAAGTCAGCGCTCGAAATCGTCATGCGCGAACAACCGGACATCCTGAACCACAACGTCGAGACGGTTCCACGACTGTTCAAGAAGGTGCAACCACAGGATCACTACGAATGGGCGCTGACGACGCTGACCAACGCCAAGTTGATCCAACCCGACGCCGTGACCAAGTCTGGCATCATGCTGGGGCTTGGAGAAACCAGGGACGAGGTCCTTTCCGTGATGCGTGATCTGCGCGTGGCAGGCGTAGACATCCTGACCATCGGTCAGTACATGCAACCAAGCAAGCAACACTTGCCGGTGGAACATTACTGGCATCCCGACGAGTTCGCCGAGTTCCAGCGGGCTGGAATAGAGATGGGGTTCAAATGGGTCGAAAGCGGCCCGCTGGTTCGCAGCTCCTTCAAGGCGGAACATCAAGCCCGCTCATTGTCAAAACGGTGGAAGATGCTCCATCCGGAGTCTGTTAACCAGGTCATGTCATCCGAAGCGCTTTAAGCCTGTTTATCGAATGATTATCAAAGCACGTGCGGACAGATTCAGGGCTATGCTGCATCGGACAACGCTCATGACAGCAGCGCTGATACTGACTTTACTGGCGCAAGTATTCATTGTGCCTATGAGCGGTTTTTCCGGTGTCGCCATGGCTTACTCATTTCCGCCGGCAGGACCGCACCGACCGTACTGGCGCGGCTTGTTTGGCCCAGGCGCAGCATCTCGCCCGGATGGTAGCGCCGCGCCAGCGCTTCCGCCAAACGAGGGCAACGATATCGACAGTCCGCCGCCAGCGGTATGCGCTACTCCTGTCGGGCAACTCATCACCGATACCCTCAACAGCGCTGTGCTTGGGCAAGAACTCACGGTGCAGGTCTACCTTCCTCCCTGTTACGATGGGACACGATACGAGTATCCAACCCTGTATCTGCTGCAAGGCAGCGGGTATGAAGTCGGCGAATGGGTGGATGACGGGCTGACCCGCATAGCCAATCTCCAGATGAGCCTGTCCATCCTGTCACCCTTCATCGTCGTGATGCCTGCCAACGACTTAAATGCAAGCGAAGGGAGCAGGTACCTCGATACGTCCGGCGGCCAGGGATCATGGGAGGACTTCATCGTCAATGAGCTTGTTCCAACAATCGACCAGAAGTACAGCACCTGGAAGGATCGCGCGGGGCGCGCCATTGGCGGCATCTCGCGCGGCGGCTACTGGTCGCTGGAAATCGCCTTTTCTAACCCCGACTTGTTCGCCACAGTCGGCGGACACAGCCCGGCCATCGCGGCAAGCTACCTGGTCGGGGTGAACGACGACTTCAGCATGCTGAGTCTTGCGAAGTCGGTCGATGCTGTAAAGACGCTGCGGATTTACCTCGACGCCGGGGACAACGACGAAACACTCTATGGCATGCAGCAACTGGCTGGCGAACTCGCAGCCCAGCATGTGACTTATACCGCCAGCGTCGGCGCCGGTATTCACGACGATCAGTATTGGTCTGACCGGGTCTCTGATTATCTAGCGTTCTATTCGTCTTTCTGGCCTGCGGTCGCGCGCGCGAAGTCCCGTACTGCCGGGACGCAAACACACATTCTGACTCAGTGAGGTCTTCACAATACTATGCGACGTTGGATATTCTGGCTCGGCATCGCGATCAGCATCGTTCTCCTTTTCGTCTCCTTGCGCGGACTTGATCTGGAGTCCGTATGGCAGTCAGTGCGTGTCGCAAACTTCTGGTGGCTGATTCCTGGTATCGCGGCGTACTTTACCGCGGTCGCAGTGCGGACGTGGCGGTGGTCGTACCTGTTGCGCCCAATCAAGCAGGTGCCTTTTGGCAACCTGTATGAAACCGTCGTCATCGGCTATATGGGGAACAACGTCTACCCCGCGCGCGCGGGCGAGCTGGTGCGCAGCTACATCCTGCGGCGCAACCAGAACGTGCCGATGGCGTTCAGCCTTGCCACGATTCTGCTGGAACGCATCATTGACGGAATCGTGATGGTCGCCTTTGTGCTGATCGGCCTGCCAAGCGTGCCAAACCTGCCGCCGGCAGCGAACACCATCGTCCTGGTCGCGGCGGCTGTGTTTGCCGTCGCGGTAGGCGTCTTTTTCTGGATGGCGCTTGCGCCGGGCATGGCTGAGCGCATCGCCGGGGCAATCATCACGCGATTTGTTCCACACCGGTTCCAACCGCCGCTGGCCGGCATGGTCAGTCGATTCGTCCAGGGCGCCCGCAGCCTCAGCCGGCCAATGGACCTGCTGGCCATCGTCGCAAGCACGGCGCTTGCGTGGTTGATCGAGACCGTGAAATACTGGTTCGTGATGCATGCCTTCTCAATCAACTTGACCTTCGCCGACCTGATGTTGCTCAACGGCGTCTCGAACCTGTTTACCATCGTGCCCTCGGGTCCGGGCTATGTCGGCACGTTTGACGCCGCAGGTATCGGCATCCTGACCGCGCTGGGCGTGCGCCAGGAACTCGCCACCAGCTACACACTCGTCCTGCATGCGGTGCTGTGGCTGCCCGTGACGTTGCTGGGTCTCGTCTTCATGCTGCGCGAAGGGCTGCGCTGGAACGACTTCAAAAAGGCCGAAAATACCGTAACGGTGGGCAAATGAACATTGCAATCATCGGCGCCGGCGCAACCGGGCTGACAGCAGCCGTCGACTTGCTGAAAGCGGGTCACCACGTCGCCATTTTTGAGCTAAACAACAAACCAGGCGGCCTCGCTGCCGGATTCAAGGCGCCAGACTGGGATTGGTCGCTCGAAAAGTTCTACCATCACTGGTTTGCCAGCGACGCCGACGTATTGAAACTTGGCGACGAGATCGGCGCGCGCGATCGCATGGTATACAACCGGCCGATCACGGTGGTCTTTTACGAAGGCAAGTTCTACCAGCTCGATGGCGCGCTCTCCACGCTCGCGCCTTCCGCCCCTTGGCTGGATAAGATACCGCTGTCGGGCACGCTGGCGCGCGGTTTACTAGCGCTCAAATTCCCCGGGCTCTCATTGCTGGACACGATCCGGTATGGACTGCTGGGTGCTTACCTCATCATGACATCGAACTGGCAAAGCCTCGAGAAAGTCACCGCCCACGAGTGGCTGAGCAAGTGGGCCGGGCCAACCGGCTACAAGGTATTGTGGGAGCCATTGCTGATCGGGAAGTTTGGCGAAGACCTCTATCGGCAAGTGAACATGGCATGGATGTGGGCGCGCATCAAGGCGCGCACTCCCATGCTGGGCACCTTCGTCGGCGGGTTCCAGGCGTTCTTCGATGAACTGGCGGCCTATGTGCAGAAAGCAGGCGGCCAGATACGCTACTCGACGCGAGTGACAGGCGTCGAGCGCTCAGACGAGGGGCAATGGCAAGTAACGCACATCTCCCCGGATGCAGGCCAAACCACCAGCAACTACGACAAAGTGCTTGTCACCACCTCTCCCCGGTTGATGGCGAAACTCGCGCCACAGTTGCCGCCGGATTATCTGAGCAAGTTGTCCGACCTGAAATCACTTGGCGCGGTCGTGATGATTGCGGCGCTGGACAGGCAGTTGAGCACGCGGGGCTTCTACTGGCACAACCTGCCGAAGACTGCGGGTTTTCCGTTCCTCGCCATGTGCGAACACACCAACTTCGTGTCGAGCGATCACTTCGGCGGGCAGCACCTGATCTACTGCGGCGACTATGTCCCGGTGACGCATCCCTACTTCAATATGAGCGATGACGAGTTATGCGCCACCTACCTGCCCTCGCTTAAACGATTCAATCCCGACTTCGACCCGTCCTGGATCAAACAGACATGGGTGTTCCGTGAGTCCTATGCGCAACCGGTGCCATTCGTCAATCATTCGCGCAATATCCCATCATTAAGCACGCCGCTGCCCGGGTTGTACTTCGCCAGCATGAGCCACGTCTACCCGTGGGATCGCGGGACAAACTTCGCAGTGCGGTTAGGACGCGATGTCGCCGCCCAGATTCTAAAAGGCTGAGCACGCCTGCAGCAGGCTTAACTATCGGAGTGTGCCATCATAAAACCAGCAACGTCACGCGAACCCAAACGCCGGCCCAATGTTATCGTGTTCTTCACCGACCAGCAACGCTGGGACACAACCGGCGTTCACGGCAACCCGCTTGAGTTGACGCCAAACTTCGACCGTATGGCAACCGAGGGGACACATGTGCGTTACTCATTTACCTGCCAGCCGGTGTGCGGGCCCGCGCGGGCATCGTTGCAGACCGGCATGTACGCCACACAGACAGGGTGTTACCGTAACGGTATTCCCTTGCCGCCCGACAGCCAGACGCTCGCCACCTGTTTCAACGAAGCCGGGTACGCCACCGGATACATTGGCAAATGGCACCTGGCCGACGAGGAGCCCGTGCGCGCCCCCCACCGCGGGGGGTTCCAGTACTGGCTGGCATCGAACGCCCTGGAATTCACATCGGAGCCGTATCACACCGTCCTGTATGACGGCGACAACAATCCAGTGACGTTGCCGGGTTATCGCGTCGATGCGCTCACCGATGCCGCAATCCGCTATATCGATGCGCATCAGTCCAATCCATTCTTCCTCTTCATCTCTTACCTCGAACCGCATTTCCAGAACCACGTGGATGACTATCCGCCGCCGGATGCCTACGGTCGCGAGCGTTATGCGGGACGGTGGATGCCGCCCGATCTCGCCGCACTGGGCGGCACCGCGCACCAGCATATCGGCGGGTATTTCGGCATGGTGAAGCGATTGGATGAGGCGCTGGGGCGATTGCGCGACGCTCTCAAAAGCCTGCGGCTCAGCGATGACACCATCATCCTGTTTACTTCAGATCACGGCTGCCATTTCAAAACTCGCAACTCGGAATATAAGCGCTCGTGCCACGAAAGCTCCATCCGCGTGCCGACTGCGTTATGCGGACCAGGTTTCGAAGGCGGTGGACAGGTGCGCGATTTGGTCAGCCTGGTGGATTTACCGCCAACGCTGTTGAGCGCGGCAGGATTGCCAATCCCGCGCCAGATGCAGGGCCGCTCGCTTCTGCCGCTGCTGCGCGGACAGGACGCCGACTGGCCGGATGAGGTATTCATTCAAATCAGTGAAGCACAGGTGGGGCGCGCGGTGCGCACGCATCGCTGGATGTACGCGGTGACCGCCCCCGATCGCGACCCGAACGGTGACGCGGGATCAGATCACTACGTCGAAGACACGCTTTACGATCTTGAGAACGATCCGCACGAGTTGCGCAACCTGATCAACTTCGAATCCCATCGAGAGGTCGCTGAGGTCATGCGCGCGCGTTTGTTGCGCAGGATGCTGGAGGCTGGCGAGGCGACGCCGACGATCACACCCGCGCCAACCATGCCTAGCGGCCAACGCCGCGTGGATCCGTGGGAACTGACACAATAAGGCCAATAGGCCACAACACGAGCGAGCGCAAGACATATACCATCAGAACATCATGACTGGAGAAAACTATGAGCATTGATCAACGCGCGCAATGGCTGCTGGATGCGCGCTTCGGGCTATTCATACACTGGGGACTGTACAGCACACTGGCCGGCGAATGGCAAGGGCAGCGCATGGACTATATCGGCGAGTGGATCATGAGTCGTTTTCGCATCCCGGGCGCGGAGTACAGCAAACTGGCCGCGCAGTTTAACCCGCAAGGCTTTAACGCCGACGAGTGGGTGCAACTTGCGAAGCAGGCCGGCATGCGTTACATCGTCATCACCGCGAAGCATCACGAGGGGTTTGCCATGTTTCATTCGAAATGCGATCCCTACAACATCGTTGATGCAACACCGTTCGGTCGCGATCCAATCAAAGAACTGGCCGAGGCGTGCGCGCGCGCCGGCATCAAGCTCGGCTTGTATTACTCGCAGGACCTCGATTGGCACGAGCCTGATGGAGGCTACCCCCGACCAGGTTTTCCAAGCAACGCCGGGATGAGCTGGGGCAACGACTGGGACTTTCCCGACTATGCCGCGAAGCACTACGCGCGCTATTTCGAGAAGAAAGTAAAACCACAGGTGCGCGAGTTGCTCACAAACTATGGCCCGATCGGTCTGATCTGGTTCGATACGCCGGTGACAATTTCACCCGAACAGTCCGAAGAGTTGTATCGGCTGGTGCGCGAATTGCAGCCGGACTGCCTGGTCAATACGCGCATCGGAAACGGTCTGGGCGATTACGGCAGCATGGGAGACAACCAGATACCCGCAGGCCCTGTGTCCGGAGCATGGGAAACGCCGGCCACGCTCAACGACACGTGGGGCTACAAGTACTTCGATGACAACTGGAAGTCGGCTGCGGCGACGCTGGGTGTTCTGGCCGGGCTGGCCGAGAAAAACGTCAACTATCTGTTGAATATCGGGCCGCAACCTGACGGCCAATTTCCTCCCGCGTCCGTCGATATTCTGCGCGAGATCGGCGCGTGGATCGCTTCGGGTGCAAACGGCGAAGCAATCCATGGGACTCGCGAGAGCCCCTACCCCTATGGTTTTGAATGGGGATGGATCACTCAACGCGCTGCCGCAGAGTCGCAACCCGCAAAACTCTACCTGTTGTTTAAGCATTGGCCGCAAGGACAGTTCACGCTCAACGGATTGCGGACCCACGTCCGTGATATTTCAATTCATTCAGGCTCGGAGGGTGAAGGCCCGCAATCACTGGTGAGTTATAACCAGTCGATCGCCACTGAAGGCGACTGGTTGACGATTGACCTGCCGGCACGCTCACCGGACGCGCTGGTTCCAGTCGTGAAACTCGAACTGGATGGCGATGCCGTCGTTGACCCACGGCTGATCATGCAACAGGGCGTCATCATGCTGCCCGCGTCTTGTGGCAGAGTGCAGGCCATGTCTGCAAGCGCGCCGGAAGTGGATGAAACCGGCATATTAACCGGGTGGCTTGACCCTCTGGATTGGATCGAGTGGGATGTGGTGATTCCCAAGTCCGGTTACTACAGCATCAACGCCATTACCTCGGCAGTGCACCACAGCAGACCGTGGAAGGGCGGGCACGTTGTTCGCACTGAAACAGGCGCCTTCGGCGTGCAGGCGCGCATCGGCGCCGATGTGTGGGATGCCCGCCCCGAGACGCGCTGTTACGCTCAAGCCACCACCCACTGCGGCGACTTGTACTTCGAACATGCCGGCGAACAAAAAATAGCATTCAAGGCGATTGCCATTCGACCCAACGACGGCGTAGGTCTTGCTCTCGTCGGTCTGAAACTGGCGCTATCAGAATAAGCCATGCCAAGTCACGATCCAGAACGACCGAACATTCTGTTTGTGCTCACCGACGACCAGGGCGCGTGGGCGATGGGCTGCGCCGGTAACACCGAGATCCGCACCCCCAACCTCGATCGCATCGCCGCGACCGGGGTGCGCTGTGACAACTTCTTCTGCGCGTCACCCGTGTGCTCGCCCGCGCGCGCGTCGATCCTCACCGGGAGGATTCCATCGCAGCATGGCATCCACGACTGGCTGCGCACTGGCAACTATGTCAGCCCAAACCCGGCCGCGGAGGATCAGCGCGCCATCGAGTACTTGCGCGGGATGCGGGCCTACACCGATGTCCTGGCTGAAAACGGATATAGCTGCGGCATCAGCGGCAAATGGCACCTCGGCGACAGCGCGCGACCGCAGAAAGGCTTCACGTACTGGCACGTCTTCCCGTGGGGCGGCGGCAACTATCACAATGCAGACATCCTGCGCAACGGGGTGCTCGAAAATGATCCGCGCTACCTCACCGACGTCATCACCGAAGGTGGCCTCAATTTCCTCGACGCACAGGCGGCAACGGATGCCCCGTTCTACTTGAGCGTGCATTACACCGCGCCGCACTCACCGTGGGAGCGCGGCCAGCACCCTGAG
This sequence comes from uncultured bacterium, assembly GCA_903921365.1. Lineage (GTDB taxonomy): Bacteria > Chloroflexota > Anaerolineae > J036 > Brachytrichaceae > CAIXPS01. The sequence continues at coordinate 5,734 of CAIXPS010000314.1, read as the reverse complement.
GAACTGACCGCCTTGTACGCGGGTCTGAGCTTTGCCACTTGCCCGGACGTTCCGCTGCACCCGTGGCAGATTAACAGCGCGCCACGAGGTGAGGGCGATAAGCGAATCGAGCTGCTGACCGGCTACTATGCTGCGATCAGCGGGCTGGATCGCGGCGTAGGGCAGTTGCTGGACAAGCTGGAACAGATGGGCGTCCGCGACAACACACTCGTCATCTTCACCAGCGACAACGGCATGAACATGGGGCATCACGGCATCTGGGGCAAGGGCAATGGCACTTTCCCGTTGAACATGTATGACTCCTCGGTCAAAGTGCCGATGCTGCTGTCGCAGCCAGGGCGCATCGCGCAAGGGGCGGTCGAAACGCGCCTGCTCAGCCACTACGACATCCTGCCCACCTTGCTCGACTACGTGGGTCTGGAGTGCGCCGAGACGGTCGCGTTACCTGGACGCAGTTTCGCGCCGATGTTGCGCGGCGACGCAACCGCGGAACGCGATCACGTCGTCGTGTGCGATGAATACGGCCCGGTGCGCATGATCCGCGCGCGCGACTGGAAGTACGTGCATCGCTACCCGTATGGGCCACATGAACTCTACGACCTGGTCAACGATCCCGGCGAAGAGCATAACCTCGTTGACGATACCGCCCAACTAACGCGCGTCGTCGAGATGCGTGGCAGACTGGCCGCGTGGTTTGCCCAGTATGTCGATCCTGCGCTGGATGGATCGAAAGAGCCAGTCAGTGGTAAGGGACAGATCGACCTGGCCGGGCTGGCCGGCGAGGGACGCACCGCATTCACCGATGACTGGTGGTATATCGATGCTTCGGGCAACCGGCGCGCGGCCTATATCGCGCAACGACAGGCGCGCTACTTTACAGGAAAGGAATAAGCATGCAACTAAACTACACGCAGCCGGCGTCGAACTGGCACGAAGCATTGCCGATTGGCAATGGCCGGCTGGGCGCAATGGTATTTGGCGATATACAGAACGAGCGCCTGCAATTGAACGAAGACACACTATGGTCGGGCCATCCGCGCGATTGCGACAACCCTGCCGCGAAAGACATCCTGCCGCTGGTGCGTAAAGCGGTATTCGACGGCGACTACGCGCGCGCCGACGAACTCTCCAGGCGCATGCAAGGGCCGTTCAACCAGAGCTACTTGCCGATGGCCGACCTGCGACTGCACTTCGAACACACAGGCGCCGTCAGCGACTACCAGCGAACACTCGATCTTGATCGCGCCGTTGTCGTGACTCGCTACACCGTTGGTGCAGCGCATTTCGCGCGCGAGGTGTTCGCCAGTGCGCCCGACGATGCCATCTTCATGCGGATCACGTGCGATCAACCGGCCGGGTTGAGCTTCACGATCTCTTTAGACAGTCCATTGCGCTGTCGTGTGAGTCCAGTAGACGGCGGCTTACTCCTGCAAGGTAAAGCGCCCAGCCAGGTGGATCCGAGCTATCTCAGGAGCGACAACCCGGTCCTCTACGATGACGCGGGCGCGGGGATGACTTTCGCAGTACAGATATCCGTCAGGCTGAGCGGCGGCGTGATGTCACCCTCTGGCGACCATATCGTCGTTTCCGGCGCAACTGAGATTCTATTAACCGCATGCGCCGCCACAAGCTACAACGGGTACGACCGATCGCCAGCAGTTGACGGCAAAGACCCTGTCGCGATCACTTCTACGACTATGCGGGTCGCAGAATCAAGGACATTTGACCAGTGCATGCAAGCACATCTCGCGGACTACCAACCGCTCTTCCGGCGCGTACAACTAGACCTGGGCGCAATCGGCGCGGATGCTCTGCCAACCGATCAGCGCATCCGATCATTCAGCACGGATCACGACCCTGCGATGGTCGCGCTACTTTTCCAGTACGGGCGCTATCTGCTGATCGCAAGTTCGCGCCCCGGCACGCTGCCGGCGAACCTGCAAGGCATCTGGAACGACATGATCCGCCCGCCGTGGAGCAGCAACTTCACCATCAACATCAACACCCAGATGAACTACTGGCCGGCGGAGAACACCAACCTGGCCGAGTGCCACACACCGTTATTTGACTTTCTCAAAGGACTCAGCGCCAACGGCGCAAAAACCGCCGCGGTGAACTATGGCGCGCGCGGCTGGGTCTCGCATCACAACTCAGATCTCTGGCATCAGAGCGCGCCCGTGGGCAACTATGGCGGCGGTGAACCTCAGTGGGCGAACTGGGCGATGTCCGGGCCATGGCTGTGCCATCATCTGTGGGAGCACTATGCCTACGGCGGAGATATCGACTTCCTGCGCACTACCGCCTGGCCGTTGATGCAGGGCGCCGCTGAGTTTTGCCTGGACTGGCTGGTTGACGATGGCGCCGGCCATCTGGTCGCCAACCCATCGGTGTCAGCGGAGAACGCATTCATCACCGAGAAGGGCCTGATCGCACAAACCAGCATGGCAACGGCTTTCGACATGACGATCATCGCGGAGCACTTCGACAACATCCTCGCCGCCGCTCAAGCACTCGGGATTGTGGATGAGTTCGTCGCAGCCGTTCGCGCGGCGCGGTCACGCCTGTATCCGTTGAAGATCGGACACAAGGGCGACATACAGGAGTGGTGGGGCGACTGGGACAGCACCGACCCGCACCATCGCCATATCTCGCACCTGATGGGTCTGTATCCCTGCCGGCAGATCACGCGCGACGGCACACCTGAACTCTTCGCGGCTGCGCGCCGATCGCTGGAACTGCGCACCGACGAAAGCACCGGCTGGTCGATGGCGTGGAAGGTGAACTGCTGGGCGCGCCTGCGCGATGGCGACCACGCGATGAAGATTCTGGCTTCGATGTTCACGCCGGTCGATCCCACTGCCTTCAACTACTCGTCCGGCGGGATGTACATGAACATGTTCGACGCGCACCCCCCGTTCCAGATCGACGGCAACTTTGGCGCTACCGCCGGCATCGCCGAAATGCTGGCGCAGAGCCACGAGGGCTACATCGACCTCCTGCCCGCACTGCCAGCCGCGTGGCCTATTGGATCGGTCAAAGGGCTGCGCGCGCGCGGCGGGTTTGACCTGGACTTCGTGTGGCATGATGGCCGGCTGGTCAGCGCCATTGTGCATTCACGACTTGGCAACCCATGCAGCATCGCCGGGTCGGATTTATCAGTGACGACGGCGTCGGGCGTTCCTGTTGCCTCCAACGTGCGTGACGGTGTCACGTGGTTCGCGACTGAGGCAGAGGCGAGTTATAAGATTACAACAAAGTAACAAACCCTGCGAAGGGTCTTCAATAGGTTGTGTTTCGTGCCCGCAACCTTCGCAGGGAGATCAGCACTCCTTGCGAAGGCCGTAGGGTTGCGTTCCCTGACCCCTGCCTTCTGCTTTCCTATCCCGCGTATTCCGCATTCGCCTGTTTGATGAGTGCGTTGATATAGCCGATGCTGTAGGCCGTGCCGATGCGGTGATCGCCGCCCATCAGCGGGATGTGATCGGCGATGACGACGCCATCAAAGTCGATCGCGCGTATCGCCTTCATGACCTTGGCCATATCCATGTAGCCGTTGTCGAGGAAAGTCTCCTTGAAGTGCGGCAGGGGTTGATCCACGTTGCGCAGATGCACCTTGAAGAGCCGCTTCTTCGCGCCAAAGTCCGCAATCGTTTCGAGCACGCCCTTCCCCATCAACGGGCCGCCTTCGAGCCAGCAACCGACGCACAGGCACATGCCGATATTGGGGCTGCCGGCGTAATCGAGCGCCTTCACATAGCCATCGTAGTTGCCGAAGATACAGCGCGGGATGCCGGCCAGTTCGGGCACTGGCGGATCGTCGGGATGAATGCCGATGCGCACGCCGGCTTCTTCGGCAACCGGCGCGACCTCGCGGATGAACTTCGCGAAATTCTCCCAGATCTCTTCCTGCGTGTACTTGCGCCCATGCGTGAGCGGGCCGACGTACTGGCGACCGATCCAATCCCCCTTGACAGCCTTCTCAAGGTCGAACGCGCGCGCCACGGCGCCGCCGCGGGTTTCCTCGCGCTCGGTGCTCCAGATGCCATTGGCCATGTGGGCATACGTGGTATAGGGAATACCGGCCTTGCCGAGATCGCGCAAGTGTTTCTTGTACTGCTCCACCTTGGCATTGCGGTTTTCCAGGTTCAACACGATGGCGTCCTGGTTGTGCACGTCAAAGTTGCCGAAACCGTAAATGCGCATGCCGTGGTCTTCAAACAGCTTGCGGCGGCTGGCGTAATATTCGGCGCTGGCCTTGCTCTCGCCCGTCCACATCACAACCCATTCCGCGCCCAACTGCTGATACAGCTTTAGATCGTCTTCACTTGGTTCCGGTGAGGCTTGCAGCGCCATCTTAATGCCTGGAACAATAAATTGCATTGCCATTGTTATCCACCTCTCCATTGCGATTTTCATCGCACATCTCTACGAATGATTCAATATCCTGATCTGATAGCGTAGCAAGTATACTTTGTTGTACCTGTGCGCGCTCTGCCTGAAGTCTTTCTATTTCATCCAGTAGTTTGTCAGATTGTTTTTGGATTGCAGCGATGCGTTTATTACTTGCTTAACTTCCACTCAGCGCCAATCTCAACTGGAGCCATATCCTCACCACCTCATTAGATTTCTTCTATGCTCCCACTCGCGTAATGCGGCGGCAAGCTTTTCAGCATGGTGAAACAAAAAAGGCAGGGGTCGCAACCTCTGCCTTGTGATTATTCTCTGGGGACACCCCAGACCCCGGCAGAATCAGAGGAGCAGATCGGATCAGAGTACAGAGTTCAGAGCAAATTCAGAGGACAGGGCTAAGAAACAGGGGTAGACGCAACTACCACCCGAAAACCGCCGCGATCGAGACGGCCCGACGGCCCAACCCAGCGATAGGCCGCGCGGGCGCTGAAAAGGTAGTTCCACCCGCCGCCGCGCATCACGCGGAACTCACCCGTCGTTGGCCCCTGTGGATTGCTTGCAGGTGAACTGGCGTAGTAAGTATCACTGTACCAATCCGCTGTCCACTGCCACACGTTTCCCGCCATATCTGCCAACCCATAGGGGCTATCGCCAGGCGAAAATGATCCCACCGGCGTTGTTCCGCTAGTACCGACATTCGCTCGCGTTTTGTCTAGTGCTTCATTACCCCACGGGAATATCCGCCCATCGGTTCCACGCGCCGCCTTCTCCCATTGGGCTTCAGTGGGCAGCTTAACGTTTAGCCCCGTGACTTGACTCGCCCATGCGCAAAACGCCAGCGCATCATCCCAACTCACCTGCACCACCGGATGGTTCTCTTTGCCAGATGGCATCGACCAATTTGGGTCATTCACCTTTCCACCCGATAATAAACCAGCTCTCCTTGTTCTTGCAAATAAACCATATTGCGCGTTCGTCACCTCATACCTGCCGATCAGATAGTCGCTTAATGTCACCTTGTGCTGAGGTTTTTCGTCGCCCCGCGCATACTCATCTGCATCCGTGCTGCCCATCAGAAACTCGCCCGCCGGCACACTCACCAGATCGAGCGTTACATTAGGTGCGAGTGTCAGGACAACTTCACGGGTTTCGAACTTCGGCCCGATTGTTGGCATTATAGCCTTTAGCGATTTACCACACTTCAAGCAGAAATTGGCGTCATCAGGTAGCTGAGTGCCACAGTAAACGCAAAACATTCTGAAATCCTCCATTTGTAAAGTGCCGCGGTTGAATCATCAGATGTTACAGATCGGAAGAGCACACG
>CAIXPS010000313.1 GCA_903921365.1 uncultured bacterium | reverse complement strand
CGAACCGGAATACTATCGGGCAGTTCAAGGGTTTGAGATTTTTGGTACTGATTACCAGCATGCATTAAAATTCACCCAATCAATTCTTAGATGCATCAATATGCCTGAAAATGTTCGTGACTGCAGAGACGTCTCGCATTGGTATAGTTACGAAAAAACCATTATCGATGCCGTGTTAGGCCAACCCAATGCAGACAGCACACGAAGCCATCCAGATTCGCCGGAAGTTCTGCGATGGCCTGACGTTGAAAGACTGTTTACCGACAAACCCTCATATCCAAATCCGCTATCCGAAGATGTTATTGGAACTAAGCACGGGAGAGATCGAGTGCTGGTAGATGCGAGAAGTATCTACCATACGCTGGGTTATGACCCAAACACAGAGTACGCTACTCATAAGACGTCAGTATCACCGAAATCTGATACTGCACATCCGCAACAAACTCAATCAGGCGATAATTCATCACGTGCATCAAGTATAGATTGTCCAGACAAGCTCTGCTGTCTCATGCGTGATGGTCTGACATTTACGGAAGCTGGCCCACGCGAGGAACTCATATTACCAGTGGAAAGGATCGCTGATGATGCTGTGCTAAATGTTGCCATCGTCGTGTCAGGTGGTATTGCTCCAGGCATCAACGCAGTCATTTCCGGTATCATTCAACGACATCTTCTCTATCATCGTCCGACTGAGGAGCAAATCGACCTAGGACGAGTGGCTCCAAAGTATCAGCTTCACATATATGGCTACCTGAATGGATTTAAGGGAATGAAAGCCAATTCATGTCGAATTCTGTATAGTTCCGACGGTCCCAATCCAACTGACCTGCGTGGCCTAGCGGAGGAAAAGAAGCGATCTGCCGATAAACCAGGAAGCCATTTAGGTACTTCGCGGTTTGATCCGATGCTTGGCAGCAGCGATCCTGATTACCGTCATTTGGCTCTTGCCGATCTAATCACTATTCTCAGGACAGCTCAGATCGACATCATATACATAATAGGGGGAGATGGCACCATGCGTGGGGCACATGCCCTTTGGGAAACAGCGCAGCGAGATAACTATCCTCTCTCCGTCGTCGCCGTTCCCAAAACGATGGATAACGACATTCTCTGGGTGTGGCAATCATTCGGTTTTCTCTCGGCGGTTGAAAAAGCGCGAGAAGTGCTCCGTCAACTGCATGTCGAAGTATCCTCTAACCCACGTCTGGGAATATGTCAACTCTTTGGCTCGGACTCGGGATTTGTAGTGTCCCATGCCGCACTGGCCAGTGGGGTATGCGACCTGGCGCTGATACCCGAGGTGGACTTCTCGTTGGCACAAGTACTTCCTTATATTCAGAGCAAGCTACGTATCAGGTTATCAAGTAACCAGAGTCCATATGCTTTAGTGGCAATGGCAGAGACAGCGATACCTATTGATGCCTTGACTCATCCAGCTTTTGCCGAAATATCGTCTGAAGAGCAGGAGGCGATCAAGGATTTTTTTGCTAACAACCGTCGTATTCAGGGACAAACTGAAGATATCCTACGACAGGCAGGCATCAATCTATTCAAAAAAGCGGCAGAACAATCAATCCGAGCACACGGAGCTCCCTACGAACGCTTCCGTGTGTTGACAAATGAACCTCGCCATCTTCTTCGCACTACTGAACCAAGTGTAACAGACGTCATCTTCGGCCAACGACTTGGCACATTGGCGGTTGATAATGCCATGGCAGGATACACGGATTTCATGATCAGCCAGTGGATGACCGAGTATGTGCTGGTTCCACTACCGCTGGTCACGTTGGGTCGCAAGCGCGTACCGCCTCAAGGCATCTTCTGGAAAAGCGTTATCGCCGCAACGGGCCAACCGGCTAACTTGACGTAGCAAAGAAGAAGATTATTTGTGGCGGAGATG
>CAIXPS010000312.1 GCA_903921365.1 uncultured bacterium | reverse complement strand
GTCATCGAGGGCGTGATCGCCGCAGCGGTTGTTCTGTACCTGCAACGCGCCAACGTCCCGATGCTCGAACTGACGCAGAAACCAACGGCTGCCGTCAGCGCAACCGCGCCAGGTCGCCTGCGCTGGCTGTGGATTGGCCTGATTGCGCTCATCATTGCGACACCGCTGGGATTGCTGGCGCCAGGGACGGCCTGGGGAGAATGGGGCGCCGGAGAACTGGCGAACATGGGGCTTGGGGCAGTGCCTCAGGGAATGGCCGCGCTGCAAGGGTTGTGGGGCGCGCCTCTGGCCGACTATGATGTTCCCGCACTGGGCAACGCCAGTCTGGGGTATGTGCTGTCAGCGATGGCGGGTGTTGCGCTGGTTGTCGTGCTCGCATTCCTGTTCTCACGGCTGCTGACGACCAACCGGGCGCAACCGGCGCAACGGGCACAGCCGGCGGACCAGGAATGAGCGAGAGTGTTGCAGTCGATCAACCCCCCGCCCCGGCATCGATGCCGGCTCCGGCGCAAGTGAAACGGCGCAACGGCGTCATCGAACGCACGCTGGCCGATATCAGCCACACGATGGGGCACACGCTCTTCTCCGAAGACATTGCGCGCCACTCCGGCCTGCTGCAGTCGCTCGATCCACGCGTCAAGGTCATCTCCATGCTTGCGCTGTTAATCGCAGTGGGGCTATCACGCAATCTGGCAGTCATCGCCGGATTGTATGGCGTCACGCTGGCACTGGCGTGGCGGTCGGCCATCCCGGTCGGGTTCTTCATCAAACGGGTGTGGCTGTTTCTGCCCTTCTTCACCGGGGTAATTGCCCTGCCGGCGCTGTTCATCACACCCGGGCCAACGCTGCTGTCATTGCCATTTGGGCTGGCGATCACGCGCACCGGGGCGATGTCAGCATTGTTCCTGCTCCTGCGCGTCAGCACCTCCGTGTCGATGGCCGCGCTGCTGACATTCTCCACACCGTGGAACGATGTGCTCAAGGCGCTGGGCGTGCTGCGTATGCCCGAGGCAGTCATCCTGATCTTCGGCATGACGTATCGCTATATCTACCTGCTCTTAAATACGGCCAACGATATGTTCCTGTCGCGGAAAAGCCGCGTGGTCGGCCGCTTGACCGGCGCAGACCAACGGCGCATGATCGGCGCAACAGCCGGCGTGCTGCTGGGAAAGTCGTTGCACCTGAGCAGCGAAGTGTATCTGGCAATGCAATCGCGCGGGTTTCGCGGGCATGCCCGCGCGCCAAGTGTAGCCTCATTCAACATGCGGCGGCGCGACTGGGGCGCGTTCGTAGTCGTCGCAATCGTGACCGTAAGCGCCATCTGGCTAGGACAATGATGAACCAGGTTCACAACGAGACCCTCTTCGATCTGCATGAAGTCACTTTCGCGTATGAAGGCAAACAAACGGCATTGGAGCGCGTCACGCTGTCCATTCAAGCCGGCGAGCGTATTGCGGTGCTCGGGTCGAACGGATCGGGCAAGAGCACGCTACTCAAATTGCTCGACGGGCTGTACTTCGCGTCGTCCGGCGTGATAAAGGCCTTTGGGCAGCCCTTGACTGAGGCGGCATTCGATGATGATGTGTTTAACTTCGCGTTTCGCCGCAGGGTCGGTCTGGTCTTCCAGGACACCGATGTGCAACTGTTCTCGCCGTCGGTGTGGGAAGAAGCGGCCTTCGCGCCGATGCAGCTTGGTTTGAGCAAGGCGGACGTGCATGCGCGCGTTGACGCCGCACTGCGCGCATTGCGCATTGAAAAGCTGCGGGATCGCGCGCCGCATCGCCTGTCGGGCGGTGAAAAGCGGCGTGTGGCACTGGCCTCCGTCCTGACGTTGCAGCCCGACGTGTGGCTATTGGATGAACCCACCACCGGGCTGGACCCGCGCAGCCAGTCATGGCTCGTGAACTTCATCGTCGAACAGGGGCGCGCCGGGCACACCGTTATCACGGCTACGCATGATCTGAGCATCGTGGACGCCATCGCCGACCGCGTCTACGTGTTCGACGAAGCCCATCACGTCGTCGCACAGGGCACGCCGCATGACATCCTGTCGAATACTGACCTGCTGCTCGCGTGCAATCTCAGCCACGACCACGTCCATCGCCACGACGACGGCGGGGAACACACCCACCCGCACGCGCATCCGCTGGCGCATACGCACGCGCATGAATAACGTCAATCCAACCTTGCGAAGGGTATCTGAATGGTTGTGTTTCGTGCAAGTCCAACCTTCGCAAGGGGATCACACGATGCGCTGATAGCAGTCAGACGTACAATCTCATGAAGACTTATTCAAGGACCTGATATCAATGAAAGTTGCACGATTACACGGCGTACACGACCTGCGTCTGCATGATGAGCCCGATCCCGCGGCGCCATCTTCCGGCCAGGCTGTGTTGCGCATTACTTCAATCGGTGTGTGCGGGTCTGACCTGCACTGGTTCGCAGAATCCGGCATTGGCGATGCGCGGCTGGCGCGTCCGCTCGTCCTCGGTCACGAGTTTGCCGGCGTGGCGCTCACCGGTCAATACAAGGGTCAGCGCGTGGCAGTTGATCCGGCCATCGCCTGCGGCGAGTGCGAGTTTTGTGTGGAAGGCAACCCCAACTTCTGCGCGAACATGCACTTCGCCGGGCACGGGGGCGATGACGGCGCAATGCGCGAGTGCATCGCCTGGCCGGAGCATTTGATGTTCCCGCTGCCCGACTCGATCAATGACGCTGACGGGGCTATGCTTGAACCACTCGGTGTAGCCATTCACGCGGTCGATCTGGGCCACATCCGCCCTGGCATGAGCGTTGCCGTGTTCGGGAACGGGCCAATCGGGCTGTTGACGTTGCAAATGGCGCGCCTTGCCGGCGCCGCCGAGATTTTCGCCACCGAAAAGTTGCAGCACCGCATGGACGCAGCAAAGGCCTATGGCGCGACGACGGTGTTGCAAGCAGATGGCACAGAGGCCGCGCAAATCCTGTCCGCGACACATAAGCGCGGCGTGGACGTGGCGTTTGAGTGCGCTGGAGAGAACGAGGCGGTCGAAGCTGCCATCGCGGCGACCAAGCCGGGCGGGACAGTGGTTCTCGTCGGCATACCGTCGGAAGACCGCATCAGTTTCACCGCGTCAGTCGCGCGGCGCAAGGGACTGACCATCCGCATGTCGCGCCGCATGAAGCACACCTATCCGCGCGCAATCAAACTGGTCGAACGGGGCATGGTCGATGTGCGTTCGATGGTGACCCATCATTATTCGCTGGCCGACTCCATGCAGGCATTCGATGCAGCGTTGCGCCGCGACGGTCTCAAGATCGTGATTGAGCCTTAAATTCTCAGTCTGCGCTGCATGTCCGGAAGTGCAACTTCCGGACGAACGGGCGCACATCGTGATTGAGCCTTAAACTTTCAGTCTGTGCTGCCGTTGTCGAGCTTGCCATTGATCGACTTCATCAACTGAGCCAGACTCCTGGCTCCAAGTTTCGTCATCACCTTTTTGCGGTGCACTTCGACCGTGCGGAAGCTGATGCCCAGGCGCAGGCCGATCTTGCGATTGGTGTTCCCGGCAACGATCAATTCCAGCACTTCGCGTTCGCGCAATGTCAATGATTGCAACGGGTCGCCCAGCGGGTGTTTCGACTGCAGGCGGCCCCAGGCATCCATCAGCGCCGGGCTGATGGAGATATCGCCGTCTCGCGCGAGACGAAGGCCTTTGATGATCTCCTGCCCCGGATCGGTCTTTAACAGGTACCCGCGCGCGCCTTCCTTGAATGCGCTCTGCAGCAGGATTTCGTTGCCCCCGGCAGCAAGGATCAGGACGATCACGGCGGGGAAGCGTTTCGTTATTTGATGCACCACTTCTGCGCCGCTCAGGTTTGGCAGGTCGATGTCCATCACCACCAGATCCGGGTGATGCAGTTCGACCTGGTGAATGGCGGTCAACCCATCGCCTGCTTCGCCCACGCAGGTGAAGTCGTCGCTTTGTGCCAGCAGCATGCGCAACCCATTGCGGGTCACCTCCTGATGATCGGCCAGCACGACGCGGGTTTTAATCCCGGGGGGCTGTTGGTCGACTGGCTGGAACGGCAATCCGAATTCAATGCGTGTTCCCAGCCCAGCCGCGGAGCGCAATGCAAAGTCGCCCTGCAATGACTCCACCTGACGCCGCAGTTCCGGCAAACCCAGCGATGTGCCTTTTGTGGCGCCGCGC
>CAIXPS010000311.1 GCA_903921365.1 uncultured bacterium | reverse complement strand
CGCCGAACTCGCTGCGCAAGGCAACACGGCGGCGCAGACTGTGCAACGCCTGATGGACGAGCCGGAGCGGTTTTTCGCAGCCACGCAGATCGGCATCACTTTTATGTCGATCGCCGTCGGCATCGTGAGCGAGCCGGCGATCACGTCCCTTTTTCGCGTGCTCTTCGCGGCAGCGGATGGTCTTGCGCCATGGTGGCAGGGGTTTTCGGTCGTTCTCAGCGGCATTTTCGGGCTGCTGACGGCGTCGTATTTCCAGATCGTTCTTGCCGAGTTAGTGCCGCGCTCGCTGGCGCGTCACTCGGCGGAGCGCATCGCGCTGGCAGTCGTCCCGCCGATGAATGCACTGGCCGTAATCTTCACCCCGTTTATCTGGCTGCTGAAGATGTCATCGCGTTTCGTCGTTGGCTTGCTGGGCGCGCATGGCGGCGAGGAGCGGCCGTATTCGATCGCCGAGTTGCAGATGCTGGTGGCTGCCAGCGAGCGCGGCGGCGTCATCGAGTCCAAGCAGCGCGATATGCTTGACGCCGTCTTCACTTTTGGTGACACGACGGTGCGCGAACTGATGGCGCCGCGCACCGAGATCATCTGTGTCGATGTCGAGACGCCTCTGGCTGACGTCGTGCACCTCGTGTCGCTGAACCCGATCAGTCGCGTGCCCGTGTATGAGGGAACGCTCGATAAGGTGATCGGCATTCTGCACAGCAAGGATATGATCCGCGCGATCCAGCCGGCAATGCGCAATCTGACGCTGCGGCAATTGATGCGTAAGCCGTTCCTCGTGCCGGATTCACAGCGCGCGGACGAACTGCTGCAGCAATTTCGCGTCCGCCACGAACACATGGCGATTGTGCTGGACGAGTATGGTGGCACTGCCGGTCTTGTCACTCTGTATGACCTGCTGGCTGAGATCGTGGGGGAGGTGGGCGACGCGACGAGCGAGGTTCCGCCGGATATTCTGCACGGCACGGATGGCAGCGCGGTGATCAATGGGTTCACGTCCATCGGCGATGTGAACGAGGCTTTTCACCTTGATCTGGTTGACCCTAACTATGACACAATCGGCGGCTTTGTGATGGGGCGACTGGGGCGCATCCCGCGCGTGGGTGACGAGATCGAACTCAAGTCGTACGGCATCAAGATATGTGTTGAAGAGATGGACAAGATGCGTATTGCGCGCGTGCGTTTATCGCATGTCGCGCCGGACGTCGCCCCGGTTCCGGCAGAAGACTAGCCTTTTTTATTCGCTCTACCGTGCAGGCTATAATTCTTCTGAAAAAGTGTCAAATGCTGCCGCACCAGAACAGCGAAGAATTCGCTCATGACCGGTAAGCTTGATATTTCATCATGGGAGCTAAATAAATGTCACAAACATCAACTTATGGCGATTTTGATCGCGCCTGTGCTAATGCGATTCGCACACTCACACTCGACGCCGTCCAAACGGCTAACTCAGGACATCCAGGCATGCCGATGGGCATGGCGGATGTAGCCTACGTGCTGTACACCCGTTTCCTTCACTACAATCCGAAAAACCCGAAATGGTTTAACCGCGACCGCATGATTGTCTCGGCCGGTCATGGCTCGATGCTGCTGTACTCAGTGAACTACCTGACTGGTTACGATCTGTCGCTGGACGATCTGAAGCATTTCCGCCAGGTCGGCAGCCGGACACCGGGGCACCCTGAGAACCACGTCACTCCGGGCGTGGAAGTAACCACAGGCCCGCTCGGCGCAGGCACCGGCAACTCGGTCGGAATGGCGCTGGCGGAAGCGTGGCTGGCCGCGCGGTACAACCGCCCTGACGCCGCAGTCGTCGACCATTACACCTATGCTATTGTCAGCGACGGCGATCTTGAAGAAGGCATCAGCCACGAAGCCGCATCCCTCGCTGGGCATCTCGGCCTGGGCAAGTTGATCTGGCTGTACGACGACAACGGCATCAGCATCGATGGGCCGACCTCGCTGTCCTATAGCGATAATGTGCCGTTGCGCTTCCAGGCGTATGGCTGGCACACGCAGGTCATCGATGGTCATGACATGGCCGCGGTTGAAGTCGCGATTGCCGCTGCGCAAGCCGTGACTGACAAACCCAGCATTATCTGTTGCAAGACGATCATCGGCTTCGGCATGCCCAACCGCCAGGGCACCCAGAAGGCGCACAGCGATGCGCCCGGCGCAGAGGAAGTCAAACTCGCCAAGATCGCCCTGGGCGCCAACCCTGACGAATTCTTCGTCGTCCATGACGAGGTGCTGGCCGCGTGGCGCGCTGCCGGCGCCAAGGGACTTCAGCGCGAAGGCGCATGGAATCAGGTGTTGGCGCATCTTGAGGCTGTCGATGCTGCTGTGGCCGCGGACTTCAAAGCCGTTATCAATGGACAGTTGCCGGCGGATTGGGACAAGGCGCTGCCGGTGTTCAACACAGCGGACAAACCTGTCGCCACGCGCGCAGCGAGTGGGACCGTAATCGACGCGCTCATTGGCAAGTTGCCGGCGCTCCTGGGCGGTTCGGCAGATCTCACCCCTTCAAACAACACCTTGCCGAAGGGCGCGGCGTCGCTAAAGAAAGGCGATTTCAGCGGCCGCTATATCCGCTTTGGCATTCGCGAACACGCCATGGGCGCGATGATGAATGGAATGGCGCTGCATGGCGGCATCATCCCCTACGGCGGCACCTTCTTCACTTTCAGCGACTATATGCGCCCGGCGCTGCGCCTTGCAGCACTGAGTGGCGCGCATAGCATTTTTGTGTTCACGCATGACAGCATCGGCGTTGGTGAGGATGGCCCGACACACGAGCCGGTTGAGCAGATGGCGTCATTGCGCGCGATCCCTGATTTCACCGTGATTCGCCCAGCGGATGCAAATGAAACCGCAGTTGCATGGAAGGCGGCTGTCGAGTCGCGCGGGCCAGTGGCGCTATTGCTGAGCCGCCAGGCATTGCCAATTCTGCCGCGCACCGACGGGCTGTTGCGCGGCGCGTATGTGCTGCAGGATGTCCCTGGCGCCGTGATCGCGCTGGTCGCCACCGGCTCGGAAGTCAGCCTGGCACTTGATGCGGCCAAAGCGCTGACTGAGCAGGGCGTCAAGACGCGCGTGGTTTCGATGCCGTCATGGGAACTGTTTGACCGGCAGGATGACGCCTATAAAGCATCTGTGCTGCCAGTGGAATTGCCCAAAGTGGTAATTGAAGCAGGCGTGCAGCAGGGCTGGCAGAAGTACACCGGGCCGCGCGTTCGTTTTGTTACTCAGGAGACATTTGGTCTGTCCGGGCCGTACAAGGACGTGTATAAGAAGTTTGGCTTCACGGTTGAGCATGTGGTGAGTGAAGCTCTCGCGTTGCTCTAGTTAATCGGGACTATCGGAAATATGCAGATCGTCACCGTCGCACAAATGCGCGAGATTGAGCGCGCGGCTGATGCGGCCGGGCTGAGCTACAGTGAGATGATGCACAACGCCGGATATGCCGCGGCAGCGGAAATCCGGCGTCGTCTAAGCTATTGGTGTGCAACGATCCAGGATCGCCCGGCTCGTATCTTGATCCTGGTGGGACCGGGCAACAATGGCGGTGACGGACTGGTCTGCGCCACGGCGCTTTACAGCGGCGTAAACCCAGTGCCGCTGACGGTGCAAGGCTACTGTCTCAAAAGCCGTTCCCAGGATGATTTCGTCTATTGCGCCGCGCGAGATGCCGGGGTTCCTATGGTCAGCGCAACCGACGACCCGGGGTTGGCGCAGCTACAGGGGTTGCTGGCTGGCGCGGATGTCGTTGTCGATGCGTTACTGGGCACGGGCGTCGCGCGCCCGATTGATGGCCTTCTTGCCGATATCCTGAACCACGTGACGAGCGCGGTGGATTCGCAGTCGTCCGTGCTGGTTGCATTGGATGGCGTCACCGGGATGAATTACGACACTGGCGCGCTGGACCCCGTCGCGCCACGCGCCGCCGTCACCATAACGTTTCATGCGCCCAAGCGCGGCCATTACTGTTATCCGGCAGCGCGCGCGACCGGCGAACTGGTGGTCGTGCCTATCGGCATTCAACGACAACACCTTAGCAGTCTGGTATTGCCGGCGAGTGATTCTGTATTCTTAATAGAAGCGGAGTATGTCCGCCGGGTGATGCCAGTGCGGGCTCCGGACGCAAACAAGGGCAGCTACGGCAAGGTGCTGGTGGTTGGCGGTTGTCTGGACTATTCTGGCGCGCCGACACTCGCCGCAACCGCTGCGTATCGGGTAGGAGCAGGGTTGGTGACGCTCGCCGTGCCTGCTGCGATACAACCAATCGCAGCGGTGCTATGTCGCGAAGCCACTTTCGCGTCGATCGGCGATGAGGCTGGCTGGCTGAATCCCGCCGCACTGGGCCGCATTGAAACGGCGCTGCGAGGTCTGGATGGACGTCATGGGCTGGTGATTGGACCGGGAATGGGGCAGGCCGCTGAGACAGGCGAGTTTCTGGCTGGTTTTCTTGCCCTGGCGCGCTCCGTTGGGGCAGGGGGGCGTCTGGTCATCGACGCCGACGGGTTGAATCACCTGGCTCGTAACCCGGCTTGGCCGTCGATTTTGCCTCCAACCAGTATCCTTACACCTCACCCGGGCGAGATGGCGCGATTAACGGGGTTGACCGTGCAGGCCATCCAGTCCAACCGGATTGGCATCGCGCTGCAATTTGCGCAGCTTTGGCGGCATGTGGTTGTGTTGAAGGGCGCCTTCACGGTTATTGCACATCACGAAAAGGGTGCAGCGGTGCTTCCCTATAGCAACCCTGCCCTGGCGGTTGCAGGGACGGGCGATGTGCTTACAGGTTGCATCGGTGGAATGCTGGCGCAGGGACTCGAACCATTTGAGGCGGCAATCTGCGGGGCGCACGCGCATGCGAGCGCGGGCGAGCGCTGGCGGGAGACACATGGCGAAGCCGGACTGCTGGCCAGTGACTTGCTTCCCTTAATCCCCAGTGTCATGCATGCGCTTCGCCACCCCGACACAAAACCGCAGTAGCCGATGCGCCAGTTATCGTGTGTTGATTATGTAAACATATAGCCCGTTGTGCGCACGTTGACGATGCGCCCAACCAGAACTGGGTAGCGGTTGAGTTTGCGGCGCAATCGCAAGATGTGCGGACGGAGCAACCGCGTCCCTGTTTTCCGATCCACGCCGGGCAGACCCAGACACTGTTTAACGATCTTTTCGGTGTACACCACTGTCTTGCGGTTCATGTACAGCAAGCCAAATACCTTGCCCTCAATTGGGCTGAGATGAAGCATCTGGTCGTTGTCATAATAGATGAAATGAGTCTCGGGGTCCCAAATAATGCCGCGTTTTTGATCTGCCGGCGGTTTCTCTGCGGCGAGTGTTGGGGATGCAGGCACTGTCGTGACGATGGCAGGCGCCGTATTGGCGAGCATCTCCTCCACCATCATGCGGGTTCGAAGCTCTTTGTGACTCGCCGGGTCATCAAGGACTAAATAGTCCTTGACGCGCATTTGTATGGCCCTGATGACGGACTGTATGTCATCCGCTACCGTGTTGTACATCAATACGTTCGGCAAACGGATGCCTGCATCGCTCAACAGAGTCAGGAGAACGAAGCTGCCCGCTTGAACGTCTGCAACCAACATCACATCACCCGCGCTCTTTTCACTGACCAGTCGAGTGATTTGCTCGATTGATTCACTGATGCTGTTCACTTCATGGATGATGCAGTTGCCTTCGTGTAACCCGCGCATGACGGCTGCATCTTGTCTGTTCGCGTCTGTCAAGTAAACAGCATTTATCGACGTAATTGACGTAATTGACGTGCTTTTATTCATATAATATTATGTAGCAGAGATACCGCGTGTTGATATTAATATGCTCTCAATTTCATAACTTTTACGTGTTTTCAGATTGTGCTAGTGTCTATAGCGTTGGTGAATACGCGATATCGCCTATTTCTCTCCTGAAATACGCGAGACGGTTTATGCATTCAGAAGGGCGCAGCTGTTTCACATTGCTTGCGCAATGGAAGGGGTCAAAGTCGTCGGGATACAATCAAGAAGTGGTTGAGCCGCACTTTCCCCCAGGGAGAGTCAACAGATGTGTGAGGTGAAAAGGTGAAGGCTACTGTTAGAAATGATTACGGTTTTCTGCGAATCCGAGCTGCACCCGGTTTCAATGCAGCGATCGTTGGCATTGTGAATGGGGGCTTGACGGTTGAAGTTCTTGCAGTCACAGACAACTGGGCAAGCGTGCCGCTATTGGCTGGCGGCGCCGCCATAAACATCGAGGGAACCGATAAGCCTGTCGTTGGATACATGTATGCCCCGATGCTGGATTTCGGCAACATTCCGCCGCCATCCACGACGCCAGTGATTCATATTGGCATCCACAGCATGTCCAATGCGCGCGCCAGTGATGAGACCGGACAAGGCTGCAAATACGTGATGTGCATGAACTTCAGCGTGGCAGAAACGGCGAAGCAGGCGCATCCCGATGCCACGGTCATGGTGCGTCATTACTGGGGAAACACAGTTCCGACAGTGGACCAGGCGCTAGCTGCGCTCGGTGGCGGGCACAACCCCGGTCTGGTTTACACCGGCCTGAATGAGTCTGACGCGCTGGGTCAGGATGGCGCCGCGCTGCGCCAGCGGGCGGCGTTTGATGTTGGCATGGCTCAGGCGATAAAACAGGCTAGCGGCGCCGTATATGCTTGTGGTTCTTTCAGCGTCGGCACGCCAAATTACGTCAACCAGGATACCTGCGACATCATCCGCGAGATGTACGCCCCGTACTATAACAACGGGATACTCAAAATGGATATGCATCTGTATAGCCCAACCCTGGCGCATATCGATGATGACAGTGGCCTGATCTGGTATGAGCGTCGCTGGGAATTTCTGTTTACCAAGTGCGGATTTGACCCCACCGTGAGAGGGATCTATTGCTCGGAGACAGGAGTCGACCAGACTGGCAAGGGCGGTTTTCAGGGGATTGGCGCGTCACAGGATCAGTTCCGGCACTGGGTGCAACGTTTCATCGAGATTCAGCAGCGGCCGGTGACGGTGAACGGTGTGGCGCACACATCGCCGTTTATGGGGGCTGCGATCTTCCAATTAGGCGGTAATGGCGACTCGCGCTGGGATCCGTATGACATAAACGGTTATCTGGGAACGCTGAGACCGTTGTATTGATAATGGAAGTAAACGCACACGTCCTGCAATGGACACCGTTCGCACTCCGGACTGCGCGCATGACAGACCTCGCGACCATGACGGATGATGTTGATGTGGAATGTTCCGTATTGATGATCCGGACACAGCTTGACCATGATGTCGTGCGCCTGGTCGGCACTCACCTTTGGCCCGATCAGTCCCAGACGCCCCGTGAGGCGATGAATGTGTGTATCTACAGGGAAGGCGGGTTTGTCGTAGCAGAATAACAACACAATCGAGGCGGTCTTGGGACCGATGCCATTGATGCTGGTCAGCCAGGCCAGACCGTCTTCAACCGGTAGATCAGCGAGAAAGTCGATGTTCAGTTTACCCTGCTCGGCGGTGATTCGTTGCAGAGCCGCCTGGATGCGCGGCCCTTTCTGATTGGCCAGTCCGGCTGGGCGGATGGCGTCGATGACAATGTCTGTGGGTGCATCGCGCACCAGTTCCCAGGTGGCAAAGCGCGCGCGCAACCGGGTATAGGCCAGGTCGCGGTTGCCGTCGTTGGTGTTTTGCGACAGGATCGTGCTGACGAGTTCGCTGACCCCATCGAGTTTGGTCCAACGGGGTTCGCCATACAGCATAAAAAGCCGGTTGTGGATCACGCGCGCTTTGAGGCGTAAAGCCGCAAACTCCGATGTCTCGCCAGTTTCGTGAATGTCGTCGCGTCTGGTCATGCGTTGTGACTGTCTTTCAGTATGTTTTGATGCGCTGGAGCTCATCCGCGTTATCGCCTGACGCGATCAAGAATCGCGTCGACACCACCGTCACGCCTGGGGCGAGCAGCGTCCCGTCCGCGCTGTTGCGGGCAACCATCCGCTCGAACCGTTCGCCATTCAGGTCCAATTTGATCTCGACGGGTAGTCCGCCACCGGCGTCCTGTGGATTCTCCTCGACGCGCACGAGGATCGCGGGCGGTCGTGTGCGGTTGGATACAACGGGTTGCACGAGCAGCAACCCGTTGCGTGTAAAGCCGCCGGCAGTCGCGGTGGACTCGGACCAGGCTTCCCATTCTGGCTTATCGCTGTCGCTTTCACGGGCGCACTGCCACAGACCGGGCGGCGCCCCAAGGTTGAATTGCCCCGAGTAGGCGCTGTCGATTCTGATAACATCCATGGTGTCCAGGCACACCATGTCATCAGTCTGGTTCGTAACAGCCAGTTGTGCAATCCAGCACACCGTGTCCGCGCTGCCGTCGTTGCCCTCAAACCACGTCCACGTGACTTTTAAACCCTCTTCCACGATGAATGAAAGCGGTTCTTCGCTCAACTTCTGGCCCGCGTTAACCCGGACGAGTTGCGTGGTTGCCGTTGCCGTTGAGGCGGTGTGATAACGCACCTGAGCCGTAATGCGGTGCAGGGTGGGGCCATCGTCCCAGTTGATCGTGACGCCTCGATCGAGCACCGCCAGCACGCCCGTTGTATTCAACATGTTAGTTTAGTTGCAGATTCTTGATGCTATCGCTCAATCCGCCGGGGCGGTTGCGCGCCAGCCACACTTTCTTGTGTTGTTTGGTCAGCAGGCGCAGGTCAGCGCGCAACTGTGCCAGCATGGTTTTCTGGTCTTTGTCCTTTGCTTCAGCTAAGACAATCCGCCCCACGCCGTAGCGCATCAGGCTCAGGGCGAACAGGAATTCGTGCTGGATCAGGTCGGCATCCTCACGATGCATGTCCAGTTTGGGCACTGATCTCGCCAGGCGATCGATCTCTTTGAGCGCGCTCTTGATCTCGGTCTTGTTCGTCTTGATCGAGAGCTGCGCCAGCGGACGGAGTGTGCCGAGAGCATAGGGTGTGGCATTGAAGGTGCGCGTCTCAAAGATGCGGTACACATTACCGACGTCATAGGCCAGTTTGCCGGTTGCTCCGCTCGCATCTTCGAAGATATGCAGGCTGGTGGCGCGGGCGATATCGATGTCGCGGTTGCTTTGCAGGCACCATGACACTGCGGCGCCATAGCCATAGCCCAGGTAACTGACCGGCAGGGGTTGATGATGGCCGCTATCGCCCCAATCGGTAATCAAGTAACCGATGGCGCCATGCGCGAGTCCGTTTTCGGCTGCATTCAGCAGGTTGCCCAGCGCGTTGTCGGTGCGGCCGCCGATGCTGTTCCACGAGGATGTGCCTGGGCAGACGTAGAACGGGATGCCCGATGCCGCGAATTTCGCGCCATGATCATTGAAGGGGTGATCGGATTCATAACCCCATTCCAGCGCAATGACGTCGCGAGGCAACTCGGACGCCAACTCCGGGTGCTCCATGATGATGTCGCCCCAGAATTGCATGGTAAGGCCGCGAGCTTTTACCAATTGGTATATTTTCAGCAGAAAATCGAGGTATACGCGCCCGGTTCCCTTTGCTTCACACTCTTCTTTGCTGCGACCCGCGCCAAGGTCGACCGTCTCGTCGCACCCGACGTTGAACATTCCGCTGCTGAAGTGCGGCAACAGGTCGTCGAACATCTCACTGACCAGCTTGATGCTGCCCGGATCGCCCGGACACAGGGTAAAGGGCTCGTCGAAGCGACCCCAGCGTGTGTCACATCCATTGGGGGCTTCGGCCAGCGGGCGATACTCATCGTGGGTTAGCCAGCGGCGCATGTGGCCGAAGGAGTTCTGATTCGGCACGAGGTTAATGTGGCGCGCGCGACAGTAGACATCCAGTTGCAGTATTTCCTCGCCGGTAAATGGTGAAGCATGCTCCCACACGATCGGGTGCTTCTGGTATGCAAACGTGTGTTCGGTGTAAAGCTGTAGCTCATTGAGCTTCAAACCCGCCAGCGTGTCCACTAGATCAAACAGCGTCTGCATGGTCGGAACCTTGTCGCGGCTTATGTCCAGCATGATGCCGCGCGCGGGAAAGTCGGGGTAGTCGGTGATCTCAAGCAGAGGCAGGTTCGGCCCATACTGGCGCACCAGTTGACTCAGCGTCATCACTCCATAAAACACACCGGATTCATCTGACCCGACGATGGTCAGTCCCTGCGCGGTGATGCTCAGGGTATAGCCCTGTGGTTTAGCTGTTGCCGCGTCACTGTTTACCGAGATCACCAGACCGGTTTTGGACTCAGGAACACTGGCCGCCGCATGAGGGGCGGCGCCATGAATGTGCCAGATCACATCGGCAAAAAGGCTCAATGCGCGCTGTGCTTCCTGGGCCGTAAAGAGGAGCGCGGCCGGATGTGGCGACTTGATCACGATGAGTTGATCTGGAGCGAGTAACAGTGCGCCTCCGGTCAGTTGAATCTGACGCGGTTCAGGCAACAGGTTGGGTGATGATCGCACGATGTCTCTTTTTGTTTTAATTGGCATGAGAGTGTCCGCCCATATGGAAAGGATAGGGTCACTTATACCATAGGCTAAAATCGCAACCTATGCCAGCACAACGTCATCCACGGGGTTATGAACAATGAGGGTCGCGCTTCTGCATGACTGGCTGAATCAGCTCGGCGGCGCTGAGGATGTATTAGAGGTGCTGCACGACCTGTATCCATCCGCGCCGGTCTTCACCAGCATCTACGACCGTCACAAGATGCCCCGCACCTGGCAGGACTGGGATATCCATAGCACGTGGATGGATCGGTTGCCGGCCGTTCACAAATGGCACCAGCCGTACATGCCGCTGTTCGCAATGACCTGGGCCGGGCTGCGTGTTCCTGCTGAGTATGACATGGTGCTCAGCAACAAGAGCGCTTTCTGCATCGGGGCCAAACATAGCGGGCAGCATGTGTGTTACTGTCTGACGCCGACGCGTTTCACGTTCGATTTCGACAGTTACGCTGCGCGCGAATCGATCCCCGGGCTGGCGACAGTCATCCTGCGCGCGATGAACTTGTTTCTGCGCAAGTGGGAAATCGCCGTTTCTCGCCACGTGACCCGTTACATTGCGATATCGACTGAGGTGCAACAACGCATCAGGCGCATTTACGGGCGCGAATCTCAAATTGTCTACCCGCCCGTGCAGGTTGATGCATTTGATGTGTCGCACACGAGCGACAACTATTATCTGATCGTTTCACGCCTGTTGCCATACAAGCGCATCGATCTGGCAATCGAAGTGTTCAATCGACTGGGGTTGCCTTTGGTGATCGCGGGCGACGGGCGCGACCGCGCCCGACTACAGCAACTCGCCGGGTCTAACGTGAAATTAATGGGGCGCGTGGATGATGCCACACTACGCAGCCTGCTGGAACGATGCAGGGCGTTTATATTTCCCGGCCTTGAAGATTTCGGTATTGCGCCAATGAACGCGATGGCCTGCGGCAAGCCCGTCATCGCTTTTGCAGGCGGCGGCGCGCTTGACACAGTTATCGATGGTATAACTGGTGTCTTGTTTGACCGCCAGTCAGTTCCAGCGTTGTCGGAAGCGCTGCGGCGGTTTACAGAACTTAAATTCTCGCCCGACATAATTCGGGCTCATGCTGAACAGTTTAGCGTTGCGCGGTTTAGAAAGGAGATTTTGAAGGTAGTCGGAGAGACCGTCACCTTTAAATAACATGGAAGCGTTTTGCTTTAAGTGCAAGGGCAAGCACGAGTTGCTTGACCCCACCCCCGTGTTTTTCAAGAACGGGGCGCCTGCCACACTGGGCGCCTGTTCCAATTGCGGTAATCCCAAGCTATACAGAATGGGGCGCACGCCTGCTCATGAGGGCATGGTTGCGCCTGAAGTCGTGCGCGAGCCGTCGCATGCAACTGCGAAGCCGCGCAGCAAGAAAGCGGTCAAAGCGGCGCCGCGCCAGAAGCCGCTTGTGATTGTGGAGTCGCCAACCAAGGCGCGCACGATTGGCAAGTTTCTGGGGCGCAAGTACAACGTCGAGGCCTCCATCGGGCATGTCCGGGATCTACCCAAGAACAGGCTCGGTGTTGACGTGATAGCCGACTTCGAACCCCGGTACTGCATCCCTGTTGCCAAGAAGCCAGTCGTCAAGTTGCTGCGCGCGCGAGCGCGTGATGCCAGCGAAATATGGCTGGCCACCGACCCTGATCGTGAAGGCGAAGCCATTTCGTGGCATCTGACGCACGTCCTGGACAATGTCATCGCGGGTAAGCCAGTGCGCCGCGTTGAGTTTCACGAGATCACACAGAACGCGATTGCGGAGGCGTTTGCACACCCGCGCGATGTGGATCAGAACCTGGTCAACGCCCAGCAGGCGCGGCGCGTCCTCGACCGACTGGTGGGGTACACACTCAGCCCGTTGCTCCGCGACAAGATGGGGCGCAAAGGTTTGAGCGCCGGGCGCGTCCAGTCCGTCGCCTTGCGGCTGGTTGTTGAGCGTGAGAGTGCGGTGCTTTCATTTGTGGCGGTTGAGTACTGGACAATTGAGGCCGAATTGCTCAAGCAGGCGACACAGGCCGGGCTGGCCAATGGGAATGCGCGCTCATTTGTCGCGCGCTTGTACAAGTTGAGCGGCGTCGATCCAGACCTGAAGGATCAGGCAGATGCAGGCCAGATCACGGCCGACCTGGAAGGCGCCGCGTATGCGGTCAGCAGGGTCGAGCGCAAAGACCGTTCGCGCCGGCCTGCGCCGCCGTTTACAACGAGCACATTGCAGCAGGAGGCCAGCCGCAAGCTTAACTATGGCGCGCGCAAGACGATGTCTGTCGCACAGCAGTTGTATGAAGGACTTGACGTTGGAGACGGCCCTGTCGGGTTAATCACCTACATGCGCACCGACTCCACTAACCTGGCGGTCTCGGCGCAGACTGAGGCGCGCGAGTTTATCACGGCGCGTTTCGGGGCTGAGTTTGTGCCAGAGCAACCCCCTCGCTACACATCGCGCAGCAAAAATGCACAGGAAGCGCATGAGGCTATACGCCCGACATCGGTATTACGGGCGCCAGAGGATGTCAAGCAGTATCTGGATCGCGATCAGTTTCGGTTGTATGACTTGATCTGGAAGCGATTCCTCGCCAGCCAGATGGAGAACGCCGTATTTGACGCCACCACGGTGGACATCGATGCCCAAGTCAATCATGCCACGGGCCGTGACCTGGTTGTGGCTGGCGTTGAGGCTGCGCCGCTGTGCCTGTTCAGGGTAACCGGATCGATTGTCAAGTTTGCCGGATTCCTCAAGGTTTACGAGGAAGGGCATGACGAAGGAGAAGTGGTCAGCGAGGATGAGGAAGGCCGCGACCGCCGGCTGCCTGATCTGAATGTCGGCGAGACATTAGATTTATTTCGCTTGATCCCCAGCCAGCACTTTACCCAGCCGCCGCCGCGTTACACGGAAGCGAGTTTGATCAAAGCGCTCGAAGAGGATGGCATCGGACGACCAAGCACCTATGCGACCATCATGTCGATTATCCAGTCGCGCAATTACGTGGTTCGCGAGGGCAAACAACTGAGCCCCACGCCGCTCGGCCTGCAGGTCAACGAAATACTGGTGGGTAACTTCTCGAATTACATCGATGTGGGATTCACGGCGCGCGTTGAAAGCGATCTGGACAATATCGAGACGGGCGAGAAAGAATGGCGACCTGTGCTGCACGAGTTTTACGACCCGTTCAAGATAGCAGTCGCGCAGGCAGCGGCAACTATCCCGCAATATGAGCGCGTGATTGAATACACGGGCGAGACCTGTCCGGATTGTGGATCGCCGCTCGCATATAAAGACGGTCGTTTTGGGCGCTTTATAGGCTGCACCAACTTCCCGAAGTGCAGACATCTTGAATCAATAGCTCTTCCACTTGTGCGCTGTCCGGTGGACGGAGGAAAGATCGTGGAGAAGCGCATGCGCAAGGGGCGCAGACTCTTCTATGGGTGCGCTAACTACCCGGCGTGTGATTTCACCAGTTGGCAAAAACCGATTCCGCTGGCGTGTCCGACTGGCGACGGCGGCTTGATGGTGGATGTGGGTAAGGGCAAGGCGAAGTGCCTGACCTGTGAACAAACCTATGACGCAGGTGATTCTGAAGCTGAGGGTTTGACTGCAAAAACCGGAGTACAAGCATGAGGCGATGCAATCGTAGAAGCGGGTTATTTTTTACGAGTTGGCAAACATGCCCTCAACGGGATTCGAACCCGTGTTTTGGCCTTGAAAGGGCCGCGTCCTAGTCCACTAGACGATGTGGGCGTGTCACTCGTACAGAATTTCATTGTACCATTGAGTTTTATAATCGTCTAATAGAAAACGAGGTCTCTTGAAGAAGAGGTCGCGCAGGATAACGCATTTACAGGAGAATAGCGGGTGAAGCAAAGAATCCATCCATTCTTGTGCAAAGCAGCAGCAATTGTCGCCGGAGTCATACTTGTCGCAGGTTGTAGTGCGCCGGCAGCCCCATCGGCTCCCGTCACGGCGACAGTCATGCAAATCATCGTTGTTACATCGACGCCGGAACCCACCAGCACAAAACCAGCTGCGACGGCGACCACTGCGTCAACGCCGACTATCGCGGTCCCAACAGCCACACCGACTGTGATCCCAACGGCAACGCCAGATCCGAACGTCAATCCGTTTACAGGGTTGGCGCTAAGTCCGACGAATACCAAGACCATCCCGGTGCTGATCAAGGTGTCGAATTCGCCCGAAGTGCGGCCGCAGTCCGCATTGGCGCTTGCGGATGTCGTCGTTGAGCATTACAGTGAAGGCGGCATCACCCGCTTTACCGCGCTATTCCATACGAACCTGCCAGACAAGGTGGGATCGGTGCACAGTTGCCGTCTGATCGATATTGAACTGCCGGTGATCTTCGGCGCAGGAATTGTGTGCTCGGGCACGAGCGGCGGCACGCGCCAGAAGATATTCGCATCCGGTTCGTGGGCAGATAGCGGGGGTGATGTTCGCAAGACGGTATGGATGGTTGGCGATCAAGGCAATTTTGAATGCCTGCAACCCGCAGGTTGTCCATTGCCGATGTATCGCACTTCCGAGGCATATCCTCCGCATAACCTGTTTGCCAGCACACACAATGCATTAGCCGAGCTTGTATCGCGCGGGTTGAACAAACCAACAACGTTTAATACCTGGTCGTTCAGCACAACTGCGCCAGACGGTGGCAAGAGTGCTGCATCCGTGAACATTCCATATTCATCGGGTGTGGTCGGGTGGGTATATGACGCGAAGAGCGGCGCATGGTCTCGCTCAATCGGAGGCGTTCCCCATTTTGACGCCATCACTGGCGCGCAACTCACTTCCACTAATGTTGCTGTGTTGTATGTGAATCACGTCACGACGTTGATTGTTGAGGATAGCGGCGGCAGCCATGGCATCGAGATACAGTTGTGGGGTGAAGGGAACGCGCAGTTATTGCGCGATGGCAAGATGTACGATGTGCGGTGGCAACGAACTGGAAACGCCACTGGCCTGAAGTTTGTCGATTCGAATGGGAATGCCCTGCCGATGAAACCGGGCAATACATGGCTGGAGATGGTCCCGCTCGATATGGCGGTAAAAGTAAACTAGATGAAGCAATCGGCACACCCGCAGGGTTGCCCTGCGGGTGTGCCGCTCATGCTGTGTGAGCGCGGAACCGGATTAACCGCAAGTCCGGATGTGCAGTTGTGTTCCGGCGCGCACAACTCGAGTGTTCGGGATGCCATTATCACGAGCGATGGCATTAGCAGTGGTTTTAAAATGGAGACCGATCCGGAACAGGTTTTCGCCTGGTTTTACAATGTAGGTCACCACCTGATTACAGACGACGTTGCCTGACGATGGATCAGGCGCGACTGTGGGCGCGGGTTCTGTAGGCGCAGGCGCCGGCGCAGTCTCAGTAGGCTGTGGCGCCTGTGGTGTGGCAGTTGGAGCAGGTGGTTGCGGTTGCGGCGTCGCTGCAGGCGCCTGTGTTGGCGTAGGCGGTTGTGCCGTTGCGACTGGCGCGCCCGCGTTCGCTGGCGGTTGAGTTGCGGTTTGGTTCTGACCGACTCGTTCGGGTGTGGGAATTCCTGAGCTCGCGGATTGAGCGCACGCCGAAAGAGTCAGCACACAAGCTATCAATAGGACTGTCAGTTTTAGATGATGGCGCATATTGGTGCTCCCGCACGTTGTTTAATGTTAGTTTATACCATAGGCTGGAACAAGGAAAAACTATGCGACGAGAAGAATCACCCAGGCAAGAGGTATTGTCGTGGATGGATGTAGATGCGTTAATCGATCAACTCGTGCCTCAGATGTCCGGGGTGTTCGACTCATTGATCATGATTACCCGTGGAGGGATTATCCCTGGCGGCCTGATTGCTGAAGCTCTCGACATCAAGCACATTCTGACGGCGGCTGTTGAGTTTCCATCAGACACTGCGCCACGGTTGCTTGCCTGGCCCACATTCCTGCAATTTCCAGATGACGAGATTACCCGCGGCCGTCGCATTCTCGTGGTTGATGATGTCTGGACACATGGGCGCCACATTATGACGGTGCGCGGCAGACTCGAGGCGATTGGGGCGCGCCTTGAAACGGCGGTGCTGCATTACAAACCGGCCAAGTCGCTGTTTCCCAACCATAAACCGACCTACTTTGCGGCGGTAACGGATTCATATATCGTGTATCCTTGGGAAACCGATCGGCGCGCGCGCGGCGTTCGCATGACAATGGGGCTGTAAGTTGGATTCGAGGGGAGTTTCAGTCGATACTTGCCCGCTGTGCCGGCAGCAGGCTCTGTCGTGGAGCGGGGCTCAATGTGTGTGCGCCTCTTGCGGCAGCGTTTTTCAAGTGGACATGATGACGCGGCGTTGCCGCTATACGCATGTCGCGCCGGAATACGCGATCGTTGAGCCTGCATTAACGATGGACTGGATTTCCAGGCGCGAAGTGTTCAACATCGCGGCGACGTTGGCGGCCAGTGATCGCGCGTTGCAGGAAGCGCCACGGTTGCCGATCCCCCCCCCACCGCAGCTGCCCCCGCAACAACCGTTAACATCAACGATTCCTGCCGAGACTCGCACACCGTTCAGAGTGCTCTTGCTGATCTTCCTTGGGATTGTGTCGCTGATCCCGATTCTATGCGCCTGTCTGGCAGTGCTTGCCCTGGCGCCCGGCATGTCACAGACCCGCCAGATGATTGCTGCGGCGAATATCCCCAGCCCGGTAGTCACTCAGACGATTGATGTGGCTGATGTAGCTTCAGTGATATCACTTACCCTGACGCCACCGCTGACGTCGCCACTTACCCCGACGCCATCGTTGACTACCATTGGCACTGTCACCGACTCACAGATACAACCGGCTGTTCCCGTGCTGCAACGCACGACAACTCCTACGGTGCGCCCGTTAGCAACAGTTACAGTGGGCGCCAGGCCCGTCATCACACCAATCACCCCATTGAGATCACCGCTGGAGACGCCAACGCCGTTCAACGCATTACTGACACCTGCTGCGAACCGCACGGCGATCCCTGGCCTGCCAGCGACGTTTACGCCGATACCCACTGGCCCGATTGTTGTGCTATCCCCAACGCCAACAGCCGCCGGAACAGAGACAGTGACCCTAACAGCGACACCGATCCTTGTCATTGTTGTGACGGCAACCGTAACCCCTTTGCCAAGCCCGACGCCGAATGGTCTGCCGGTCGTGGTGATCAGCAGTTCGGTCGTGATCAGTAATGTGATGTATGCGGGCACACCGGCACTTAGCATGTCTGACCAGTACATAGAGGTGCAGAATCGTGGGTCAGGCCCAGTAAGTATTGGCAACTGGCGCATACACGCAGAATCTGCGAACAGGGATTTCTATTTTACGAACGGACTGGTACTACTCCCCAGCCAGACGTGCCGAGTGTATGGGAGCTCTCCACCAGCAAACGCGAGTGGTTGTGGTTCGTTCAGTTTTAACAGCAGTACGCCTGTTTGGTCTCCTGTCGTCGATGCCGCGTCACTGTATGATGAAAAAGGGGAGATGGCAGGCTCTTATGTATATAATACACAGCGCTAGAGATTTACATAACCAGTAATTTGCCTGGCTTCGCACTACGTCATTTGGCCGTTTTGCGAAAAGAAACCTCGCATAGTGCTTGACAAGGTACCCTTGGCTCTTTACTATTCATAAATCTTATGATTCTGTCAAGCGCAACAGGCACATCATTATGCAAGTCGCGCATAAATGCTATCAAAGACATAACTTTTGTTTTTTGTTTAATGGTGCTCTTAGCTTTAGCGTGTACACAGGGATATAGATGGCCATCAAGAAAAAAATTGTAAAAACGCCGCAAGATGCCAAAGAGGCAGCAACGGCAATAGAAGAAATCGCGGTAGAAGAACTGTCCGGTGAGGAACAGTTGCTGAACGTTGGACGCGATAAAGGATATGTCACCTACGATGACATCCTGGCTGCATTCCCTGACGCCGAGAAAAATCTCGAGCAGATGGAGGAAGTTTTCGCGGCATTGACTGAT
The DNA here is from genome assembly GCA_903921365.1 of uncultured bacterium. GTDB lineage: Bacteria > Chloroflexota > Anaerolineae > J036 > Brachytrichaceae > CAIXPS01. The sequence continues at coordinate 10,592 of CAIXPS010000311.1, read as the reverse complement.
GCGGGTATCCAGGTCGTTGCGAGCGAAGATGAAGCCGCCGACCAGATGGCCTACGACGATGATGATGACGATGACGAATACGCCGATCACACTAACGAGAATCTGCTCGAAGCGATCGAAGCCGACGACACCGTTGGTCTGTATCTAAAGGAAATCGGACGAGTTCCGCTCCTCACCGCGCCACAGGAAGTCGACCTGGCGCAACGCATGGAGCGTGGCAAGGAAGCGCGCGAAACCCCGATCCCGGAGAAGCCGGTTGGCACGGATCAGGAACGCCTTGAGCTGTTGATTGATGACGGGTTGATGGCTCGTGAGCATCTGATTAATGCGAACTCTCGTCTAGTCATTAGTGTTGCCAAGAAGTATATTGGCCGTGGTGTGCCGTTTCTTGATCTGATCCAGGAAGGGAACATCGGCCTGATACGCGCAGCCAAGAAGTTTGATTGGCGGCGTGGCCATAAATTCAGCACGTATGCGACGTGGTGGATTCGCCAGGCTGTCACGCGCGCAATTGCCGACCAGGGGCGCACCATCCGCGTGCCGGTGCACATGGGCGATCAGATCAACCGCCTGTTGCGCGCCAGTCACCAGTTAACCCAGGAACTTGGGCGGGACCCGACAGTGGCAGAACTGGCTGAGGCGTTGAACGTGACGGTGCGCAAGGCTGAACAGATGATTCAGGTGGCGCGCCGCCCTATCAGTCTTGAGACGCCCACAGATGACGAGGAAGAGAGCGTGCTCGGCGACTTTATCCCGGATGAAGATAGTCCCGCGCCTGCCGAAATCGTCACTTCTCAGATGTTGCGCGAGCAATTATCTGACATTCTGTCGACCCTGCCGCCGCGAGAAGTGCGCATCCTGCAATTGCGCTATGGCTTGCTGGATGGCGAGACGTACACACTTGAAGAAGTAGGCAAAAAGCTTGGCGTGACGCGTGAACGCGTTCGTCAGATTGAGGCTCAGGCACTCAGCCGTCTGCGTCACCCTGCTCATGCGCGCAAGTTGCGCGATTTTCTCCGCGAATAGAGAGAAGAGAGATAGGAGACTAGAGATTAGCACGTCCCCAATCTCTAATCTCCTATCTCAAATCTCTCTCACTCCTACAGATACTTCTCCACCGCCCAACCGCCTTCTCGGACAATCGGGATGTCTAAGTCTGGCACAGTTGGATCAAATACCAGTTTATTCTTGCCTGTAAGCGCATCGAGGACGTCGCCCATCCAGTCCGCGAGCGCCACGGGTCTGCCAAGTGCGCGCGCAATGGTCATGGGGGAAACGTCATCAAGTGCAATTCCATCGGGGTGATCGAATGTAATGCGCGGAAGGATCACAATGGCGTCATCCTCAGGTTTCACGATCGGGGCGAGCTGGGCAATGATATCGTTCCCGTGTAATAGACCGGCTACCGTGATCGTCTCACCCAGGCCTTCGTTTCGCACGGCAACGACCTGGAGCGGGATGCCAGTGCGCGCGGTGAACTCGCGGGCTGCTTTAGCGAGCGTCGGGGCGAATAGGGTCGCTGTGACAAGGATGGCGCTCTTGTGCTTCGAGTTTGAGAGCGAACCGCGAACTTCCGCTCGTTTGAGCCTTTGCCACTCGTTCACGAAGTCCCGCACCATCCCCAGGCCGTTTTCCTGCAACGACAAACCATCATAGTCGCGCTTGCGGGGCAGGGGGCGGTCTGTGATCAAATACCATTCATCGGTCAAATAGGCAAACCCCACGCCGTGCTGTGCGCGGAAATCAGTTTGCCATGCCTGCACCAGGTCGATGACTTCATTTGCTTCGGCGCGAGTGTGAGGCCGGTGGCCGTATTTGTGATGTTTCGTCAACCCTACCGGCACGACGCTGATTGACAGGACGCTCGGATAGAGCGCAGCCAGCTCACGGATGCTTTTTGAAAGTATCTCGCCGTCGTTAAGCCCGGGCGTGATAACCAGTTGGGTGTGCATCTGTATGCCGCGTCCGGCCAGCCAGCGCAGTTGCGCCAGGATATCTCCCGATGATGGGTTGCGCAGGCACTTTCGCCGAACCTCCAGGTCCGTGGCGTGCACCGACACATACAGCGGGCTCAGGTGTTGTTCGGCAATACGCGCCCAGTCATGATCCAGCAGGTTGGTGAGCGTCACAAAGTGGCCGAACAGGAAGGAATAGCGATAATCATCGTCTTTAATGTACAGTGTGCGGCGCATGCGCGGCGCATTCTGGAGCACGAAGCAGAACGGACAGAGGTTGTTGCACCGCCGTATATCGATGTCGAAAGTAGGGTGCTCGAACTCGATCCCAAGCGCCTGCCCGAAGTCGCGATGCGCGTCAAGCGTCATGACAACGCCATCACGTTCGACGCTGAAGCGCAGGACGCTCTCTGCAGCATAGTACTGTGCGTCGATGACGTCCAGCAGAGTGTTGCCATTGATCGCGATTACTCCATCGCCGGGGCGCAACCCGACTTGTGCCGCGACGCTTCCTGGCTCGACTGCTTTGATGATGCCAGCGTTGATCACTTATATTCACCGCGCATCGATTCTGGCAGTAAGGCTGCCAGACGATGCATTGCATCCTCAGTCAACTGATGCAGTTTCTCCCGGGTGGGTTTGCCATCGCTTTGCAATTTGAAGCCGAGGCCGATCGTGAAGGTGATGTGCGCCCGGCGCAGTCGTTTGAGCATTGGGGCGACGTTGGGCGTGCCGACGATACCGACAGGCAGCACCGTCGCATTGGTGCGCGCAGCCAGATACGCCAGTCCTTCCTGTCCCTTGATCAAGCCGCCGGTTTTACTGCGTGTGCCTTCTGGCGAGATCAGAATCATGCCGCCGCAGTCGAGCACCTCGACAGCCGATCGGATGGCGGCGGTGTCCACGGCGCCGCGATGCACCGGAATCGCGCCATAGGTGGCGACGAGGAACCGAATCAACGGCTCCTCAAAAGCCTCCACTTTTGCCATGGGCGTGATCGGGCGGCCAAGGGCGGCCAGCACCACCACGGGATCAAAGAAGTTCACGTGGTTGATCATGACGATCACTGCCCCAGAAGGTGGGACGTTTTCCAATCCTTTGATTTCGACCTGCATGAAGGCCTTGTAGGCGAACCGCAGCCCGGCATTCCACAACCAGCGCAAGTGGGCGCGTTTGTTCCACTTCCAGCGCTGTGTGAACTTGGACTTCTTACCGGCGATCTGTGTTGTCATGCGGTTCAGCCCGACACGCCCGGTTTGGCGTTTTTTGCCAGTTGGCGCATGTAGGTGATGACAGCCACCAGATCCTGATCACTGGCATCGCTGCGCCCGCCGTTTGCCGGCATCGTCAGCCCGGTGACGTTGTGAGGATCGTTTGCCGCTCGGCCCAGTCGCACAAACTTCACCAGCGTTTCGTCCGAGCCCGTCAGCACCTGTTGTGAGGCGGTCAGCGCCATGCCGGCTGGCGTGCCTTCGCCCTTGATGCCATGACACGCAGCGCAGGCGGATTCATACAACACTTTGCCGCGCACCGCGGCAGTTGAATCAGGAGTGGGTAGCGGTTTGCTTGACACCGTGGCGCTACCGGTCAGGCTGCCGGCAGGGGCGTTGCGATAGGAAGACGCAGAAATCATATAGGCGATCAGAACCGCTGCGATGATGACAATTACGGGCAGGGCAGTCGCGATCCATCCGGGTTGCTTTACCGCCGTGGTGGGTGGTGCGTCGCCCACGGTTTCAGGTTCACCGCCAAGTCTGCCCGCGACCATGCAGAAGGTGATGATCAGGAAGGCGATCAGCGCCAGGAAAGGGATTGTGACGATCCCGCCAAAGGCATTGAGGTAATCGGCAGAACAGGGCACGCCAACGGTGCACGGCACGAATGCCTTTACCAGGTCGGTTTTCTGGTCGAGATAGTGGAACAGTGATACGAATATGCCGGGGATCGACAACACGAGCGCGTATTTGTGGACGTCTTTGTCGCGGCGCAGCAGGCCAACGGCCAGGATCAGCGTAAGGGGATACATCAGGATGCGCTGGTACCAGCACAACAGGCATGGAACCCAGCCCAATACTTCGCTGAAAAACAGACTGCCACACGTGGCAATCCACGCGGCCAGCAAGGCCACGTAACGGCTGTTTCGTCCTAACGCAGAATAAATACCAGCGCTCTTGACATACGAGTCGTCGTCGCTCTCGTCGTCCTGCTTGTTGTCCTCATTTGCTGTGTTCAACTCGGTAGCCATCTTTATGTTGTTACTTCCGGCAATAATATTACCAGAATTGCATTGCGCGAACACCTGCATTCTGTGCGGGCATGCTTGCGGCAATGGCATGAATGGCAGGAATGGCATGGTTTTTAGCCGTTGATGGCATAATGAGCATCGGTTGCCTGGGAGCTATCGACTATCAGCCCAGTTGCGCCATGTTCAGCAAATCGTCTTATGCGAAAGGGAACCCAATCGAAATGCCGCGATTACAGATTCAACCCGTACTCCAGACACCGCTCCGCGCTCGGCTCGATTTGCGCGGTTTTGTCGGTGAACGCATTCGCAATAACGTGACTCAGTGGTTGTTACCCGCGCCACAGGCCAATCCTGCGATGCTGCAGATGCTGCGTGACCGCGACCGTTTGCCGCGCAGAGACCTTGTGCCGTGGGCAGGTGAGTTTGCGGGAAAGTATCTGACTTCGGCTGTCATGGCCTTGCGGATGACCCGTGATCAGTCCCTGTCGGATGTCGTCGCGCGTTTTGCGCGAGATCTGATCTCAACCCAGGCGCCGGATGGCTACCTTGGCCCAGCGCCCGAAGCAGAGCGGCTTACCGGCAAAACACTTGCCGGTGACTGGCTGTGGGATATCTGGGGACATTACCATTGCATGCTGGGGTTAATGCTGTGGCATCTTGATACCGGCGATCCCGCAGCGCTAGCGGCATGCACGAAGGCTGCTGACCTGATCTGCCGTCGTTTCCTCGATTCCGGAACCGGAGAGAAAGTAAGTTCTGCGCGTGCTGAGGAAATGAACATGGCGATTGCCCATGGGCTTTGCCTGCTGTATGAGGTGACGGGCGAAACGCGTTACCTGCGCATGGCGCAGTCTGTCGAGAAGGAATGGGAGACGCCGCCTGCGGGAGATTATGTGCGCGCGGCGCTGGCTGGATTGGAGTTTTACCAGACGCCCAAGCCCCGCTGGGAAAGCCTGCACGATATTCAGGCCATCGCTGAACTGTATCTGATCAGCGGTGATGCCTGGCACAAACAGGCCTTCGAGCACATCTGGTGGAGCATCGCTCGCGGCGATCGGCATAACACAGGCGGTTTCTCGTCTGGCGAAGCTGCTGTCGGAAACCCGTATGACCCGCGCGCCATCGAGACCTGCTGCACGGTGGCGTGGATTGCGCTATCGATTGATATGCTCCGGTTGACGGGAGACTCACTCGTTGCAGATGAGATCGAGCTTGCGACGTTTAACGGCATATTGGGCGCTCAACACCCATCCGGGCGCTGGTGCACCTATAACACGCCGATGAATGGCGTGCGCAAGGCGTCGGCGCACGAGATCGTGTTTCAGTCGCGCGAGGGATCGCCGGAGCTGAACTGTTGTTCTGTCAACGGCCCACGCGGGTTGGGGATGATTTCGGAATGGGCGGTGATGCTGGGTGATGCTGGTCTGTGTCTGAACTACTATGGGCCGGGCGACCTATCTGCTGACTTACCATCGGGAAACCAAGTGACCTTTACCCAAAACACGCGCTATCCAGCAGACGGCTTGATCGAAATCACAGTGCGCCTCACCTTCCCCGAACGATTTAAGCTTCAGTTGCGCGTGCCGGCATGGTCGGAAGACACGCGCCTCGCCGTGAAAGATGAGGAATTGTATGGCGTTGTCGCCGGGCGCTACCATGTGCTGGAGCGGGAGTGGCGTGATGGGGATGAAATCAGGTTGTGGTTGGATATGTCGCCGCATACCTGGGTGGGCGAACGCGAGGCGGCTAATAAGACGTCGTTTTATCATGGCCCGCTGCTGCTGGCCTATGACAGGCAGTTCAACGAGATCGATCCGGCTGATATACCAACATTGACAGCGCGCAATATGCGCAATATGCAGCCAATCACTGCCGAAGGGGATCTGCAGCCGTGGGTCTTGTTTTCCGTCCCGTGCGAAGGCGCCTCTGATCTGTTCCTGTGCGATTTTGCCAGCGCAGGCGCTGCCGGAACACCGTATCAGACGTGGCTGCCCACGGCTGGATTCAGACCCACCACTTTCAGTAGAGAGCAACCGGTTTGGTGCGCGTCACTGGATGCGTAGCGCGGGTATGGCGCATCAAATGAAGGATTAATAGAGGAAATATGGAATCGTTTATTGACTCAAGCAGTGTTCTCGACAGGCCAGCCATGTTGCGCGGGCGGATGGCGCGCTATGGCTATCTATTCTTTCGTGGATTGTTGCCGGTGGATGTCATCGTTGCTTTGCACAGCGCGATTATGGGCGTTTGCAAGGAAATGGGGTGGGTGGATGCACACAACCATCCAGTAGGCCAGCCGCGCCTGGAGGGCAGCTCCGAGTTCTTCGAGGTGTATGATGTCGTCCAGCGGATGGAACAGTTTCACGCCTTTGCGCACCGCCCCGAGATACTGCGCGTGATCGAAACACTGGTGCAGGAACAGGTGTTTGTGCACCCGCGCAACATTGCCCGCATCAGTTTCCCCAAGGCAGAGTTTTTCACCACGCCGGCGCATCAGGATTTCGTGCATATCCAGGCAACCCCTGAAACCTATACTGCGTGGACGCCGCTGGGTGACTGTCCGCAGGAGTTGGGCGGGTTGGCAGTGCTGGCTGGTTCGCACAAACGCGGGCTGCTGCCGGTGCACAAGGCGAGTGGCGCAGGCGGTCTTGGCATTGACACCGACAACATCGACCTGCCGTGGCATACCGCAGACTACAAGACTGGCGATGTGTTGGTCTTTCACAGCTTCGTTGTCCATAAGGCGTTGCCAAATCGCACTGCGGATCAGGTGCGTTTGTCAACGGACTATCGATACCAGGGGCTATCCCGCCCAATCGTCGCGGATGGTCTTGAACCGCACTACGGGCGACTTGGCTGGCCTGAGATATACAAGAAATGGCAGGACAGCGATCTGCAGTACTACTGGCGCGATTTGCCGCTCAAGACCGTGGCGCGCGATCCGTCGTTCCATGCGAACGCAACCGAGAAAAAGTAACAAGAGGTGACTCATGCATAAAATCAAACAATCTCTGGCGTGGTGGTGCTTTAACCGTGAAGGGGTTAAGCCCGATCACTTCTTCGCAGAAGCGAAGCGAATTGGATATGCGGCAGTGGAACTGCTGCCGCGCGATCTATGGGATGCAGCGCGGGCGGCGGGGCTGGTGATTGCCACACATGGTGGTCATGCCTCGCTCACAGATGGGCTGAACAGGCGCGAAAACCACGCCTCCATTGTTGATGAAATCAACCGCAACCTTGAACTGGCAGTGCACTATCAGATACCCAATCTGATTGTTTTCTCAGGGAATCGACGCGGTTTGAGCGATGCAGAGGGGGCGGCCAACACGATTGAGGGGCTGAATCGCGTGGCGGCGGCGGCCGAAGCAAAAGGTGTCACGCTGGTGCTGGAATTGCTCAACTCGAAGGTGGATCACACTGACTACCAGTGCGATCATACAGCGTGGGGCGTTGAGGTCATCAAGGGCGTTGCGTCGCCGCGCGTCAAGCTGTTGTATGACATCTACCACATGCAGATCATGGAAGGGGATATCATCCGCACCCTCCGCGCCGACATTGACCACATCGGCCATATTCACACCGCAGGCAACCCTGGCCGGAGAGACATGGATGATACGCAGGAACTAAACTACCCGCCCATATTCCGCGCGATTCAGGAAAGCCAATATAGCGGCTATGTGGGCCATGAGTTTATCCCAAAGGGCGACGTCTTCGCCGCCATTCAGTCAGCCTATCAACTGTGCGACTTGTAACATGAATAACTTCTATGTCAGTGAAAATGCGCTCTTGCAGCGCTTCGACGCGACCAAACGGCAGATGGGACTCACCACACAGAATGCTGACGAATTGCACGCCTGGCGTGCTGCATTGCGCGCCAAGGTGCGGCTATTGCTTGGCGTCGATCAGTTGACTCCAACGCCCCTTAATGCGCGCGTCACCGAAGTGGTTCAACGAGATGGCTATCGGCGCGAAAGAGTGGAGGTCGATACCGAGCCGGGTGTGACGATGACGATGTATGTGCTGGTTCCCGACGGCGTCGTCAATGCGCCTAGCGTCATCGCCGCTCACGGTCATGATAGCGCGGGCAAACTCACGGTTGCCGGCGTCGGGGATGATCCGGAGGTGGCTGCGCGAATCGCCACCTATAGCTACAACTACGGCGAAGTCGCCGCGCAGCACGGTTACGTGGTGTTTTGTCCCGATGCGCGCGGTTTTGGCGAGCGGCGGGAATCACTTTCGCAGGGGCCGGATCAGGTGTTCAACTCATCGTGTCACCAACTCGCCCATATGGCGCTGCCGCTTGGGCTGACGGTAGCCGGGATGTGGACATGGGATCTGATGCGCTTGATCGACTACATTGGCGCCCGCCCGGAGTGTCAAGGACAGCCAGTCGGGTGCATTGGGCTCTCCGGTGGCGGGCTGCAGACGCTCTATTTGTCCGCGTTGGATGAGCGGGTGGCGTGTTCGGTCATCAGCGGCTACTTCTATGGGGTCAAAGACTCGCTGCTGGTCATGTCGGGCAACTGCGACTGCAACTATGTGCCGCACCTGTGGGAAAACGTGGATATGGGTGATCTGGCGGCGTTAATTGCTCCGCGGCCCGTCTTGTTTGAGACCGGCCGGCAGGATCCTTTGAATGGCTCGCGCGGCATCACAAACGTGCTTGAACAATATGCGATCACGTCAAAAGCGTACGCGCTTCTGGGGGCAGAGGACAAGCTTGATATCGACATCTTCGATGGGCCGCATAAGTGGCATGGTGCAAAGGTGTTGGCCTGGCTGGACAAGCACCTGCGCTGACAAGCCGGCGGCTATGGTTTGATGAATCACGTGTGATAAACTCTAAAAAACGAGTATGTCTGAAATAAACGAACCCATCATCAACTGGGTGATTTTTGTGGTGCTGATACCGCTGGCACTCGGCGCAGTCTGCGCATTCCCCGCCTGGTGGAAGCGCAAAACCAATTTCGGTAACCTGCTGGGATCGGCTGCGATCGCCTTTGTTATTTTTGTGCTCATCTGGCAGCAATATGGCGCATTTGTAAGGGCGCAGGCAGACTGTGCGCAACTGTGGGTGTCTGGTTGCGAATCTGTCGTTGGCGTTTCGCAATACACCCCCTATCTGCTCATGGTGCTTATCGCGTGGGTGGATGTCTTTTTCCTGCTCGTGCTCAGCGGTATAGTGGAAGATCGGTTGCGACCGCGCTGGCTGGATCGCGCCCAACTGTAGCGTTTGGCCGATTCGACAGATCGACTATCTTTGGCGATAATGGCGGAGTGACGCAGCAACAGCAACGTAAACATCGGCTGACGTGTCCAGACTGTGGTCATTTTGTTTACCGCAGCCATCGCACTTTTCCGGAGCGGGTCGTTGCGCTGATAAGACCTAATCGCCGCTACAAGTGTCGTGAGTGCGGATGGAGTGGATTGATCTCTGCAAAGGGTCGCACACGCACAGCGAGACTGCGCTTCACGTGGCACAGGAAGACGATAAAAAGGGTTACCCTGATACTTTTGATCCTGGCGCTTGCGCTGGCCGCGGTGGTAATTGCCCTCATGCTGTCGGCTTCGATGGGAACTGGGACAGGCGCCGGATAATTCCCCCTTGTCATCATTGCCAGTGCGTGTAAACTATGACCTTTGACAACCTGTTCTGAAAACAGGTGAAGTTCAACAATAATCGCAAGAAGCGAAACCCAAAGAGGTAGGAAAGACGTGTCAACCAGTTTCATGACAACCAAGCAGCTCTTCTTCACCAGTGAATCGGTGACGGAAGGGCATCCCGACAAGATGTGTGACCAGATATCCGATGCTGTCCTGGACGCGTGCCTGGCGCAGGATCCGATGAGCCGCGTAGCGTGTGAAACCGCCACAAAAACCGGCTTCGTACTGTGTTTTGGCGAGATCACCACCAAGGCAATCGTGAATTTCGAAACATTGGTCCGCTCGGTGGTCAATGATATCGGCTTCAATGATTCCTCGATTGGGTTTGACGGGCATACCTGCGGGGTGCTGATCGCGCTGGCGAGCCAGTCGCCGGATATTGCCCAGGGTGTGAACGACGCCTTTGAAGTGCGCGGCCACGATAGCGAGGCCGAAGTGGCGCGCATCGGCGCTGGCGATCAGGGCATGATGTTCGGTTACGCCTGCAACGAGACGCCTGAATACATGCCGTTGCCGATTGCGTTGGCGCACCGGCTGGCGCGCGAATTGAGCATCGCCCGCAAGAGCAACAAGATTGCCTGGTTGCGACCGGACGCCAAGAGCCAGGTCACGATTGAGTACTCCCATGGCAAGCCACTGCGGGTCGATACAGTTCTAGTCTCGACACAGCACCATCCGGATGTCAGCCAGGAAGAGATCAATCAGACGATCACCGACGAGATCATCAT
>CAIXPS010000310.1 GCA_903921365.1 uncultured bacterium | reverse complement strand
ATCGGCGCCAAGCACTAGACGCTTGCTATCGTAATTATGCTTTCCTAAGCCTAGTGCACCATTCAGGTACCAATTATCCAGCAACATAGAGCTATAAAGTGTTGCCTGGTAGCTGTCTATTTGGGTTCGATTGCCATAGTTAACACCCTTGTCATCAATGCTGGAATTGGCATAGCTGAAAGCACCACCCAAACTAGTGTTGTTATTGACCAATCTATCCGCACCAATAGCAAAACCATAGGCATCTGCAGAATAACCATCTACGCTCTTGCGTACGTCCTGATTACCACGAAAGCCGAAGCCTTGCATCCAGACGCCAGTGCTGTTGGGCTGTTCGCCAGTGGCGATGCCACTCTTACCGGTGAGTTGAGCCAAATGGGTTTCATTGAGGTGAGAATCAACCAGACCAAAAACTTTATTGGTGACGTTGAGTGCCGCCTGAATATTGGCGCCGTTGATTTCAGGACGAAGTTGTTCACCGGCCTGACGAACTTGATCGGATGTTGCCAGGTTCTGAACTAAGGAGGCCGCACCGTTACCTGCACTACCAACCGAATTGAGCAATGAGTTCAACGCATTCTGCCCACTGCCAGACAGGCCGGAAATGGAGGATGCATTAGCGACCGTAGCGACGACTTGATCGGTTGTGCCAGGCACGAACGACCAGTTCACCAGTGCGGATGATTTGACTTGCACATTGGAAGCGGTGACTGATTCAAGCGCATTGGTGGTGGTATTCCAGTCCTTGGCCGCAGAAGCAATGTTTATATTCTGGCCCGAAAACTGGTAGGTGTTGCCGGTACGAACCACTGCACCCGGTGCGACCAAAGGTTGAATGTCGATCTCAAGCGGATGATAACCCGTCACACCGTTAACATAGATTCCGCCGGAGATGGTTCCACCCGTAAGCTGACCACTGGCATTGGCTGATCCGGTCACGACCGGTTGGATGGTAATCAGATTCTTTTGCGTTGTGGGCGTCGTGGTTTCATAGATGGTGCCTTGGCTATCAGTAACGGTAGTCAGTGCTCCGCTAATGCCGGGAAATGCGGCGGTCCCTGTGATGCCAGCTTGAACAACTTGGAAAGCATAAGTACCGCTGATTACAATTTGTCCTACTGCAACAGTTGCAGCTGTTGGTACTGATAAAGATGCCGTAGAAGTCGCAGGATTAGCTGCCAGAACAACTTCATTCGCAGTCTGCGCTGCTGTTAATGTACCAGCGGCGACTGGAATGAGTTTTGCAGTACCTGATGTAATCGTTGCACCGGGCGTAGCACTGGTTGCATTGCCAAGGCCCGCATCAGGTGTGATGGCGATGTTGCCAGTCATGGCGCCTGCATTCTTAAATGTAAAGGCATTCGACTGGTTGCCTACGGTAATGTCGCCAAGAATCTTCCCCGACTGTTCGTTATATAGATTCATGTTGGATAACGAATCCGTAATGGCGGTGCCATAAACGGTTGTTGAAGGTGCGCCGATGGCTCCTGTGGCGGAATTGTAAGTTACCGCATAGCTTGCCAGCGTACCTTGGTTGTCGATATAAATATTGATCGAGTTGTTGTCTGAATTGATTGCTTGTACTGAACCAGATGCAGAGGTATATACGCTGCTACCAATCCCGTTAGTATAGTTAGGGGCCGTTGCGGTGCCGTTTGCCGTGAGCCTGTCGCTGTAACCAGCAATCAGGCCGGTCTTGGCATTGAAAATGTAGCCATTGAGGACGTTCTCTTTGACTTCAACGGTAGAGATGCTGGGGGTGTTTACGTCGCTGCCCGTTGTTAAATTGTAAGCACTAATGGTGCCGTAGTTGTTGAGCTTGACCTGATCGAGTAAATCACCGCTCGTATTCATAAATACAGTGTACAACGTCCCTTTGGATTGCGGGGCACCGGGCACATTTGAGAATAAATTGGTATCGGAAATACTGGCATTGGTTGCACCTACAGTGATGGTACCGTAGTTATTCAGTGTGGTGTTGCTGCCGCTTAACCATGCGCCAATCGTACGCTGCGGCGTAGTGCCGTCGTCACCCGAGAAGTACACCTTGTAGCCATTCTGCGTATAAAAGACATCCCCGTTATTGCTGAGGGTGGCGCTGCCATCGTTGTTTGAGGTGAAAGTGCCTTTGTTGTTGGTAATCGTCCCGTAGTTGTTAATGGTGCCGGGCTGCTGGAGTTCGATCCCTTCATAGTTATAAAGGGTGGCATTGGGCGAAGGTAATCCTGTCACCAGATCTACCAGGCCGGTGACAATTGTGGACGAGGCACCGATATTGAGTGTGGTCGGATTGGATACGGACAGGGGGGTGTTGATATTGGCGTTACCATCCGCACTGGCCAAGCCAACAACCGTCTTCGACGTTGGATTATCACCATTTAGATTGACAGCATTGTAGTTGCTTGGCGTTACCATCAAAGCGCCGGATTGACCGTTATAGCTGCTACAGTTAACGACACTGCCGGTAACTGTACAAGGATTATTGCCTGCTGCGTGGGCATTGCCTCCGATCATCAATGCCGGCAACGCCGCCGCAACCGCGATATGCAACGCCTTGCGGCGCGCATTCAATTTTCTGTTCTTGTTCATTAGCTTCTCTCTGCTTCAAAGTGTTTATCAAACATCCTTTTAATTTCCGGATGATCGGAGCATGGTAGCTAATGAGGGGATGAGAGAGTAAGGGAAAAACTCACTGAGAATACAGGGAAATGTTCCCGACCTTTCTCAGGGGGTACTTGAGAGTAAAACCGAGCAAGGCTTCGGCTTTCAATGATGCCAAAGCGAACGGCCAATCTCACCATCTCGACTGGGCTGCTGATCTTTCCTGAGATAACTAATTTAAGTTGATAGAGAGATGGTGTCTCTCGGTTGAGATTAACTTTCGATGATGCCGTGGCGAATTGCCAGCCTCACCATCTCGACAGAACTATTGATACCGAGCCTCTGTTTGATTGTTGTTTGATAATTCGAAACCGTCTTGCTGCTGATATTTAAAGATGCTGCGATTTGATCACCATCCACGCCTTCAGCTAACATTCGAAAGATTTCAAACTCTCTAACTGACAGTTGTTGCATCGGATTGCCCTTACTATCCAAGTTTTGCAAAGCGATCTTTCTGGCAACGTTTGAGCTAATGTAAATCTGGCCTTTTGTAACAACTTCAAGCGCATTGATGAGTTCTTCAGCTAAGCCATTTTTTGCTAAATATCCTTTGGCACCAGCCTTTAGTGCTTGGCTGGCGAATGCAGCATTTTCGTGCATCGAGAGCACGAGCAGTTTAGCTGCTGGATAGCGCAAAACAATCCTTTTAATAGATTCCATCCCCCCCATCCCAGGCATGGTCAAATCAATTACAGCAACATCTGGCAAATGTTCGCCAAATAATTGATAAGCGGATTCCCCGGTATCGGCTTCTGCTACTACAGAAAATCTAAGTTCCTGTTCTAGCAAACGTCGGATTCCAGCGCGTACGACAGCATGATCATCCACTAACATAACACGAATCATAGGCTGCTCTTTCATGTTGGGAGTCCTGTTGGAATCCAAGCCATAATTTCTGCACCATGATTTGGGCGGGCTTTCAGTTTTAGCTCACCTCCTAGCCCTTCGACCCGCTCACGCATGCCAGGCAACCCTAAGCCATCTGCTTTACCGGGGTCAAAACCTCTACCGTTATCTCGAACGCTCACTTTAAGTCCTGGTCGCCCACCTATAGTTGCAAGATGGATGTTAATCTCTACCGTAGTAGCGCCTGCATGACGCGAAATATTCGTTAGACACTCTTGTATCAAGCGATACAAAGCCAGGCTAATAACCTCGCCTAAATCATCTGCGACACCATTAATACTTAGTGTGCATACAGAGTTTTCATGACGGGACCGCCAGGTGCCAACCAAGTCGTACAGCGCAGCTGAGAGCCCTAATTCGTCAAGGATGCCAGGTCGAAGCCGTTGCAGCAGACCGCTAACTAAATCCATTAAGTGCCGAGACAATTGAGTGATTGCTAAAGCGCTATCGCGAAGTTCTGGATACTTTTTTTCGGATACTTTCAATATCACACTGGCATCAGTATGAATTGCTGTCAGGCATTGTCCGAACTCGTCATGCAAATCGCGTGCAAGACTCTTTCTTTCTTCTTCTTGTAAGGTAATCAACTGCTGCGTAAGTTTGTGATTGCGCGTGATACTTTGTTGAAGGGTTTCGATCATATGATTGAATTTCCGCCCGATACGCGCTAGTTCTGGAAGGTTAAATGCTGGCAGCCTGGTCGCAAGGTTACCTTTTTCCAGCTCGTTTAAAGCAAATAATATTTTTTCTGTAGGCTTTAAAGCTTGCGCAACAGCCCATGAAATCACTAAATTTACAGACACAAAAAAAATGGACAGTAGCATAAGCAAGTCAGTAATCTGTTTCCAAATTTCCGCATATTCATAAGTAGGATCCGGGGTAATGATCAATTTACCTAATGGCTCACCGTGATAGTCTAGCTTTCGGATTGAGGGCTCCCATTTGGGCGTCATTTTATTCAAGATGCGTTCGAACCATACGGGGGACTCATTGTGAAATTTGTAGCCACTTTCCGATTGATTGCTATCAAGCACATTTCCCGCACTATCAAGCAACTCTATTTTCAGATGCCTCATATGATCTAGGCGTTGCAGTCTGAAAGCATGACGATCAAACTTCAGGTTTGAGTTATCGCTGCTAATAATGGCCTCGTCGAAGAGGTAGAGTGTCAATTTTTCAGCCGAAGCAATCTCTGCAAGAGCATTCATCCTCGCATTATTAAAACTTAACATGACTCCCGCTAACATAATCAGCAGTAGCAAGCCCGTTATTATTAAGTTCAGGCGAAGTTTCAGGCTCAATCAGTAATCTCTTTATCTCAAAAATAGACATTAACTATAACGCGTCTATAACAGAATTAAAAACGTTTACGTTACGTCGGGAATTTTTCCTAGTGCTATGGGGCGATTGCTTTGTTAAAGTTGCAAGTTATTATTTTTAACAGTGCAGTCTAGTTTAGATAACGTTTGGACAATAGGATACATCATGTATAAAACAAAATTAAGACCCATAGTGTTAGCAGTTGCAGGCGTAATTTCAATCATATCGCAGGCTCATGCAGAGAATAAAGCCGAAGTGATGGAGTTAGGCGCGATAGAAGTCATCAGTACGACGCCTCTACCATCATTAGGAACACCCCTTAATCAAGTGCCTTCTAACGTTCAAGTGGGGTCTTCAAAAGAAATAAACCAGCAGGAATCTCTCAACTTGACTGAGTTTATGGATAATAACCTTGGTTCAGTCAACACCAGCAATAGCGTTGGAAACCCTTATCAAGCTGATGTTTCATATCGCGGATTTACCGCATCCCCTATTTTAGGATCAGCCATCGGCTTATCAGTCTTTCTTGATGGCGTTCGATTCAATGAGCCCTTTGGTGACATTGTTAATTGGGATCTGATTCCAACAAATGCAATCGGAAGTATCAATCTGATTCCAGGCTCAAACCCATTGTTTGGTTTGAATACATTGGGTGGTGCTTTAGCCGTCAATACCAAAAGCGGCTCATCTTTCCCCGGTATAAAAGCTACAGTTTCAGGCGGTTCATGGGGTCGCCGTGCCGCTGAGGTTGAAGCTGGTGGAGAGGACAAATCCCATAATCTTGACTATTTTGTAGCAGGGAATATATTTCATGAGGATGGCTGGCGCGATCATTCGAGCAGTGATGTGAGGCAGATATTCAGCAAAGTGGGTTGGCACGATGAGAAAAGTGATTTGGATTTATCTATTGCGCTTGCTGATAACACCATGGAGGGAACCCAGTCGTTGCCGCTTTCTATGCTGGGCAATCCAAAGCAAGCTTATACCTGGCCTGACTCCATCAAGAATAAGTTGGCAATGATT
>CAIXPS010000309.1 GCA_903921365.1 uncultured bacterium | reverse complement strand
GAAGTCGCCGTGGCAAGCACCAAGGCGGCGCTCAAAGTGGAGGGCTTTGGCGTGTTGACCGAGATCGATGTAAAGGAAACGCTCAAGCAGAAGCTGGGCGTGGACTTCCAGCGCTATGTCATCCTCGGCGCGTGCAACCCGCCGCTGGCGCATCGCGCACTGTCCACCGATCTCGATGTCGGACTGCTGCTGCCATCGCGAACGACGCACAACAGCGGCTTGATCGCGTTGCCGCGGTTCTGAGACAGGCCGAGTGACCGCTGGGTGACATGGTTCAGCCTACGGTCTCTACGTTGCGCTTCGCGCGCATCCCGCTCCACAACGATACAAAGACCATGACGATGGCCAGCACGAGATACAGATCGTTCTGGATCGCGCCGGGCGGGGTGTGCGCAAAGGTGACGGGTTTGATCTGCCCGACCATCACGCGCCCGAGCGTCTCCAGAAACTGCACGATCCACATCAATGGCACAAGCGACCGGTAGCGCCCGATCACGATCCACTGCAGGATGACGTAGATCAGTTGCTCGCTGCCCCACAGCGCGAATGCGAAGACGACCTCACCCGCGCCGCTCACGGTCAGGTCCATCCCCGCGATGCTGCCCGCGCCACCGTCGGGCGACAGAATGTGGATGAAACTGCGCACGGCGCCGATGACGGCCACCACGATCAGGATGTAAAGCGGTAGTTTCCAGCCGCGAATGGTGTTGTCCGCGCTGCGCGGCAGCAACAGTTCAAGAATTTCCTTCACGGGTCCCTCCTCAAAATGCGACCGGCAGCGCCTTCAGTCCGCGCAACTCAAATGCCGGGCGCCACTCTACCTGCTCGGGCGCCACAGCCAGGTGAATGCCAGGCAACCTGCGAAGCAGCGTGGCAAATGCGATCTCGCCCTCCAGGCGGGCCAGCGGCGCCCCCAGGCAGTAGTGAATCCCCTGGCTGAACGCCACATGCCGCGCCTCGCCATGCGTGATGTTGAGCTTGTCCGGGTCAGGAACGTAGGCCGGGTCATGGTTCGCCGCGGCCAGCACCAGTTGCAGGTGACTCCCGCGTGGTATTTTCTGTCCGGCGATCTCGATATCCTCTGACGCATAGCGGTTTACGATCTGCACCGGGTTCACGAAGCGCAGAATTTCCTCAACCGCAGGTTTGATCAGCGTTGGGTTGTTCTGAAGCTGGGCGAGCTGATCGGGCGCCTGCAGCAGCGCCAGCATGCCGTTGCCGATCAGGTTCACTGTCGTCTCGTGCCCCGCGATTAACAACAGAATGACGGTGCTGAGCAGTTCGCGGTCGCTCAGTCGATCGCCATCCTGCTCCGCGGCGATGAGCTGGCTGACCAGGTCCTCCCTCGGATGCCTGCGGTGATCGGCGATCAATTGGCGGACGTAGTTGCCCAATTGCAGGAGACCGGGGCCGAGATGGAAATTCTCACTGCTCAACGCGCCGGAGGCAATCAGGTCACTCGACCACTCGCGGAATTTCTGATGGTCGCCAGCAGGCACCCCGATCATCTCGCTGATGACCGTAATCGGCAGTGGAAACGCGAAGTCGGCAATAAGGTCCATCCTGCCCGCGGCCTGCACCGCGTCGAGCAGTTGATTCGCGATGTCCTGGATATGCCCGCGCATCTGATTGATGTAGACGGGTTTGAACGCCTCGTTCGCCAGGCTTCGCAGGCGGGTGTGCTCCGGCGGATCGGCGCGCAGCATGTTGCTGATGCCCAGGTCGATGCCGAGCTTTTCGAGGATACCTGGTTGGCGCGCGTTGTGAATATCCTTGACGAGCCGCGCATCTTTCAGTCCCGCCTGCACGTCCTGATAGCGGGTGACGAGATACACCTCCACGCCGTTTGGCAGCATGGTCTTCTGAGCAGGCGCTTCTTCCCGCAGTTGGGCATAGAAGGTATACGGATTGGCCTTGTATGAAACCGTTTTCAACGGACTGTCTGATCCCTTGGTCATGTTGGCACACTCTCTGAAATCACATTACAACAGCACAAATATACTACCGTACCTTGTGCATGCACTACCGTTACCCTTGGTAACTGTAACCCAACGGTGTTGGCAGATGATTGATGCTGAGGCTGTACTTCTCGCGGCGCTCTTCGATTCAGCCCACCTATCCGGAGTATCCCGCTTGCCGGCGTAATTCCTGAACGGGACTGCACAACCGGCATAGACTGCATCAGGACTTCACCGCAGTATTAGTCGCCAGCCATGTGTATCTCCCGCTCACAATGCGATGATATAGGTGGTGCGTCATTTGGGTGCCGGCAGCGTGAACCAGAACCTGCTGCCTTGGCCGGGTGTGCTGTCGACGCCTATCTGCCCGCCCATCGCTTCCACCAGACTTCGGGCGATGGCCAGACCCAGTCCCGTGCCACCGCTGATCCGCGCGCGCGATTTGTCGCCGCGGTAAAAGCGGTCGAAGATGTAGGGAAGATCTTCAGGCGCGATGCCGGCGCCGGTATCTGTCACACTGAGCCGCAACATACCGGCGGGACCGGACACTGCCGCGAGCGTCACGCTCTGGCCAGCCGGGGTATAGCGCAGTGCGTTAACCAGCAGGATGCGCAACACCTGTCCCAGCCGGTCAGGGTCAGCCTGCACCTGTGCAAGCCCATCGGTTGCTTGAACGGTAATACGTACACCTTGTGCGTCAGCAATTGGGGAGAATCGCTCCGCCGCAACGTGTAGCAGGGCGACTGCGTCTGATGGGCGCGCGTTCATATGAAGTTGGCCCGCCTCGGCCAGCGCCAGTTCACGCAGGTCGTCGATCAGGCGGTTCAGCAACAGCGTCTCATCGTACAGCGTCGCCACCTCGGCTATTTCCAGCGGGTACACGCCGTCAAGCATTGCGCGCAGATTTCCCTGGATCACCGTCACCGGTGTGCGCAGTTCGTGCGCGATGTCAGCGACCATGTCGCGGCGGTTGCGCTCGGCCTTCTGCAACGACTCAGCCATCTGATTCAACGCTTGAGCCACGTCTGCGGTTTCGGTCGTGCCAGTAGGGTTAGCGCGCGCCGACCAATCGCGGCGGCCAAACGCGCGCGCCGCGCGCGACAAATCGGCCAGCGGCGTCGCGAGCGCCCGGCTGATCACCAGACCCAGCGCAATTGCAATTGCCGTCGCGCCAAGCGCCGCCAGGATGACATTGCGTTGCAACTGATCAACGAACGCCTGCTGTGCCTGGTTAAAGATCAGGCGACCGGGGGAAATGACGAGCAGATAACCGACTGTGGCGCCATTCACAGCAATGATCTGCGCCTGGGCGCGGTCAACCGCAGGCAGCAACTGCCCGGCGCCGTCGCCGTAGACCACCGTGCCTGCGGCGTTTGCCAGCGTCACGGCTGTCGCGCCGCGCATAGCCGCACCCATTCCGTTCATCGCGCCGCGCCCTCGCCCCATGCCAGCGGTGTCGCTGGTGGCAATAACGGCGTCGACGCCGCCCCAACTGCCGTTCTGCCGATAGTACGCGGCCAGATCGTCGGCCAGCGCCGCCTGGTTCATAGCCTGTTGACCAGTGAGGTAAGTTGTGAATTGATCGGTTGCGGCAGTCGTTGCGAGCAGTGCAACGAGCGCGATGCTCAATAGCGTGATCGCGACGAATGCCACGGTCAGACGAACCCACAGCTTGTTCACGGTTTGGCGTCCTTTTGGATCATTTATTCCTGCTATTCCCGCATGCGATACCCGACGCCGAATACCGTCTCGATGTAGGTCGGCGCGGCCGGGTCTGGTTCGATCTTCTTGCGCAGGTTCTTGATGTGCGAGTCGATGGTGCGGTCGAAACCCTCGTACATATAGCCGAACGCGGTGTTGATCAGTTCGGTGCGCGTGAAGGCGCGGTTAGTATTCTGCATCAGCGCGCGCAACAGCTCGTATTCGGTCGGCGTCAATTCGATCTGTCGGTCGTTCACACTGGCGGAGTGTCCCTGCATATCGAGCGTCAGCCCACGCACATGCAGCAGTGGCGACGGCTGCAACGTCCCGCCGGCGCGCCGCAATAGCGCCCGAACCCGCGCCACCACCTCAAGCGGGTTGAACGGTTTAGTAAGGTAGTCGTCTGCGCCGTTATTCAAACCGCTGAGTTTGTCGGCGTCCTCCACGCGAGCCGTGAGCATCAGGATCGGGATCGTTGCGAGCGATTCGTCGGCGCGCAGCAGGCGGGTCAGTTCGAACCCATCGTGGCCTGGCATCATCACATCGAGCACGACCAGGTCGGGGCGGTCACGGCGAATGATGTGCAATGCCTGGTCCCCATCCGCCGCCGTCAGAACCCCGTAGCCGGCCTGCTCCAGATACGACCTCACCAGTCGCACGATCTGCGCATCGTCGTCCGCAATCAATATCCGCGCTGCCATGTTACTTCGATTGTAGTGCGGTCACGGCTTGCTGCACAGTCGCCACTTCAGCCAGCTTGCCCTGAGCGACAAGGTCTTTGATCGCGACAGCAGGGTCGGTGTCGGCCGGCAGGTGCAGCGCCTGCAGGAGCGCAGCGAGCGGCACCGCGCACTGGTCGCTCACCTCGCGCAGCGTCATACGACCTTTGACATCGCTCCCCGTGAGCACCGTTCCCGCAGGCAGCGGGGTGGGTGTTGCATGCGGTGTCGCGGCGATGGCTGGCATAGGTGTGGCGGCAACCGCAAGAGTTGCGACGATCGGCGCGGGTGTGGGCGTCGCGAGAGCTGCACTGGGTGCAGTGATTGCGGAGGACCCGGCGCGCGCCGTCAACTTGTCGCGCAGCCCTGTAAGCTCGAAGCCAGGGGCGATGCTCTCCAGATCTTTGAGCGCTGTGCTGGCCGAGATGTCGCTACTGATGCCGATGAGCGTGTACAGTTCCGCCTGGGGGATGCCGATGCCATCGATCACCTGCTGAATCGTCATCCAGCCTTTGATGTCGGCGGGCGTCAGTTGGTTCGCGTTGACTTCGGTGCGCCCGCTCGTCGACCATGCGCCTGCGCTCTGGGCGGCGAACACCGTTCCAAGCAGCGCGACGATGAAAAGAATGGGGATAAGGAATGGGTTGACTCTCATGAGGTGTCTCCTGTGGGTGTTGGGTTATTTCTCCAACTGGTGTGATTTGAAGGGCAGCCAAGCCGGGGCCAGTTTGACTTCGAGCGCCCCGTGGCGCGGGCAACTGTCCACGCATTGCAGACAGCCGATGCAGTTACTGCTGACGATCTTCGCGTCATGCACATTGAGCTTCACAGGGCACGGGCGCGTGCAGATGGCGCAGCTCTTGCAGGAACTCTCTTCGCGCCGGATGCGCAGCAGGCTGAAGTTGCTCAACACGCTGATGACGCCGCCCAGCGGACACAGGTAGCGACACCATGCGCGCTCGACGAAGAACGAGGCTGCCAGCACTGAGACGGTAATCAGGTAGGCCGGCCAACTGGTCGCCAGGTTGAATTCGAATAGCCAGCCCAACCCGAACAGCGTGCGGTAGGGATCGACATCGGCGAACCACAACTTGACCGATGAAATCGTCTGATACAGGATGATCGCGAGCGTGATGAAGCGCCCATAGCGCAGGATGGCGTCGAGCTTCGTGGGCAACTCGACCGGCTTGATGTGCAGCCGGCGGCGGATACCATTGAGAAGATCCTGCACTGCCCCGAACGGGCATACCCAGCCGCAGAACGCGCCGCCAGCGATCAGCGTGCCAGCGACCAGCCCGATGAGCAGGATGATGTTAGACAGGTGGGTCTTGGGGATTGTCGCGCCCTGACTGGACAGGAACGTCCATAGCGTCGCGACGCCGCCGAACGGGCACAGCGCGTCGATCGACGCTGTCGAGCCGTCTTCAGCCGCCATGTAATGTGCGATGCTCCCGGCGATAATGAAGATCGCGAACGCGAGCTGGACGATATGGCGCGACCGCTGTGTCCAGACCATGCGCCGCCGTCGATCTGCCGCCGGGGTGCGGTCTTTGAAGTCAAAAGAATACCGTTTGAGAACAGGTTGTATATTCATCGTGGCGTCTCCAGGTGTGAGAGTGATTCAGTTGAGAACACTATAGCGACCGGTTGTGGAGAAGATGTGGAAGTTGCTTGTTAAGCTGAAACAAAAAACCGGCTACCTGATGAACAGGTAGCCGGTATATGCCATGCAGATACGGGGGTGATCTTAGCGATTTCCGCGCATCCCGCCGCCCATCTGGCTTCGCATCGCGGCGTTGCTTCGCATCGCGCCGCGCCCGCCACCCATCTGGCCGGCGCCGCTACCTTGCGCTGCGCTACCTTGCGCCGCTGTTCCCATGTTGTCGCATACGCCATCGCCGTCGCTGTCGACGAAGCTCGCGCCAGGGGCGCCGGCGCCATTACCGCGCGGGCTCCACTTTTCATTGAGTTGCGAAGTGATGTTGGCCTTCATGATTGCCAGGTTGGCATCCGCCTGTGCCTGGGTAAGCCGGCCGGAGCTGACTGCTGTCTTCAGCCACTCCACGCGTGTCGCGACAAATGCATCCACGATGGTGTCGAGCGATACGCTCTTGTCCTTCGCCACATCCGCAACCGTCTTGCCGCCGTTTAGAGCCGCAACCAGATCAGCCTGCGTCATGTCGAGCGTCTTGGCAGCCGTTGCGATCATTGAGGTGGTCTGTCCACCCATCATTCCGGCGCCTTGCATCCCTGTGCCTTGCGCCATCATCCCGCGTCCATATGCCGGTGTCTGCGTTGGCGTCGGCGCCTGTGCGAACGCGCTATTGCTGACGACGATCCCGCCGGTGATTGCTACTGCCGCGATCAATCCACTGAGTTTGAACCATTTGCTATTCATGCTATTGCTCCTATCTCTATCCTTTGTTTTCTCTGTCGGAGTTGCTCCGATCAGATGAACATGGTTATAGCGAGCAGTTGTGGAGAAGTGATGGAGATGCAGATGAAACGCATACATTCGCATTGAGACCAACCTGAGACGCCGTGGCAAACCTTCGATCAACAGCACACGGATATTGGCGCCAGAACCGACTGTGACGAAGCCATTGCAAAAAAATGCCGCTCCATGCACTGACGATCAGGCCTGGAGCGGCTAAAGAACGCTTGAAAAGTCACCGAAACGGAATATCACGCACAGCGCATGAACGCGGTCAGGTGCTGCGTCTGAGAGGCGGTGCGCAGTGATCGGTATACAGTCAGGATATCGCTACGGGTAGTAGTGGTAAACAAGTTGTCATACAGAGAGATATTGGCGATCTCTGCGTCTACGCCTAACGCGCAGGCTTGCCGCACAGATGCCAGGTCGAGCGTCGTATCCAACCAGGGATTGGCTGGCACTGACAGTCCGTAGCGTTTGAACAAGGTGACCAATGCACTAATATGCTTGGCTTCTGATGATTTGACATTGGTGAAAGGTCGAACCGATCCGAACTCAACAATGACCTGGTTATACACTGCCCAGGCATGATATTCGTCGTTCAGTGCTTTCAGCAAGCCTTGCACCTCAATCGGCGCCAATGGGCCACGATATGTGCTCATGTTAACTTCACAGATCGGGCATTCGAGTGTGTTGACGGGCGCCTGCGTGACATCCGGTAAAAGTCCTTGTGTCGGCGTCTGGGCTTGTGCCGGCATGGCCAGCGCTCCGAAGAGCATTGCAACTGACAAAGAGAAAAGAATTAGTGATCGTTTGAACATTTCATCAACCTCCATAGTTGTGACTTCTTTATATGGCGACCATATGGAGAATCGATGGAGAGACTGCTCAATCCACTGATCATGTCAACCCTCCTGTCCGACCCTGCATTTGCCGACATTGCAAATGACGCACAAGCGCGATTGGATCGTGTTGCTACAGCGCTGCGGGAGTAGTTCGTGCTTGAACGTCGTCAGCGTTCAATTGACGCTGAGATCGCACTTATGGGCAGGGGCGTTGTGATTCTTCACCACGCGCTCTGCCCATTTTGCTTAGTTTGTCGCCACTGACGCAATTACTTTCGCGAAGTCTTCCGGTGTGACGCCAGGAGATTGGATGCCGATTGATCTATAGGCTTCGCCAATGCGCGCCGCCAGCTGATCTTGTGTTGCGGTCAGCCCTCTCACGGATTGCTCCAACGCCGCAACCGCAAACGCGGGCAGCAGGGTAAAGTCGCCGGAGAGAGAGATATCGTCAATACGTCCCTCACGCAGGCGAGCGGTGACGCGAATCAGACCCCCCGGCGCCTTGAGCGCCCTCTCCACCACCTGTACGTCCTGGTGAATCTTGACACCCTGCTGGCGCAACCCACCACGCTGGTTCAGCCATTCATCTGAGGTGAAACGCGCGTCCAACTCAACCGCCATGGCCTCTTCTTCCGCCGTCCACGCACCAGGAACGATTTCCGCGTTCAGCGTAGCAGCGCACTTCTGGATATAAAGGTCCTTGACAACCTGGCGTGCCGGCAGCGGGTTTAGCTGCTCGCTGAGCGTGGTCATGTACTGTTCCAGACTTTCGAAGACCTTGTCGCGCATTTTCTCCGAGGAGACTTTCAGAACGCGTGACATGGTCGCCTTGTCGAAGGTCATCATCAGGCTGCCGACGACAACTTCGGCGTTGCCAATCTGGGCCGCGCCTGTTCCACCGATCTTCTTGCCGTTGACGTGTATGTCGTTAATCGGCCGGTGCGTGGCATTCACACCCAGCGCCTGGTAGGTATCCACCAATGGGTTGACATAAATACGGAACCGTTCATCGATCGAGGCGGGCAGTTGACCCGGCTGAAAAACCCACTGGCTGAAGATCTGGCCGTAATCAAGATATACCGCGCCGCCGCCGACCTCGCGTCGGAATACAGGCAACCCATGCGCCTGGCAGTACGCTATGTCCACTTCCTTGTCGAGTTCCTGGTGGTAGCCGATACACACGTAGGGTTCGGCAGGACTGACCAGGATAATCGTGTCGGGTGTCTGGGAAGTCATAGCATAGGCTACGGCATGGTAAACCGTCTGAGAGCGCAGCGCGGGCACGGTATCCAGATCGAGCAGACGAATCGTTCTCATTTCATATCTCCAGACATCATTTGTGCGTAAGCAGTCCCCATTGATTCAGGATCACGAGGGCTTGTTCGTTCATTTCGGGCAGGATCGCTGCCACTTCGGGACTTAGGCCCAACCCAATCGACAGGTCGGCCGGTTGGATGCCGATCAGATGAAGGTGCGGGGGTAGTTTTCCACGGATGTTGGCGAGGCCGAGTACTTCCTGGAACGTGACCTGGTGCTGCGACATCTTGATCCCGGCGTAGAGCGGGATTTGCTCGCGGCGCAACTGAATGAGCGTCCCCGGAGGCTGGCGCGCGTCGGCGGCATCCAGCACGAGCAGGTGGCTGCATTCTTCGATAAGCATCAGTAAATTCATGCCCAGCACGCCGCCATCCACCCACTCGACGCCGGCCAGATCGCCAATCTGCGCCTCCAGTGCCTTAACGGCATGCACACCCATACCCTCGTCACGGTTGAGGATATTACCCAGCCCCAGGACGACTTTGCGCTCTTGCTGTTCCATTAATTCTCACGTAGCGGCGCGCCCGCGTTCCCCAGGCTATCCCGCAGAACCGCAAGCGCGGCGCATACCACTCAACTCACACAAACGTTTAGGCCAATGCCGACTTCACCGAGATCCTGTCCCTGCGCGTCCACCATGTGGATGGCGCACGCCATGCATGGGTCGAACGAGTGAATCGTGCGCAGAATTTCGAGCGGCCATTCGGGTTTAGCCAGTGGCGTGCCCACCAGCGCGGCCTCATATGCTCCCGCCTGACCCTTATGGTCGCGCGGCGAGCCATTCCAGGTAGTTGGAACCACCATCTGATAGTTCTCAATCTTGCCATTTTGAATGACAATCCAGTGGCCGAGCGCCCCGCGCGGCGCCTCCATGAAGCCAAACCCTTGTGCCCTGGCCGGCCAGGTCAACGGTTCCCATTTATCGCTGTTGAACGTCCTGGTATTACCCGCCTTGATCTCCGTGATCAGATCATTGTAGGTTGCGCGCAACGTGTCCGCGAAAACCTTGGTCTCGATAGCGCGCGCAGCTGTTCGACCCAGTGTCGAGAAGACCGCCGTGAGTGGCGCGCCCAGTTTTTTGAGCACCATATCGACCAGGTCTTTGGTTTGCTGGTGTCCTCCAGCATACATTGCCAGCACGCGCGCCAGCGGACCCACCTCAACCGGCACATCGTTCCAGCGCGGGGCTTTTAACCAGGAGTATTTCTGCTCAACTTCAAGCTGCTGGAAGGGAGGCTTCGGCCCGGTGTAATTGAAGGTCGTCTCGCCTTGCCAGGGGTGCAGCCCGGCGGTCTCGCCGGCGCCGTATTTGTACCAGGAGTGGGAAATGTACTCCTTCATGCGGTCGAAGTCGCGCGGGTCTGGCACAGTCACGTTGGCCAGGTCTCGGTTCAGGATCAGCGCGCGCGGCACAACATACTTGGAGGTGTCGCTATTGTCTTCACCAGGCAGTTCGCCCCAGGTGAGGAAGTTGCCCAGCCCTTCGCCGATCGCCGCATAGTCCAGGTAGTAGGGCGCGATGGCCAGCAGGTCGGGCAGATACACCTGATCCACGAACTCGGTGATGCGATCAATCGAATCGCTGATGATCGAAAGGCGCTCGGCGTTAAGCGCGGTGTCGCTGTTCAAGTCGATGGGCATAGGCACGCCGCCAACCACAAAGTTGGGGTGCGGGTTCTTGCCGCCCAGGATCGTGTGAATCTTGACGGCGTCCTTTTGCCAGTCCAGCGCTTCCAGGTAGTGCGCCACCGCGAGCAGGTTGATCTCCGGCGGCAGCTTGTACGCGGGGTGGCCCCAGTAAGCGTTGGCGAAGACGGAGAGTTGGCCGCTGTCCACGATGGACTGCACCTTTTTCTGCACGTCGGCGAAATAGGCCGGCGACGAATTGCGCCACGATGAGATGCTCTGTTGAATGCGCGAGGTCTCGGCGGGGTTAGCCTTTAACGACGCAACGACATCCACCCAGTCCAACGCGTGCAAGTGGTAGAAGTGCATGACGTGGTCGTGCGCGTACTGTTGGGCGATCATCAGGTTGCGCAGCAGATTAGCCGCCTTGGGAATCTTGATGCCGAGAGCGTCTTCCACGGAGCGGATTGACGCAAATGAGTGGACGGTGGTGCAGACGCCGCAGGCGCGTTGCGCAAACGCCCACGCCTCGCGCGGGTCGCGTCCCTTTAAGATAATCTCGATTCCGCGCACCATCGTGCCGGACGAGTAGGCTTTGGCGACCTTGCTATTCCCATCCAACTCGGCTTCGATGCGCAGGTGCCCCTCAATGCGTGTGATGGGGTCGATGACAAGTCTTTGTGCCATGGCTGCCTTCCTAATCCTCCAGAGCGTCGGCGACCATCTGAGACAGGCCGGCGATCTTAACGTCAACGTTGAAATGTTTGACCGAGTCCGTGAACTGGAGCCGGCAGTTGGAACAGGTCATGGCGACAGTTTTTGCGCCGACCTTCTTCATCTGATCGATCTTCAACTGAAAGACAGCGTAGCGCTGCGGATCGGCTGCCTTGATCGCGATGACGCCGCCACCGCCGCCGCAACAGATGGCCTCTTCCTTGTTGGGGGTCATTTCCTTGAACGCGTGGGGCGCCAGGATGTTGAGCACTTCACGCGGCTCCTTGATGTGACCTCCACGTCGCTGTATCTTGCACGCATCGTGGAAGGTGATCGTGCCGTCATTGTCGTAGGCGCCGGGCTTAAGTTTGATGCGGCCACTGCGGACATAATCACCGATAAGGCCCGCGATGTGAATCACTTCAAGTCCGGCCGGCACGTCCATGATGTTGGCCGCTGTCCAGCGCAACGCATCGTAAGCGTGACCGCACTCGGTCACCAGCACGCGCTTCACGCCCAGCGCTTTGGCGGCGTCGAACACGCGTTGCATAAACAGCTTGGTGCGTTTCTCGCTGCCCTCATAGAAGCCAAAGTTCACCACTTCGCGTCCCTGGCGGCTTAATGTCCACTTCTCGCCGGCCTTGTTCAGTATTTTGGCAATGGCCGAGATGTTTTCCGGGAACTTCATGATCTCGATGGAAGAGAACACGACGAGCATGTCTGCGCCCTTGACATCGATGGGCAGTTCGACTTCCCACTCGTCGGCCACCCACTCCATGCGGTCGTCCCAGACGCTGTCAGTGACGCCGAGCGGGCTGCCTTCGGTCACTTGCTTGTTGACTGCGGCCATGAGTTCCAGCGGCACGACTTCGGCTTCGGACAGTGCTGAGCGCACATTGTGCAGCAAAGGGCCGATGTCGATACCCATTGGACATACCATTGAGCACTTGTTGCACAGCGTGCATGCCTCATACAGTAGCGTGCTCCAGTGCGTCAGGTCTGCATCCGTGATCGGCTTGTCGATGCCCAGTGCCAAACGTGCTTTACCGCTGATCGTGAAGCGTTGCTCATAAGCGCGCCGCAGCAACTCCAATTTCCACACGGGCGCGTACTCGGGGTTGCCAGTGGCCTGGTAAAAGTGGCAGGCTTCCGCGCACATTCCACAGCGGGTACAGGCTTCCAACTGCGCCGCCACCCATCCGCCGGTTTCCTTGACAAACGTGTTGATTGCTTCCTGAGTTTTCATGTCTGCCCCCTTATGGTGTGACCGCTCGCTTGCCGAACTCGGCGCCATGAATGGCTTTGGAGAAGAAATAGAACATGAAGTGCGAGATGCGGCTGAGGGGAATCCAGATGAGCAACACGTCAACCGCCAGCATATGCAGGCTGAACAGCACTTCGTAGCGGAAGAACAGGTGGTGCGTCATGATGTACCCTGTCACCATTGGCAGGAACACGATGAGCAGGTTCAGCCATTCCGCCGGCCCCGAGATCAACTTGAGCACAGGATTGATGAGCCGGTTGATGAACAGGCCGATCATGGCGGCAATCGCAATTGCCGACAGCCAGTCTACGATGGGCAACGGCAGTGTCGGCCACCCGAAGCCCAGCAGGCTTTTCCACACCAGCATGTGCGCCGTGCCCAGCAGGATGACAGTAAACAACCCGAAGTGGAAGATGCCGCCGGCGATGTAGATGACGGGGTTGCGCGAGGCGGTGTTTTTCACCCACGGAATGAATGGCCAGATAATGGCGCCTTTGAGGAAAGACATTCCCACGCCGCCAAGGCGGCTGCCCTTCGCAGTGACGCGATTAGGCTTCCAGCCCAGCAGCAGGATGCGCGCGAGCCGGTAGACCATGCCAGCCACAAACACCAACAGCGCGACCTGAAAGAATGTCCCGCGCGCGAACTCGAGAATTGCGTTCCAGTCCATGTTGTCCTCCTACTCCTTAGCCGCGCTGTTCTGTTGCGCCGCCACAGGTTTCTCTGCGTCTCTGGGCTTTTGCGCGCGATTCGCTGCCGCGACGCCGGCGCCAAGCACGACACCCGCTATCGCTGCGACGCCCACGCCAGCCAGCGCTGGGCGGATCACAGGCGCGGATTGCCCCTGGTAAAAACCACCGCCATCCCAGAAGTTCGGCTCGGAGCAGCCCAGGCACGGGTGGCCCGATTGCACTGGGAATGACAGCCCGGCCTGCCATTTGATCGTGGCGCATGAGTTGTAGGTTGTTGGGCCTTTGCAACCAAGTTTGTAAAGACACCAACCCTGGCGCGCGCCCTCATCGTCAAAAGTATTGGCGAACTTGCCTGCTTCATAGAACGGACGGCGCAGACAGCGATCGTGGATCGTCTCAGCGTAGAAAGTCTTGGGCCGGTTTAGGTGATCCAGTTCTGGCAAAGCGCCGAAGACGAGAAAATGCGCCAGGACGCCGGTGAAAACTTCGGGAATCGCAGGACAACCCGGGATATTCACTACCGGCTTGTCTGTGATGATCTCCCAGACGCCCTTCGCGCCCGTGGGGTTCGGGTTTGCCTTGGGTAGGCCCCCAAAGGTCGCACAATTGCCTGTGGCAATGATCGCTGCCGCCCCTGCCGCAGCTTCCTTGAGCAAGTCAAGTGAACTGCGCCCACCGATGGTGCAATAGATGCCATCGTCTGCCACAGGGATGGCCCCTTCGATGACAAGAGCGTACTTGCCCGCGTACTTTTTCATGATCGCCTGCTTGTTTTCCTCGATCTGAAAACCGGCAGCGGCGGACAACGTCTCGTGATACTCGATCGATATCTTGTTGAGGACGAGATCGACGAGGGTGGGAGACTGTGAGCGCGTGAGCGCCTCACTACATCCCGCGCAGTCCTGGAATTCAAGCCAGATCACCGGCAAGCGGGGCTTGCTTTCCAGCGCCTGTGCCACCGCTTCGGCAGCAGAGGCGTTGTCGTTCACGAGGTGTGCGGGCAGTCCGCTGGCCAGCACAGGCGCAGCGCAGCGCAATCCCATGGCGCCTGCTAACACCCCGCACAGTTTGAGAAACTCACGGCGCGATAGTCCCTGATCTAACAGGTGTTGATAGATAGTCGGCTCAGTCATTGGGCGCCTCCATGGCTCTCAACTACATGAGATATTGTCTGCTTCGAGTTTCGCCTGGTAACTGGCGACGCCGCTGGCGCCGGTTGCGAGCTTGTCTTTCTCCGCATCCCAGGCCGAAGGCTTGATTTCGGCGATCCACCCCTCACCATAGGGGTCGGAGACCGCGATGTTGGGGTTGGCGGCGAGCGCGTCGTTGGCGCGCACCAGCACCCCTGTGACAGGCGCCGGCACAGGGCCGACAAACTTGCTGCTCTCGACTGTGGCAAGGCTCTTGCCCTGCTTCACTTCCTGGCCGATGTTCTTGGCCTTGACTGTGATTGCAGCCAGTTTGCCGCCGGAGAGTTTGGCGGCAACTGCCGTAATACCCACGCGCAAAAGACCGCCGTCGATGGGTTTGGCCCACACATGCTTGTCAATCAGGTAATACAAGTCTTCGGGTAGATTGCAGCCGCGAATAGTCGCCATAGGTTCCTCCTAGAAATTGAGAACCGTCTTGCAGTCCTCAGCCAACTGCCACATGAATGCGCCGCCGACCATCTTCACGCCGTCGATCAGATCGGACGGCTGCAGATCATGCAATTCGGTCGAGGCAGTGCAGGCAGTAAATTTGACGCCTGCATCGAGTGCTTCCTGCATGAAGCTGCTGACCGGTTTGCCGCCGGTTTTGGGGAATATGGTCTCTGCCAGACCCTTTTTCAAGAGCAATGTTCCGTCAATCGTGAAGAACATCGTCACGTCGTAATCCATTGCGACGGCGAGACTGGCAAAAAAGAAGGGGGTTGCGCAGCGGCGTGGTGTGTCCGGGCCGCTCGTCATGATGATCATTACTTTGTCGTCCATCGTGCGCCTCGATATGTATTTGTTGTTTAGTCTCACCCGCTAGAAGCTGAGTGAGATAGCATTCTGGCTGGCGAATTCGAGAAACGTCGCGGCGCCACTGACTTCGACGCCGTCAATCAAGTCCTCTTTCTTGACGCCCATAACGTCCATGGACATCTGGCACGCAATCATTCTTACGCCTGACTCAACAGCCATTTCTAGTAACTCGCTGAGCTTGGCGACATTCGCCTTGTGCATCCAACTGTTCATCATGCCGGTAGCCACCGCTGTCATTCCGGGCAGCATGCCGACGATGTTGGGCACAGGCATCGGCATGGCGGGGTTTGCGATAGGCGCGACCTGCAATTTATCGGCCTTGCCTTTCCTGATGATCTCCAGTCCGTAGAACGTGAAGAATATGGCGCATTGCATATCCATGGCAGCCGCTGCAGTCGCAAGGATAAGCGGTGGATATGCCGCATCCAGTGTTCCATGTAAGGCAATGATTGCCAGACGATTACTTGTTGATTCAGTCATGGTGTGCGTTTTCGATCAAGCGGGCGATGCATTGAACGCTCTACTTGGATTTCTTGATGTAGAAAATAAACTTGCCGTCAGCCTGTTCCGACGCGACGAGTGTATGACCGGTCTTCCGGGTCCAGGCTTCCATATCGCTGGTTGAGCCGGGGTCCGTGGCGATCATTTTGAGTATCTGACCGAGCTGTAACCCGTCAACCGCCTTTTTCGTCTTGAGAATCGGCATGGGGCAGGCCATGCCACTGCAATCGAGCACTTGATCTGGCGTAATGGACATAAGTACTTCCTTTATGTAAAAATATCAAGTTGTATAAGCGCTAAGCTGTTACAAGCGTACTCATTTCGGCAATACGCTGCAGACGACCCATCAGTTCTGCGCGTTCATGACCGATATCCTCAAAGGTATGGGCGACGCTTTTCAGCCATGTGCTGAGCTTTTCGCGGTTTCGAGCGTCCAGGACGGTAATATCCTGTATGGCTTCGCTCAGCAATTCGATATCAATTCCATACGCATCGGCGAGCGCCTGAACGCGCGCGTGTGCTGCTTCGCGATCTGTGGCGCTCGCGTAAAACTGGCCAGCGATCAGCATCGCGGCCAGATCTCCATTAATCTCAATGCGCGCGCGCATATTGCAGACCCGCATGGCAGGTGGTGAATCTGGGTTGAGTGTCAGACTGCGCGCTCAATTCTCGCCACGAGGCAACGCAGGCCTGACGGCCGGATTCACTGGAGAGGATGAGATCGCAGAAACGGCATGAATTGCTGATCTTTGTGAGCGGTTCCCCATCAGGCGCGGTTGTAACCGCGCCCACATTGGCGATTTCAGCAAAGACGTTCTGCACAGGCTGGATACAGTGCAGCGGAAGAACCGTAAAAGGCCCTTGATTCCGCACTGCGGTGCTATCGCTGGGCATCGTCCGCCCGCCACTCAGCATCGTCTGCACTTCCTGGCTGGAGAACCGCCATTGATGACCGACTTTTATGCCTGTCAGTCGTCCGTCGTCAAGCATGCGGTAAATGGTCGTACGGTCGACCTTGAGTTGTTCTTGTACCTGCTTGGCTGTCAGTAATTCATCCATATCTTAAGTTTGCCATATCATGCAATTGAAAGCTATTGCATTATATTGCAAACGCATGCATTAGTCAACATGTGGATGGCAGCGGATGCGGTAGACCCGTGGTCTGTGCGTGTTCAGCATCTGTCACGGGAGTGTGGCGGTTTTCAGGATGAATTCGACTGATGCGGTGAGTGTGCTGGCGGTCTTCACTCGCAATCGAACATCGACGTGAGGCGCGGCTGCCAACCTCCGGGCAGCCACATGCCGATCCTTGCGCCGGCGCCGACTGCGATGAAACCAGCGCCAAAGGCTGCCGCGAACATGCGAATTGCCAGATCGCCGGTGCAGTGACTTGGCGCGACCCTTTTCACTCCAAGTTGTTTCAGCTGTTCAATGACGGTATCGATCTCGGCAGCGCCGGCGTCTTTCAGGTGAAAGCCGCCCATCACCAGGTCTATCTCACCCTGTTGGCGCGCCTGCGCGACGATATTCACAATGCCGGGGTGGGCGCACCCGGTTATCACGACCAGGCCATCGCTCGTTTTCAGCAACAGGGATTGCTCAATGATTGATTTGCCCAGTTCACCCGTGGACAATGCGTGCTCGCCAACGTCTATTGCGCCACTCACTTCGACCACGCGGGCGTGCTCACCAGCCTGCTGTTTGAATTCATAAGGGAACGATTGTGGCACAACCAGCGTGGGGCGATGCCCGTTGTCAGATAAAACAGCCTGCAAGCCACCTGTGTGATCTGTGTGGAAATGGGACAACATGACAGTACCGATGCTGCGCGGATCAATCCCCAACCGGGTCAGGTTCGTCCGCAACGTCTGCGCATCGCCGCCAGTGTCAAACAGCAATGACCAGTCGCCGGCTTCGATCAGACACGAGTATCCCCAGGCATTGGTCAGTTGCGGATCGTAAGGCCGGTTGTCGTAGACAATGGTTGCTGTAAGGGATTGGCGTGTATTCATGTGCAGTCCAAGCGCTGCCCAGACAGATAACAGAAGAGCTTGGCGGCGCGATATCCTGCTAATGCAGCATGTCCGCAGCACGATCCACCAGCCGCCCTTCGACATAGGCCTTGAGCGCCTCGTCGATTGAACTGATATCCGTCAGCATTGGTTTGATACCGCGTTCGTTTATGTTGTTATAGGCGCCGGCGCCCATGCCGCCGCATACGAGCGCCTCGCAGTCCGCGATGGCAACTGCCATCTGGAAATGCCGGTTCTGTTCCTGCGGGCTGAAGCCATGCCGTGTTTCCTGTGTCTCGGATGCCGCGTGAGGTTCAGTGACGAAGTGCGTATGGCTGAGCTTATCGCGCATCTCGCGACTTACTTCGCGCCCATCCTCGACAGTGATGGCGAGGTAGTGCTGGGCGCGTCCGAAGTGTTTGCTGATGGTCTTGCCATCGTCGGTAATAAAAGCGATTTTCATGTGATATCTCCTGATTGTTGTCCGCCATCGTACTGCCGAGTATTCTGAGTTTGCATAACCAGCATGTCAATCGACCATTGAGCCGGATGGATCAGTTGACCTCAAATGTGATCGGCGTCGCGTTGAGAACGTTATCTGAGATGGGACAGCGATGGTCGATATCGGCCACATACTGTTCCTTTTCGGCTTGAGTCATGTCGCCGTCGACGGTGACCATTACCTTGATACCGGTAAAGCCGGCGCGTGTCGCGGTGCTCTTGCCCATGAAAACGTCTGTGTCGAGTTCGCCTTCCACGTTGACGGTGATTCCGCGCACGGGCAAGCGGCGCTGCTTGGCGATGATGTGTCCTATGGTAATGACACACGAGGCGAGTGATGCGAACTGGTACTCCAGCGGATTCGGCCCGCTGTTACTCCCGCCACTGGCTTCGGGTTGATCGATGATCATGCTATGGTTGCGGGCTTTAGCTTCAATCTTGAACCCGTCGACTTGCTTGGCTTCGAGGCGGATGATCTTTGTTGCTGACATGTATTCTCCAGATATATACAGGAAGTGTTTACTGAGAGGTAATGCTCATCCCAGGCGATCTCAACACACATGAGTTGCGCATCACATCTCTTTGTAGTTTAATCACTTGTATATGAATGTCAAGTATATTGGTTGTATTTCACTTATGGACAGAGATGACACATAATTTACTATTTGCGCCTCCGGCATCAACTGGCGGCCTGAGAAAGGAGTAAGCAATGTCGAAACGTCGTGAACTTATGGAGCAACAACGCGCTAAAGAACGCAAGCAGACCGTGGTTATTCTGGCAGTCATTGCGGTACTGGCGATCGTCCTCATTGGCGGAGCCATCGTGCTGAGCCAGCGCGATTCCCAGCCACACACATTGGTCATCGTGAATGAGCCTGCGCCGCCAAATGCCGAAAAGAATGGCCGCGCATGGGGACCAGTTGATGCGCCAATCAAGGTGCTCGAATTCACCGACATGCAGTGTCCGGGCTGTGGCGATTACGTCGCGCGCCTTGAACCAGGCGTCGTGGCTGCGTTCGCCAGCGCCGGTAAAGTGCGGTACGAGTCGCGTAGCCTGACATTTATTGGTCAGGAGTCCGTCGACGCGGCGAAAGCAGGCCTGTGCGCCATGGATCAGGACAAGTTCTGGCAAATGCACGCCACGATTTTTGCCAACCAATCGCACGGTGAGAATGCGGGTAACTTTACAAAGGACAATCTGAAAGCTATGGCGATGCAACTAGGCCTGGACAGTAGCGTTTTTAACAAGTGTCTGGACTCAACCAAGTATGATGACCAACTCTCGCAAGATCGCGATGAAGGCAGCAGGCTTAGTGTCAACCAGACGCCATCGTTCATTGTCAATGGGAAGTTATATTCAGGCGCTCAAAGCCCTGACGACATGCGGCGGATTTTTTCAAGTCTGGCGCCTGATGTAAAACTGCAGTAAACCTCATGTGCTGGATCAGCATAGATGAATACAGCATTTCGGAGATCGAACAACATGGGCCAACATCGTTTGCACATAGGCATGGGATTGATCGTTAGCGCAGCACTTTTGCTTGTCGCATGTGGCGGCACATTTACGTCCCCAACCGCCACCCCGATTCCCCTCGATCCAACTGGCGCGCCAATAAGTGTTATTGCCCGAGGGAAAACAGTTTTCGTTAAAAAGGTGTGTAACTCATGCCATATCGTGAAAGGATTTGATGAGGCCATCGGCCTTGTCGGCCCCGACCTGACAACCATCTATCGAAGCGCGGCCAGTACCATCCAAACGAGTGTGTACAAAGCCAGTAAGGGCAGGGCGACGACAGCGATTGATTACATCCGCGAGTCGATTCTGGACCCGAACGCGTTTATCTATCCCAGTTGCCCTACCGCTGCATGCCAGCCCAACCTGATGATTGAGGACTTCAAGGAGACGATTTCTCCAGACGACCTGGAGGCATTGATGGCATACCTTGTGAGCCTGCGCTGAGAAGAGACCTGGTTGGGCAGCCGCAAACGGAATCACTCTTTGTGCAAGTCAGGCGACACATCGGTCTAGGTCACACCAACGGAGAAGTGGCGAGTCGTGGGGTGGTCCCGCAGATCAGCCGGCGCAAGTATCAGGAGTGCCTGGGAAGGCTCCGACTCTGCGTTGTGCCATCGATGTGGTAAATGCGATTCAAACAACAGGCTGTCTCCCGCTTCGAGATGGAATGTCTGCTCGTCAATCACGTATGTGAGCCGTCCTGACAGGCAGTAGACAAATTCAAAACCGGTATGGACGATATCGTGTGGGCCACTACCGCTGTCGGGTTCCATCGTTACAAGAAATGGTTGCAAGGCGCCGGCCGCCATTCCCGAACCAAGCTCTTCCAGCCAGCCATGCGTAAATGAGGCGCGGGGACGCTGCCCGGCTTTCACAAACGCAATCGAGCTAGGAGCGGCGCTGCTCTCGAAGAATGAGGTAATCGGAATACTGAGCGCCGCAGCCACTCGCTGTAAGGTGCTGACGCTTGGTGAACTCTTGCCGTTCTCTATCAGACTGAGCGTGTTCACCGACAGGCCACTCGCTGCTGCCAGGGAACGGATGGAGAGGTTGTGATCATCCCGTAATTGGCGCAAGCGCAAGCCGACGTCGACCTCAGGGCGCATCTGAGCTTGCTCGACGTTCTGTTCGACCATGGCTACTGAAGCGCTTGCTCCAGATTTCCGTTCGGTTTTTCCTTGTCGCGATTGTCTGCCTTGTTGTTCTGGCATGTATAACCTCCGACTGCACACCGTTCAAAACGATGCTGTTGCGCAACTTTCGATTGTCAACGAACTTGCGCGGTGCTTCAATGTTACAGGCTTTTAACATACGTCTGCTAAACTTTGGTGATTCAATCGTAATGGGAATGGGAAGCTAATGACAATGCCACAGGTGCTTGTGATTGGGGTCATCGTGATCCCGCTGGGTTTCGTGGCGCTCAATCGTCTACGGGTTGATATCGGTGCGCTCATCATCGCAGTGGGGCTGGGTATTGCGCAGTTCGCTGGTCTGGGTGTGTTAGGGCCGCCCAATACACCGGCCGACGCCGTCAAGGCAATATCGGGGTTGGGACAGCCGGTTGTCGTTACCCTCTTCAGCTTGTTCATCATCACGCGTTGCCTTGAGGAAACCGGCGTGGCGCGTGTGGTTGCACATCGGTTATTGGCAATTGGCGGCGCGTCCGAGACGCGTCTCATTTTTCTGTTCACGGCGACAACGGCACTGCTGTCGCTTGTGATGAACAACCTGGCCGCAGGCGCGCTGTTACTGCCCAGCGCCATTGAGGCCTCACGGCGAACCGGTATCCGTCCGAGCAAGTTGCTCATCCCGGTGGCATACGGCAGTCTGTTGGGTGGAGCCGCCACCTACTTCACGACGGCCAACATTATCGTGAGCAACCTGCTACTCATTGCGAACCCACCGCAGGCTCCGCTACACATCCTAGACTTCACGCCAGTGGGCGGCTTGATCGCGTTGGCTGGAATCGCTTTCATGGCGCTTCTAGGCAGGCGATTGCTGCCGAATCGCGAGCCGTCCGCGGAACAACAGGTGGCACACCGCACTGGTAGCGAATTGGAGGACGTCTACCAACTCGGAGAGCGATTATGGGAAGTACAGGTGCTGCCCGACTCAACCCTGGCAGGCCGCAAACTTGGCGAGACCGGGATTGGGGTGCGTCTCGGTTTGGCTGTGGCGGCGATCTGGCGTGGGCGCCAAGCGATCTTTGCGCCGTCGCCAAGTCAAGCCATTCTTGCAGGTGATGTGTTGCTCACAGTCGGTCGCGAAGATCGCGTGAGTCAACTGTCCAGTCTGGGGGTACGCTTCGATCGCCAACCATCGGACGGGCACGTTAGTCCCCGGGGGGTATCTTTCGTCGAGGCTATCATGTCGCCACACTCGCGCGCGGAAGGCCGAACGCTACGCGAACTGAATTTCCGTGTGAACTACGGATTCACAGCCGTGGCGCTTCTGCGCGGACGCCGCAGTTACCGCACTGATGTGGGCAGCTTCACACTCGTTCCTGGCGACTCGATCTTGATGGTGGGTTCACCTGACCGGCTGAGGGGGTTGCGCAACAACCCGGACTTTATCGTATTGGAGGCTGACACAAGCGATCAGCCGCTGCAAACCCGTCGCGCTGCCCTGGCCTCAGTCATCCTCGCCATAGCCATCATTGCGTCCATCCTCGGTTTTCCGGTCTACCTGGCCATGTTGACGGGTGCGCTCGTCATGGTACTGGCACGGCTCATCAGCATGGAGGAGGCCTACCGAAGCATGGAGTGGCGCGCCATCTTTTTGATCGCCGGGATGTATGTGGTGAGTATCGCGATGGTTCAGACTGGCCTGGCGGCTCTTATTGGCGATGAGGTAATCAAATTAGTCGGTCCTTTCGGACCACTGGGTCTGGCGGCGGGCGTCTATCTGTTAACGGCTGGACTCACTCAGTTCATGGGAGGCCAGGTTACAGTATTGGTCACAGGGCCGATTGCCATCAGCGCTGCCTTGAGCATGCATACCAATCCCCAAGCCATGGCGGTGGCTGCTGCGATAGGCTGTTCGGCATCATTTCTCACTCCATTCGCCCATCCGGTCAACATTTTGATGATCGGCCCGGGAAACTATCGCTTCAGCGACTTCTTCCGGGTAGGCTGGTTACTCACCGTGATCAGTTTCGTAGCTCTGGTGATCGGCATGGTCCTCTTTTGGGGGCTTTGATGGGATATTGCTGATCAAGTATTATGCACAACAAAATGAGACAAAGTTTACCAAGGCAGGTCTGAAGCTGATACACAGGTGTCCTTAATAATCCTGATGTACAAATCACCATGAGCAAATGCTGATTCGCCAAGAAGTTGATGAGCATAGTTGAGGACGAGAAGGTAAGCCTGTTAGACCACGAAAACATCCACAACAAGTGTAAAACGGGTCGGTTCATAGATGACGTGCATGTGTCACTCGACTCATTATGGTTTAGCTCACACCCGCCGAGTTCCAGCATAAGTGGATGTTCATTGACATATTGTTCTGCTACCTGCCTAAAGAACCGGTGTTTTTGTGATCAGCTATTAACCAAGGACAGCGTTACTTCATATGACTCCTAATAATCCCGTAATCGAGCCCGCGTCACTAAAATCGGAAAACAGCAAGCCCCCTGACATTGCTGCTGCATCGGTTCACGACACGCTCGCTGCGCTACACGTTGATCCCGAAAAAGGCCTCCAGCGTGCGGAGGTAGATACTCGCCGAAAGCAGAATGGCTTCAACGAAGTGGCCGTGCAGAAGGGGCACCCAGTCAGAGATTTCCTCCGAAAATTCTGGGGAATATCGGCCTGGATGCTCGAACTGATCATGGTCCTGTCGGCTGCGCTCGGAAAGTATACGGATCTCGTTGTGGTGAGTGCTCTGCTGGTCGTCAACGCCATCTTGAGTTTTGCGCAGGAGCGACGCGCCGCCGGTGTTGTCGAGACGTTGCGGCAACGGTTGCAGGTCAGTGCCCGTGTCCTACGTGATTCGAACTGGCAGGTCATTCCCGCACGGGAACTGGTTCCAGGCGATATTGTCCGCGTGCGTCCGGGCGACATCATTCCCGCGGATGTCAAGCTCCTCACTGGAGCGTTGAGTGTTGATCAGTCGGCCCTCACCGGCGAATCGAAAGATGCCGACAAGAAGTCAGGCGACGTGCTCTCGTCGGGGTCCATCGTTCGCCGGGGTGAAGGCAACGGCGTGGTCATGTTGACGGGGGCGAAGACCTACTTTGGTCGCACCACTGAGTTGGTACAGCAGGCTCGACCGAAACTCCACATCGAAGCAGTGGTGGCCAAGGTCGTCCGCTGGCTCTTCGTCATTGTTGGCGCGCTGCTGGTTGTAGTAGTCGTGATGTCGCTGATCCGTGGTGCTCCGCTCCTTGAGATGGTTCCGCTCATACTTGTGCTGTTAATGAGCGCGGTGCCGGTCGCCCTTCCCGTCATGTTCACGGTCAGCATGGCCGTCGGATCGAAGGAACTGGCGAAGCGCGGTGTGCTGGTTACGCGACTCAGTGCTGCTGAAGACGCCGCGACGATGGATGTGCTCTGCGTGGACAAGACAGGCACGATCACGATGAACCAACTGGCGGTCACGGGCGTAATTCCGCTGGAGCAGGCGAAGGAATCCGATGTGTTGTTCGCGGGCGCACTCGCGTCTCAAGAAGCCAATCAAGATCCGATTGATCTGGCGTTCCTTGCGGCGGCGAAAGAGCGGAACGTCTTTGGCGGCGTACCCCCTGTCACGCCAATCTCCTTCGCGCCATTTGATGCGAAAAATCGGCGGACGGAAGCCGTAGTCGAACAAAACGGGCAGCGTTTGCGCATGATGAAGGGCGCCGTTCGAACCGTCGCTGAAGCTTGCGGCCTCCAGCCCCCGGCTATTGAGGCGTTAGAGGCCCGTGTCAGTGAATCGGCGCTGAAGGGATATCGGACGCTGGCTGTAGCGCGCGGTCCCGAAACGGGCTCACCTACATTGGTTGGATTGGTGACGTTATACGATCCACCTCGACCGGATGCCAAACAGCTCATTGCTGAACTCCATGATCTTGGTGTCCCAGTAAAAATGCTCACTGGCGATGCGTTAGCGGTCGCGAGTGAGATCGCACAGGGAGTCGGGCTGCCCAATATTCGGCGCGTGGCAGACCTAAAGGCCGCTAGCACAAAGGCTGGTAACTCGGCAGTGGACTTGTTGGCAGGTGTCGATGGTTTCGCCGAAGTGTATCCAGAGGATAAATACATCGTCGTTCAGCACTTGCAGGCAGCGGGGCACGTGACCGGTATGACGGGAGACGGTGTCAACGATGCACCCGCACTGCGCCAAGCCGAAGTGGGCATCGCCGTCAGCACTGCCACCGATGTTGCCAAGGGAGCCGCCAGCGTCGTCCTGACCGAACCAGGACTAACAAACATCGTGGAGTTGATCGAGCAAGGGCGGACGATCTACCAGCGCATTCTGACGTGGATCATCAACAAGATCAGCCGAACAATTCTGAAGGCCGCATTCGTGGCCATCGCCTATGTGGTGACGGGTAAGTTCGTCGTCTCCGCGTTTGCGATGCTGCTACTGGTATTCATGACGGACTTTGCCAAG
Organism: uncultured bacterium; assembly: GCA_903921365.1. Classification (GTDB taxonomy): domain Bacteria; phylum Chloroflexota; class Anaerolineae; order J036; family Brachytrichaceae; genus CAIXPS01. The sequence continues at coordinate 938 of CAIXPS010000309.1, read as the reverse complement.
ATATCCCTCGCCACCGACCACGTTCGACCCTCAAGGAAACCGGAGACGTGGAATATCGGGGGATTCATCATGGTGTCGGTAGTGCTCGGCATCGCAATGGTCGCAGAAGCGCTTCTCCTCTTGTGGATCGGCTGGTCGCGTTTCGGTTTGGGAACCAACGACAATGCCCTTTACACGTTCAGTTTCCTGACGCTACTGTATTTCGCTGTTTTCTCCATCGTGTCCGCTCGGGAACGTCATAGCTTCTGGTCAACGATGCCAAGTAAAACTCTCCTGGTTGCACTGACGGCAGATGCGCTTATAGGTACCGTTCTTACGTTTGTGGGTATCCAGGGGCTTGCGCCTTTACCGTGGTGGCAGATGCTCATCATTTTCGTCTACGCGATGGTCGCGTGCCTGATGGTAAACGACACGATAAAGGTCGCGCTGATCAAGTGGCGCATTCCCTCAGCGGTGGCCTAGACACCGGTCAATCTGATACCTCAAATCACCAGGCGCAAACAACGTGGCTAGCTGCCTATAAACAAACCGGACGCAGTATGTGACCAATGCAGATCAGACTTGTGTAGGTTAAGTTGGGGTCAGTCTACCAGAGCCCTAGAAATTCACCCATATAGCATGGTAAAGATGAAGATCGTGGGGTACCCAGACTGTATTATGTGTCAACATACTGCACTGTCAATCAAACCCAGCTCCTGGCATCGCATCACAATAGGTTGCGCACCGCCACACATCTCCAACTTCATCGCAATGTTACGCATATGCACGTTGAAAGTTTTGTAGCACATGCTCAGCAGAGGGTATACCGCAGATTCGTGGACTAGGCATAGGGCACCGACTTCCAGGCGATTTCAAAGCGATCGCTATGTAGTTCGCACAAAGCGGCCAACACAGATTGGGCATTGTGGCGACACCAACCCTGACCGGGGCATTTCATG
>CAIXPS010000308.1 GCA_903921365.1 uncultured bacterium | reverse complement strand
GTGAATTCGGCCTCGATTTATCTGCTGGATGCGCCTGCGCATAGCTTGATCCTGAAGGCAACGACAGGTTTATACCCGCAATCTGTCGATCACGCGCAACTGATAATGGGACAGGGTATTACAGGCTGGGCGGCAGAACATGGCGAACTCGTCGCAGTCCGGGACGCATGGAAAGATGAACGGTTCTATATGATTCCAAACACCCGCGAACGGCCATTTAAATCGCTGATGGCAGTGCCTTTGATCAGCCAGGATCGCGTTATTGGGGCCATGAACATCCAGACGCACCATCTTCATAAGTGGACAGATGGCGAGATTGAGTTTGCTTCATTAATCAGTGATGTCGTTGCGGGCGCACTCGAGCGCGCGATCCTTTTCGAGAACACGGAACGCAAGATGCGCGAGTTATCGGCAGTGGCGGAAGTCAGTCGCGCCGTAATCGCCCCCGCTTATCTGGATGAGACGTTGCGAGTTGTTGCGGAGATGGCAGTGCGCGCTGTGAACTCGCGCCGATGCGAGTTGCTATTGCTCGATGAAAACCTGAATGCCTACACCCCCCGGGCAGTTTACGATCAGCGCCCGGGTGTGCCCAACGAGCCCGAATGGCCGCTGAATAACCTGCCAATGATCAAGGCCGATGCATTGACGCGCCCGCTCATGCTTTCGAATGTAAAAGCCGACATGCACCCTGCGCACGCTGCCTGGGCCGCGGATGCCGGGCTCCTTGTGTTGTTGTGCCTGCCCCTGACCATCCATGACCGCACGATTGGCCTGATGAACGTCTGGAGCGATCAAGCGGCGCCATTCACCCAGGCTCAGGTGGAGTTGTGCACGACGCTGGCGAACCAGATTGCGCTTGCAATTGAAAATGCCCACCTTATCGGAAACTCGGCTATCGTGCGCGAAATGAACCACCGCGTCAAAAACAACCTGCAGAACATCGTGATGCTGTTGCAGCTTCAAATGAGCGATGGCCGAAAGGTCAGCGCCAAAGAGGTGCTGCAAGAGAGCATCAACCGCATCATGAGCGTGGCCGCCGTCCATGATGCGCTGGCGCAGGAAGGGTTCCGTCTGGTTGATGTGAAAGATGTGATCACGCGCGTCGTCAGACTGGTGCACGCAAACATGACCCGCCCCGATCAGAACCTCGAAGTTATCGTCACAGGTGATGAAATCAGGCTATCGTCACGCGCTGCGACCGCGCTGGCGTTGTGCGCCAACGAACTGGTGCAGAACGCGATGGAGCATGCATTCGTTGATCGCACCGAGGGCAAAATAACCGTTGAAATGTCCCGCTCAGACAACAACATCGTTGTGGAAGTCCGTGATAACGGACGAGGCAGCCAGGCCGGCAACATGAAAACCCCCAGCCTGGGGCTAAGCATCGTGGAGACGCTCGTCCAGGAAGACCTGCGCGGCACGTTCCAGTTGAAACGCACGACGCGCGGCAGCGTGGCCAGGATTCAGGCGCCGATCAGTTTCTCATGACACACTTACCCGACGATCTTGCCATCTTTAAGGTGCAACACGCGATCCGCGATGCCAACGACTTCCTCGCTATGCGTCACCATGATGAGGTTCTTGCCGGCCTTGCGGGTGAGTTGATCGAGTAACGCGAGCACGACCTTGCCGGTTTCCGCATCGAGGTTGCCGGTTGGCTCATCCGCAAGGACGACAAGCGGGTTGCTGGAAAGCGCGCGCGCGATGGCGACGCGTTGTTGCTCGCCGCCGCTCAGCCTGTCTGGATAGGCATTCAACCGATCGCCCAACCCCACCTGGTCAAGCAAGTCACGGGCGCGCTCCTTACCCAGTTTGCGCTTGCGTGGATCACTGGACAGTTCGGTGGGCATCAGGACGTTTTCAAGAACCGACAACATGGGAATCAGGTTAAAGGCCTGAAAGACGAATCCAATGTTCTCGCGCCTGAATACGGTGCGGTCATGGTCGCTCATCTTCGTAATAGACCGGCCATCGATCCGAACGTCGCCCGCTGTTGGAGTATCAATACCGCCAATCAGGTTGAGCAGTGTGCTCTTTCCGGTGCCGCTCTTGCCCAGAAGAACAGCGAACTCCCCGCAACCCAGATCAAGCGTCACTTCATCGAGGACAGTGCGCTCTACGCCGGCCTCTTCATATCGCTTTGTTACGCGATCCAGGCTGATCAGGCCATTGCATTCACTCATGGTTTACTCGAATCGATCTATCAATCTGACGCGTGTTGACAGTCTCAGAGCGTAAGGCTACAATCATGTTCTCATCGGGTGGTTAGCTCAGTTGGTTAGAGCGCTTGTTTTACACACAAGAGGTCACAGGTTCGAGTCCTGTACTACCCACCTCATCTGG
>CAIXPS010000307.1 GCA_903921365.1 uncultured bacterium | reverse complement strand
GGCGACTCGCCCGACGCGTATAACGACGTTGATCAGCCCACTCGCGTGTTCCCGGCGGCGGTGGAACTGAGCTTCCACGACGGGATTGTGGAATTGCCGGCGCACTCGGTGACGATTGTTGAGGTGTTACGTTCCAGTGTATAGCGCATAAACGCCAGCGTTTCAGCCACATCCTCCGGGGCAGGCGCCAGTCCCGGAGTATGCCGCCCATCCCATGCCCGCTCGATCAAAGGCGTCCAGCGGGCATCCAGCGTTTCCTGCGCCCACTGCGCCGCAGCCGGCTTTGAGGCGACTGCCCCATACTCCAGCGTATAAAGAATGCGGCATAGTGACAGGACGATATAGGACTGGTAACCGCGCTGCGTGATTTGTGCAGGGTCATTCAGCAAGTCTGTGCCCCAGCCGGACAAGGTGGAGCGCATCGCCCCGCGCAGCTGATCCGGCGCAACAGGATCGATGAGCGATTGCGGGGCAGGGCCAGCCAGCACGATCCCCTTTTCCCAGAGAATGGAGCGATGAACGTTCCAGCCTTCGCCGTGATCAACCATTTTAAGCCGCTCGCCTGCGCCGCGCTCAATATTGGGATGGCGCGCAAGAGTGGGGTCATGCCGGCGGAGCGCTTGCTCCGATAGATACGAACCTTCCAATTGGATCGCCCACGCTAATGCCCACGCGGCATCGCTTGCGGCGATGCGGTCGTGCATGGCCTGCAGGGCTAAAAAGAGATTGTCTGTGATCTCACTGTCTGTGACGACGACAAAATCGATGTCGCTATCCTGGTCGAACCCGCCGCCGGCCAGCGAGCCGTCCAGGTACATGCCGATGAAATGGCTGCCCAGGATGGCCCGCGCGCTTTCCAGCAAATCATGCAACAGGGCATTCACGTCGGGGAAAGGCGTCGGTTGATTTTCAGCGACTGGCATTTGACACTCCGGCTGGCAACACATAATACATTCAAGTATGATACCGTCATCGCACGCACAGACTGAGTAACTAAGACGCGGCAGGACTTTTTCTTGTAAGGTTTTGACGCAGTCACGAAGGGTTATAATTTTGCAACGTGCGTGTTTGTCGGAGGGCGTGTCATGGCTGGAAAAGATTCAGGAAGTGTTGTTCGATCCGCGGCTAAACAGGATCCCCCGAAGCGGGAGCCCGCCAAGCGTGAGACACCTGTGCCGCAATACAGTCCTGCCGCCATCGTGCAACAGACGCTGAGCGGTTCTGCCCCCATCGACCCGGCAAAAGTGCTCCACCTGCAACGCACCATCGGCAACCGCGCCGTAGGTCAGTTGCTGGAGGGGCGACACAGAGCTATTCAGACCAGGCTGACCGTTGGCGCCGCTGACGACCCCTACGAACGCGAGGCCGACCGCGTCGCGTCGCAGGTCATGAGCTCAAGCGCGCCGTCGGATGTGGCGCGCCAGGAGGATGATCCCACAGCCCAGCGCTCACCCGCCATCACCCCACTGGTGCGACGCCGCGAGGATGAGCTGGACATGCATGGCAGCTTCGACGCCGGCAACGACGTTGAACGCCAGATATCGGCGGGCAGAAGCAGCGGCGATCCGCTGCCTGTTCGGCTGCGGTCGGAACTTGAACCGAAGTTCGGAACCAACTTCGGCAACGTGCGCGTGCACACCGGTGCGCAGTCGGATCAACT
>CAIXPS010000306.1 GCA_903921365.1 uncultured bacterium | reverse complement strand
CGATCAAGCCCGTTGCCGTGATCAGTTCGTCGCCTCGCACGAGCGCCGGAATAAACACCTTTGCCGTCACAGGGTGCGCCTGACGATCTACGAGCTTCAACAACACCCGCGCGGCTCGCGCGCCGGTTTCAAAAAAGTCGGCGTGAGGATAGGTGTGATACACCACGCTGGCGTTGGCATGCTGCAACATGCGGTCAGTCAGAATGCCGTGCAGGTCATACGATGCAACAATTGGCATTCCCTCGCCAAGAATCTTGCGCGTCTCGGCAAGCAACGCGCCTTCAGGGTCATCTTCCTCCGTCGCGGCCATGGCGCCATGCAGCGAGAAGTAAACCGCATCGACCGGGCCGGCGGCGGCGATGCCTTCTGCCCACTCGTTCGCGATGCGCCGGAAGTCCGCTGCGTCCAGCGTCCCACCCGACGTGATGGCGCGCGCTGAATACGCCGGCACGATCTCGATGTCGGCGCGCTGATCGAATACGCTCAGCGCGCCTGCGATCTCGTTGCGCACGCCGCGATGATAGCGGAGAAGTTCATCGCCGCGCATGATATCAAAGTCCGCGTAATGCGTGAGCGCAGGATTAAAGGTCGATACTTCCTGCTTACACTCGGCAATCAGTATGCGTGTAATGGTCGCCTCCGCAAGTAAACACAGAGATGGTCAGGCTTGTTTCAGCGCCTTTGCGATTTCGTCAAGGTGCGTGTTGCGATGCGCGGAACGGCGCAGCACTGTCAACTGGCCGGCCGCCTCGATCGCCGCGGCTAACTCAGGTGGAATCTTGCGCACTTCGGCGTCTATCGCCTGAGCAGCGCGCACCGCAAGCGGGCCAGCCGCTGGCCCGGAAATCGCGTTTGCCAGCACATCAACCCCTGCGTTGATGATGTCGGAGTCAGAAGGCGCATCGCTCACGCCGGTGAGTTCCCAGCGCTGGAGCAGTGCAAGCCGGCAGCTGTCCCAGAACGCCAGATGCGCCAACGCGGTGCGAACGGTCCAACCGCCGCCCATATCAGCGGCATAATCTGCAGCGCTCAACTGGCTCACCTGCGCGATCAACCGCTGTTCTGAATCGTCGTTTTCGTGAATGTACTCCTGCAAACCCATTTCATTGCTCCTTAACACTTGAATTTCTACAGTTACTTCGGAAGGGCGAGCATGGTCCCGCGGCAAGTGCGCGCGCCGCACCGGCACAGATACTGTTCCTTCCATTCCATTTGAAACTCACCGGGGCGTTCCAGGGCATAGTCAAATGTGAGTTCATCGCCCGGCTTTATTGTGCGTAACGCCTCGATGAAAATATGGCCGTCATCGTTCACGGCTTCACAATTTGGCGCGCACGAGTGGTTGACGTAAATTGCCTCATTACCGTTGACGCCGCCATCAATCACCGTTGTCTCATCCACTGTAAACAGCAGCACATGTGGATGATCGGACGCGTCGTCGTCGTAACGCGCCTCGCCTTCCTCCGGCGTAATGCGCTCGCCAAGATATTCGATGATGCGTTGTCCCTTGCTGATGCGCTTGAGCGCAAACACGCCGCGCCCATGAATGGACGACTGGCGCACCTCGAATAACACAGGAGCGTCACCGGGCTTTGACTTCGCCTTTGTCATGCAGGTTGCTTCCACGAATGCAGCCAATCGATCTTACCCATAGTCAATACTCACCCATTCTATGGCACAATACCTTAGCCGGCGCCAACTGACGCTGACAAGAGCCGCACCCAAGCAAATGCATTCACCCGCATTGGTCAGCGCATCACCAAAGGAAGGTACGCCGAGAAGATAACAGGTGGCAGCCCACCCAGAGAAAATGCCAGCAACGCTCCACTATTATCAGCCACATACAGCACACCGTTGGCAAGAATTGGACTCTGCCAGTGCACCCCGCCGATCAACGTCGTGTGCCACAACGGGCCGCTGGGGCTGCCGGTGACGGGGTCAAGCGCTTGCAGGTAGTTACTGCTGGCCAAGTACAGAATGTTATTGGCGATGATCGGCGAAGTGCCAACGCGGGTCTTGTGCCAGATCTCGCTCAGGGTGGGTGTGTTTTCCGGGGTGAAAGTCAATTGCACGGCGGCAAGTCCACTATTTATGGCTACGTATATCCACGTCCGACCATCGACTGGATTTACCCACACAGCGGGCGCGGTCAATACCTCACCGCTCGGTACTAACGACAAAGGTGAGAGCACCTCACCGCCGGTATGACCTGGCCCGCCCTGACCACTCAGATTATCGAGGTTGAGCAAACGCAAAACTCCGTCTTTGCCGCTTTGCACCGCCACATGCTGCAAAGTACTGGTCACAGGCACGGGCAGGATGGCAACGTTCGTGCTACCCAGGTCAAGGTCATTATTTTGCAGTGATTGATAATCCGCTGGCGTATATGTGTCCACGGGATCTCCAGCAACCCCAGTGCCATCGGGATGCAGGGCCAGAACAGTGTCACCCCAATCATGCAGCGCTGGATTGTACGCAGCGTTGCCGGTAGCCAGATAGATCCTGTCTGTAGCGGGGCTATAGACCACGCCAGACCGCGCCCACACGCCGGACATGACTTCCGGACACGGGTTGTTGGCAAGTGTGAAATGGAAGGTTTGGTTGCTGCACAGAGTATTAAAGACATGCTGTGAGCCATCGAGCAGGTTGATGGCGGTCAGGTGTCCCTGGTAATTCCCGCCATCTCCAAAGTAGCCGCTGTTTGTGACATATAGGTAGCTGCTGCCGTTCCTGGCTGTGGCCACCGACAAGGGCGAAGAACCCTTCTCGACGTTGTCCTTCAAAGTTGCTGTCTCTGGCCAGCCATTGGTCAATGTTTCGCTGCCATCATAGACCGCATATTTGTGCACGAAACCATCCAGGCCATAGCTGTATACGTATTGGCGATTTGGGTCCAGGGCTGGCGACGAGGTCGTCAAACAAACGCCGCTTGGACTGACACAACCATTGGGGCCATACTGATGTGCCCATATCTGCTGCCCGGTTAGCGCGTCCAACTCAACGATGTGGCCTGAGATGGTGGTCACAAATAGCACACTGCGCGTCCCGCTGATAGTGCTGGCTGAGGACAGATATACCGGCGGCCCATCGGCATAATCTGGCAGGCTGACTTTGAACAATTGCGCCAACTGGCTGACATTTCCTGCATTGATGTTCACTTCATGCACATTGTTACCACGATGTTGCGCATCCTGGTTGAACTGCGGCCAGTCAAATCCTGTGAGAACAGTGAGCATCATCAGTGACATGAGCGCCAGGACGATCTTATGTTTATAGCTGTTTACAGGTCTTAACATGCGCTGAGAATAACATACTTATTGTCTCGACAACTCTGCTCGATAAGCCCTGTTTCATGTTCCTCACTTCCTCACTTTGGCGAAGGTAATGACAGATAATGTGAGTTGCGTTTTATCACCTGAATCTGTATGAAGATATCAATCTCGCAGTATTTCGCACTGCTGTCAAAATATCTCCGCCCGCAATGGCGTCGCGTGGCAGTGCTTGTCGTCATCGTGCTGGCCGGCATCTGCCTCAGTCTCATCAACCCGCAGATACTGCGCTACTTCATCGACTCCGCAGGCGCCCACGCGCCTCTTCAGTCGCTGGCACTGGCGGGCGTGCTTTATCTGGTCGTCGCGATCACCGGCCAACTCGCGACTGTTGTGGAATCCTATATCGGCGAGAACATCGGACTGGTCGCCACGAATCAGATGCGCGCCGATCTGACCGTCCACGTCCTCAGCCTCGACCCCGGCTTTCACAATGCGCACACGCCCGGCGAGTTGATCGAACGGGTGGATGGTGACGTCGCCACGTTGGGCAATTTTTTCTCGCGCTTCGTTGTGCGCGTCTTTGCCAACGGCTTATTACTTGTCGGCGTTCTTATCCTGCTTTTTGACCTCGACTGGCGCGTTGGCGCGGTCATGACGATCTTCACCAGTATCAGTTTTGCCTTGCTCACCAGCCTCAACAACGTCTCCAGCCGCCGCTGGCGCATCGTGCGCGAGGCCACTGCGCAGCTGTTTGGATTCCTCGAGGAGCGCATCTCCGGCGTCGAGGATATTCGTTCCAACGGCGGCACGGCCTATGTGCTCCGGCGCTTCGCTGAACATTCGCGCAAGCTGCTGCGGATGACTATCCCCGCCGCGATCATGGGAAGCGCCTCGTGGCAAGCGGGATGGTTGTTGTTTGGCATCGGGACGGTCACCGCGCTTGCCATGGGGATCATGCTGTACAGCACTGGGGCCGTCACAATCGGGACGATTTTCCTGATGTACAGCTACACCGAAGTGCTCAACCGACCAATCGAACAAATCAGCCGGCAGATGCAGGACTTGCAGCTTGCCAGCGCCGGGATCACCCGCATCCGCGAACTGTTCAACACGCGCAGCGCCATCGTCGAGGATGTCCGCGCGACACTCACAGAAGGGCCGCTTGCGGTGCGGTTCGAAGACGTCCTGTTTGGCTATGATGGCGAGGAACCTGTCATTCGTCATTTGTCGCTGTCTGTCGACCCCGGTGAACGCCTTGGCCTGCTCGGACGCACCGGCAGTGGAAAGACGACGTTGACACGGCTGATGTTTCGCTTTTTCGACCCGCTGAGCGGCGCCATCCGGTTGAACGATATCGACCTGCGCCACCTGGCGACGTCTGATTTGCGCAACCATGTGGCTATCGTCACGCAGGATATCCAGCTTTTCCATGCGTCTGTTAGGGATAACCTCACTTTCTTCGACCGGTCGATACCCGATGCGCGCATCCTGCAAGTGCTGGATGAACTCGGTTTGCGCGAATGGTTGCAGCGCCTGCCAAAGGGTCTGGACAGCCGGCTTGCGCCGGGCGGCACAGGGCTGTCCGCAGGCGAGTCGCAGTTGCTGGCCTTCGCGCGTGTATACCTCAAAAACCCTGGCCTCGTCATTCTCGATGAGGCCTCCTCACGACTCGACCCTGCGACGGAACATCGCCTGGAACAAGCCATCGATCGCCTGTTGCGCGGTCGCACCGGCATCATCATCGCGCACCGGCTCGCGACGGTGCAACGCGTCGATCACATCGTCATCCTTGATTCTGGCGCCTGCGTCGAAAGCGGGCCGCGCGAACAGCTCGCGCGTGATCCACAGTCCCGCTTCGCCCAACTCATGCGCACCGGGCTGGAAGAAGCCCTGGCTTGAAACATCATGAGTGAAACAACACCTGGAACGCCAAAGGGCATTGCGAAAGGCTGGTGGTATCTGTGGCGACTGGCGCGGTTCCGGTTCGGACTGTACCTGCTTAGCGCATTCCTGGTCGGCGTGTTCTATGTCCTGCCGCTGATACCGGGTCTGGTGCTGCGCCTGATCTTCGACCGGTTGAGCGGCAGCGGCCCACTGGATCTGGGCACGAGTATATGGCCTCTGTTAGCACTGCTCGTTGGCATACACGTGGGGCGGACCACCTGGAACGTCTGCGCGGCAGCAGTCGAGCAAATAGTGCACGTCTTTGTTGCGACGTTGATGCGCCAAAACATCCTCACCCGCATTTTGAACCGGCCAGGCGCGAATGCGTTGCCGGCGGGGTCGTCCGCGGGGGAGGCGATCAGCCGGTTCCGCAATGACATCGAAGTTATCGAGAAGTTCCTGACCTGGACGCTGGATCCATTGGGACAGCTTGCTGTCACGGCGACGGCGCTCATCGTCCTGGCATCGATCAACCCCCTGATCACCGTGCTGGTGTTTGTCCCCTTGATCGTCGCACTCGTCGCCGTCAACCTGGCCAACACGCGCATCCGCAAATATCGCAAGGCCAACCAGGAAGCCATTGGCGAAGTCACCGGGCTACTCGGTGAGTTGTTTGGCGCAGTGACCGCCGTAAAGGTGGCCGGCGCCGAGAAGAACGTGGTCAACCACCTCCAGACAGTCAACGACGCGCGCCGGCGCGCCACACTTAACGATGTGCTGTTTACGCAGTTGCTGGACAGTGTGTCGTTTAACGCCGCCAATCTCGGCACAGGCGTGCTTCTGCTTGTGGGTGCGCAGGCCATGAACAACGGTCAGTTCACCATCGGCGACTTTGCGCTGTTCGTGTCATACCTGGGCTGGATGTCTTTTGTCACCGGCATGATCGGGCAGTACCTGACGCAATACCGTCAGATGGGCGTTTCACTGCAACGGTTGATCGAGCTATTGCAAGTGGACATGTCGCCGGGGAGCGCCGGACCGCACATGCTGGTAAAACATGCGCCGATCTACCTGACCGGGCCATTACCGCCAATGCCCGTCACGGTAAAGACGCCCCAGGATCATCTGCACACACTCGAAGCCCGTGGGCTGACCTATCTCTATCCAAACTCGACACGCGGGATCAGCGATATCGATGTGCAATTGCGCAACGGGACATTGACAGTGATCACCGGGCAGATTGGTTCGGGCAAGACGACGCTGTTGCGCGCGCTTCTGGGCCTGCTGCCAAAGAGCAGCGGAGATATTCGCTGGAACGGGAAGCCTATCGATGATCCGGCGACGTTCTTCGTGCCGCCCCACACCGCTTATACATCACAGGCGCCGCGGTTATTCAGCGAAACACTCAAGGACAACATCCTGATGGGCTTGCCCGATGTGCAAAAAAACCTGCAACAGGCCGTCCATTCCGCCGTATTCGAAGACGACTTGAAAGCGTTGGAACACGGCATGGCTACGCTGGTGGGGCCGCGCGGGGTAAAGCTCTCCGGCGGCCAGCTGCAGCGCGCCGCCGCGGCGCGCATGTTCGCGCGCGACGCTGAACTGCTCGTCTTCGACGACTTATCGAGCGCACTGGATGTCGAGACCGAAAAGCAGCTCTGGGAACGGCTGTTTGACGAGCCGCATGCATCCCGCAACGGCGCCGGACCCGCCAGCACGAAGCCAACCTGCCTTGTGGTGACGCACCGCAAAGCCGCCTTGCGCCGCGCCGATCACATCGTCGTGCTGAAGGATGGACGTATCGAAGCGCAGGGCAAACTCGATGACCTGCTGGCAAACTGCGACGAAATGCGCAGATTGTGGCATGGGAAAGAGTGAGAATGGGGATTTGGGATTCGAGATTTGAGATTTGAGATTCCGATCCTGCACACCACTAAATAACCGAGGAGGTCAATCTCGATTCTCCAATCCCCAATCTCCAATCTCTAATCCCTCTTCTCCTGAGTAAACGTGAGTCGCCGGTTCAGCAACACCATCAGGGCGAGTGCAATGAGCATAAAAAGCATGAGGCTTCCAAAACCGGCGGCGACGCCAAGGAGGTCGCTTGTCTGGCCGACGATCACGTTGATCACCATATTAGCGGCTGCGACGCCGGTGATGACAAAGCCCATCACCGACCCTGTGCCGGTGCGGAACTCTTTCATGATCATCGCCATGTATGTGGGATACATGATGGAGATAAAGAATCCGGTCAGTGAGAACAGGATAACGCCGTTCACCCCTATGGCAAATCCACCTGCGTCGAGCACCAGGACGGCTATTCCGAAACCGATCAGCGTGCGCAGATACCCCACTCGCTCGACGATGTAACCGCCAAACAACCGGCCCAGCGTAAAGAACAGAAAGAACAGCGACAGATAGCGCGCGCCCTGTTCGGCGTCCATACCGTACGCCCCTTTCAAGTAGCTGATCAACCAGTTGCCGGTCCCGATCTCCACCGCCACCAGCAGACTGAGCGAACCCACAAACAACCACACCTTCGTGTCGCGGAAGATATCGCTCAATGCGCGTTTTGACTCAGCCTGGCGCTCCGCCGCGGTCGGAAACTTCGCAACCAGCAACAGAGTGAAAACGATGAGCACAACAATCCCCGCAAACGCATAGACCTGACCAAAGGGCCGCCCACCCAAAAGCATCCGGGCGGTGTATTCTGGACCAGCCATCGAGCCGACGCCGTAGAAGAAGTGCGTCAGGTTCATCATCAGGGCGCTGTTGCGGACGAAGATGCGCGCGCCAAGTGAGTTTACGCCGACCTCAAGACACCCGAAGCCGAGACCAATCAGGAACATCATGATCACAACTACGGGAAAAGAGGACGCGATCAACATGCCGGCTGCAGCGATCAGGATAAATGTATACCCGGCGGCGATCACCCACTTCTGTCCGACCCGGTCTCCCGCTATCCCGCCGACAAATGTGGCAATCAGATACCCGGATGAACTAAGGAACAGCATCACGCCGATGGACGCATAGCTAACCTGAAACGTCTCCTGGATCGATGGGATGATCGCGCCTTTGATGTTCTCGATGAAGCCGAAGATCACCATCGAGCCAAACGCAACCGAAATCAGCAGCCACGGCAGCCGCGCATCGGGGGGTTTCTGTTTTATCGCAGCAGTCGTCTTGACCGTGTCGTCCATTGATTCCTCGCGTCCTGTATTATGCCAGCGCGCACAGCGCTGGACACAGCGACTATTTTAGGGGCAATATAGTAAAACTATGAGGTCACGACATGCCATACCTCGAATGTAACGTGTGACATGCTGCTCAAAGGTCCTGAAATGCCTCTCACAATCATTCGAATTGCTGCTTGAGAAACTGCAATGTCCGTTCCCACGCCAGCGCCGCAGCTTCGGGATGAAAAGAATCTGCGCGATCTTCTTCAATAAACCAGTGGCTTGTTCCCGGGTAGATATGAGACGTTGCGGTGCGCCCGGCATCGCGCATCGCGGACAGCATTGCGGCGATGTCGCTGTCAGACTCCCACTCTTCATGCTCTGCAAAGTGGCCGAGATACGCAGCGCGCGCCTGCGTAAAGTCGACGCTATAAGCGCCATAGAACAAAACAACGGCTTTGATATCCTGTGATGCAGTCACCGAGAAGATCAATGACCAGGCCGCGCCGGCAGAAAACCCGATCGACGCCAAACCACCCTCGCGCACGCCAGGCAGCGCCTTGAGATACTTGATCGCACTAAGGATCGCGGCGCTCTTGTCCTGCGGGTCAATCTGATGCATTAGCGCATCGGCCTCGTCTATGGTGTGCGCCAGTAACCCGCTGTTACAGTCAGGCGCAAGCGCAATATATCCCTCAGCCGCAAGCCGGTCAGCTATGGACTCGAAGAACGAGTTTAAGCCCCACCACGAATGCAGCACAATGACGCCGGGCCCACTGCCTGCCGCAGGCACAGCGAGATGTGCGCGGACTTTTCGATCGCCAATCTCTATCGTAATATCGCTTGAAACAACCTCACTCATAACTCCTCCTGTTGATCCGCATACTAGAACATGCGTTCTAGTATAACAGGATGCGATTCCAGTCGGTTCAGGTTATAAGCTCTTGATCAGGCTGACGCGCGCGATATCGTCCCACAACGCTCCAGTTCGAATCACTGTGTATCCGAGCTTGAGGTTTAGAGTGACGACATGCGGGTTGGTCTCGCGGGTATGGGTATAGATGAATCGCCCGCCGCAGGCGCGCGCGTCGTCTTCGATGACTTGTTTCAACGCGCTCGCAAGGCCGCGCCTTCGAACAGTAGGATCAACCCACAACTGGAACACCTCACAGAATGGCTCATCCGCTGGGACAACGCCTTCATCTATCAGTAGCTTCAAGTAGCGGGCAATTGCGGGGGCAAGCCGCATACTATCGTGGCATCGAGATAGGATCATGCCCACCAGATTGCCAGCCGCAGTATCTTCACAGACCCAGGCGGTTTTATCCGCATCAGTCACGAAGCCGGCGATCTTCGCGCGATGAGCGGCAAAGTCAGCCTCGCCCCAGTCCTTGAAATAAAGCGGCTCGTCCGGGTCATCGACATCTTCGGCGTCAACCGCCAGGTCTATGCGCGCGAGGAACGGGACATCATCAAGGCGCGCGCGCCGGAGAACAAGGGTTGGATCATTCACGGACGACCGCCGTGACTTCAATCTCGACCAGAAGGTCGGGGCTGATCAATGCGCGCACCTCGACCATCGTCGCAGCCGGGCGGATGTCGCGGAACACCTCCCCATGCGCGCGCCCGATCTGCTCCCACTGCCGGATATCCGTGACGTACATGCGCGTGCGAATCACGTCGCTCATAGCGGCGCCAGCTTGTAGCAGCGCTTTCTCGATCTTGCGCAGCACGTACTGCGTCTGCAGATAAGAGTCATTCAGCCCGACGACTTGACCAGACTCGTCGACCGCCGTCGTCCCTGCGACTTCGATCAGGGCGACTTCGCCCACCTTTCCAATGCGCACCGCACGGGAATAGCCGACTATGCTCTCCCAAGACGTTCCAGATGAAATGTTCTGCCTTGCCACTACGCTCCCTTGCGCAGGCGAACGCGCGCGCCGCCGGGTTTGTCTTCGATCTCATATCCGGCCGTGATCACCTGATTGCGCAGGACATCCGCGTCTTTCCAGCGCTTCTCCTTACGCGCCAGTGTGCGCTGTTCCACCAATGCCATGATCTCCGCCGGGACAGTTTCCTCCGCCGGATGCCACTCGGCCAGCCGTAACCCCAGCACGCGGTCAAAAACGAGCACAGTTGCTTTCCGAACGGCAGGTGGCAACTCGCTCTTTACCAGTTCCCACACAACAGCCATCGCGCGCGGCATGTTGAGGTCGTCGTTGACGCACTGGGTGAAACGCTCGATGAAACCGGCATCAGCCTCGCCAGGCGCGCCCCACTCAAAAGCGGACGCGCGCAACCGATTGAGCGCGGTGGCCGCGCCATCGAGTCCGTCCCAGGTAAAGTTCAACTTCGAGCGATAGTGCGCGCTCAGGCAGAACATGCGATACGCCAGCGGATCGATGCCGCGGTCGAGCAACGTCTGCACGCGCAGGAAGTCGCCGCTCGATTTAGCCATCTTAGCGTCGTCCAGTTGCAGGAAGTAGCCGTGCATCCAGAAGTTAGCCAGCCGCGTGCCATGGCACACTTCCGTCTGCGCGATCTCGTTCGAATGATGCACCGAGATGTGATCCTCGCCGCCGCAGTGGATATCGAAGAATGGCCCAAGGTACTTGGCCGACATCGCCGAGCACTCGATGTGCCACCCCGGGAATCCGATCCCCCACGGGCTGTCCCATTCCATCTGGCGCTGTTTGTCCTTCGGGCTGAACTTCCATAGCGCGAAGTCGGTCGGATTGCGTTTATCGCCCATCTCAATGCGCGCGCCAGCCTGCAATCCTTCAAGGTTCAGCCGCGCCATATAGCCATAGTCAGACAGTTTGGATGTGTCAAAGTACAGTCCGTCGTCGGTGCGATAGCAAAAGCCCTTGTCCTCAATGCAGCAGATAAACGCGATCTGCTCCGCGATATGGTCGGTCGCCTTGCACCAGATCGAAGGGTCGAGGATGTTCAGGCGTTGCAGATCCTCTTTGAAAGCGTGCGCGTAAATCTCCGCGATTTCCCACGCGGTCTTGCCGGTGCGCGCCGCCCCCTTCTCCATCTTGTCTTCGCCGGTGTCCGCATCCGAAGTGAGATGCCCCACATCGGTGATGTTCATCACATGCTTCACCGCGTAGCCGTTGAACTCCAGCGCGCGCCGCAGGATGTCCTCGAAGATATACGTGCGCAGGTTGCCGATATGCGCATAGTTATACACGGTCGGGCCGCAGGTGTACATCCGCACCGCGGCCGGGTCAAGGGGTTCAAAATCGCGCAGCGCGCGCGTGTACGTATCGTAAAGCTTGAGCGCTATGGTCATATTGCTGTTTTCCTTCCTTTAGGTGCTTTAGGTGAATGGGCTACTGTGCCAGCGCCCGTTCTTCTTTCTCTCCGGCTGTCTCCCCATGATACAGGCGTTGCATTTCCTCGCACGACGCCAGCAACTCATTGAGCGCGCCTTCTGCCTCGATCCGACCGTCCTTCAGAACGATGATGTGGTCGGCGCGATGCAGCGCGGCTTTGCGATGCGATACCACCAGACAGGTGAACTGGCGCGGCACTCGGTTGCCATCCTGCCAACCCCCTTCACCATCCAGCACCCGCTCCCATAACGCCCGTTCGGTCTCGACATCCAGCGCACTCGACAAATCGTCGAAGACGAGTAGTTCCGGTTCGCGCACAAACATCCGGGCTGCCGCAGTGCGTTGAATCTGCCCGCCTGACAGCTTGACACCTTTGGGCCCGACCATCGTCTCCAACCCTTTCTCCAGTTCGGTCATGTCCTTCTCCATGACGGCAAGCCGTATGGCGCGCTCGATGCTGCTGTCCGGTTTATCCAGACCCATCAACAGGTTATCGCGCAGCGAGTTGCTGAAGAGACGCGGCACCTGCGCCGTATACGCGCAGCGCGGCGGGGTGAAGAAGTTGCCCGGATCGTCGACGCGCGCGCCGTTCCAACACACCTCGCCGCGATCGCGCGGCAGCAGCCCCAGCAGCGCGCGCAACAACGTGGTCTTCCCCGACCCCACCCGCCCCGTGACAACGGTCAGCGTGCCGCGCTTCAGGCGCATGCCGATATCCTCAATGCCATGATCCGTGCCGGGATAGTGGTAACTCATGTGCTCCACGTCCAGCGTCTCCAGGTGATCCGACGGTGTTTTCTCCGGGTAGGTCACCTTCGGGAAGTTGCCGTCCATATACACCGGGCTGAACTCGACCAGCGCCTTTTCCGGCGCGCCTTCCATCAAACGCGTCATGCGCTCAACCGAGACGCCGATCTGTTTGTAACGCGCCACCAGCAAGCCGGTGAAGGTCGTCAATTCGCTGATGCCATCGAGAAAGAACACAAACAACCAGAAGTCGCCGACCGTAAACGTTCCTGCCTGCATGGCCTGCCCGGCCAGGACCAGGATCACACCTGTGCCGAGGTTCACCCCATTTCGAAAGATGGAGTTCAGCACTTCGTTGAACAACCGATCTCGCAGCGCCACCTTACGGCGGTCGTCGTTGAGCATGCGGAAGTGCCTGATGACGCCCTCTTCGGCCGTCGCCACCTTGACAGCCTGCGCCGCGCCGAAGAACTCGCCGATAAACCCGACCACGATGCCCGCAGCGCGGCGGCTGGCGCGGCGATACATCTCGATCTTGTTAGTCGCCGCAGCAGCGATGAACCCGACGAAGATAAACGGCACGATCGCGATCAGCGTGATCGTCGGGTTGATGCTCAGCATGATGACAATCGCGATGATCCCGAAAAGCATGCTCCCCTGGATGTCGTTCAGCCACAAGGCGAATAGCGGGATTTCAAACACGTCTCCGCCAAAACGGCTGGTCGCCTCGCCGGGAGAGTCGGGCAATGCCTTCGCCCCCGGTCGCTTCAGAATGTATTTGAGCAGGTTCTTGCGCAGCAGCGTCATCGTATGCACAAAGAACGGCACGTTGCTTCGAATCAATCCCACCAGGCTGAGATCGCGACCTATTTCAAACGCGAGGAACAACGCCGCGATCGTCCAGATGTTCAACCCGGCCTGTTCATTGCCGGTCAGGATGTTGAAAAACTCGCGCATGACGATGCCCGGCAATTGCCAGAAGATCGTCAGCAGCAGCATCGCGCTCAAGTTGATCAGCCACAACTTTGGCCGGTACTGCACCATCTTGAGGATGACGTACCATGCGGGCAAGTGTTTTATCTTGCTCTTTTGCGCAGCGGTGTCCTGTTCTGCGGTAGACTCACTCACGCCAATACTCCTTCCAGCCCTGTGCTGAGCAGCTGGGCAAAACGCGAGTCCGGCGCATTTGCCAGCGCCAGGCGCGGCCCCGCCTCAATCACTCGCCCATCTTCAAGGATCATAATACTGTCGGCGCGTTCGACCGTTCCAAGTCGATGCGCGATGATCAGCGCCGTGCGACCGCGCAGCAGCCGGCCGATGGCGCGTTCGATGCGTTGTTCGGTCGCAGGGTCAAGTCGCGACGATGCTTCATCCAGGATCACCAGTCCGGGATCGCGCAGGAAGACGCGCGCCAGTGCGAGCAATTGCCCTTCGCCGGCAGAGAGACTGCGCCCACCGGTCTCCAGCCGCGTGTCCAGGCCGTTCGGCAGCGCGCGATACCAATCTGATAGTTCGAGTTCGTCGATCACCCGCAACACCCGTTCATCGGATATCTGATTATTAAAAAACGTGAGATTGTCGCGCACCGATGCCTGAAACAACTGCACGTCCTGTGTGACAAGCGCCACGCGTTGCCGCAACGCCTTGAGCGTTGGTTCACGCACGTTCACGCCGCCCAGTGCGATTCGACCTTCGGCAGGGTCATACAGGCGAAAGATGAGGCGCGCCAGCGACGTTTTGCCGCTGCCTGTGCGCCCAAGCAACCCCATGATCTGACCTGGCTGCAGATCGAAGGTAATCTGCTTCAGCACTGGCTCACCGCTGACATAGCCAAAGGTCACCTCGTCGAAACCCAGTTCAAGGGCGCCCGCGGGAATATCGGCGCCCGGGCCGTCCAGCGTGCGCGTGGCGATCTTGCGCAGTTCAGCCAACCGCTCAGTCACTGCGCCGATGTTCTGAATGTTCTCGGTTTGCTGGGTCAACTCACGGATCGGTCGCCCAAGCAGGTTGATGTAATAGATCAACAGGTAAGCCGTGCCGATCGTGATCAGACCCGTGTTGAAAAGCGCGAAGCCAGCAATGATCGCGATGATGTTGCCGACGACCAGCAGTGTGCTCCCGGTGAACCCGACGTAAAGGTTCATCATCCAGGCTTTTTTCTGGTGACCCAATATGCGGTGCTGGAGTTTGTATAACCCAAGCATGATGAAATCTACCGCCCCGCTGGAGCGAATGTCCTCGGTGCCTGCCAGCCGTTCTTCCAGAAAGCCGGTCAGATCGGCAATTGCGGCGCGAAGTGCCTTTGTGTGGGGAATGGCGATGCCGCGCACGCGGTTGAGAATCACGAGCGCGACGATAGCAAAGACCGCATACACCAGACCGACGCGCCAGTCCTGCAACGCGAGCGCAATCAACACGCCCACCATCAGGACGATGTTGCCGATGACGCGGATCACCAGTTGCGAGAAAAAGTTCGATAGTTCGGCCACGTCGCCATCGATGCGTTCGATCAGCTCGCCCGGGCTGCGGTCGTTGTGAAAACTCATATCCAGGTTGAGGCAGTGCTGCGCCAATTCGGCGCGCAGCGCATTCGTGGCATTCCACGCCACGGTCTCGCCCAGGTAAGTGGCGCTGACGCCGACCACCTGCTGAAAAATAGCGAGCCCGATAAAGGCAATCGCGGCCAGCGCAAGCCCCTGGCTGGGCCCCCCGCTCGTGGCATTGTCGATGAAATAGCGCATGATCTGCGGATTTACGACCTGCAAACCAATGCTGCCCAGTAGCAAAACCGTGAGCAATATAAAACGACCACGTTGCGGCTTGACGTGCGTCGCCAGCAGGTCCCAGTATCTTCTTAAAGGAATGTTCATATCAGCTTCATGGCGGACAAAAATATTGATCTAATTTATAGGTCATTCGACTGGATGTGCACTAAAATAACCACACTTTGAAACAGGATAGAGCGCCATCCAAGTGGTCTTTACAGGCATGAGCAATTCTGATCAGTCCAGTCAGCAACCAGTGCTGTCTATTATTGTCCCGGCTTACAACGAAGAAAAGCGGCTTCCCAGCACGATTGAAAGGCTGAGCCGGTTTATTATCGAATGCGGCATCCCAACCGAAATTATTGTCGTCGATGACGGCAGCAAGGACAACACGCGCGACATCACGCGCGCAGCGATGAAACGCCATAGCAACCTGCGCCTGGTTGAGAACCCGCACAGCGGTAAAGCCTACACCGTGCGCACCGGCCTGATACAGGCGCGCGGCGAGTACGCGCTTCACGCCGATGCGGATCTGTCGACGCCGCCCGAAGAGTTTCTAAAACTCATCAACGCGCTCAAGGCGGGCAACGATGTGGCGATTGGCTCGCGCGCTGGCCGGCCCGGCGCCCCATGGTATCGCCTGCTTATGAGCGCCGCCTGGCGAATACTGGTCAGCCTGGTGGTGGTCGGAGGCTTTCGCGATACGCAATGCGGCTTCAAGGCCTACCGCGCGCCTGTAGCGCGCCACGTGCTACAACACACCTTGCTGTACAACACCCCGGCGCAATCGCTGACGACCGCAAGTGTGGCCGCCGCTTCCGACGTCGAGATGCTCTACATCGCGCTCAAGCTCGGTTACAAGATCGCCGAGGTGCCGCTGCAATGGCTGCACCACGACGAATCGAAGATCAGGCCAATGCAGGACAGCATGAACGCGTTCGGCGAATTGCTGCGCATCCGCTGGTTTGCGCTTACGGGCGCATACAAGTGGAAACCACCCTCTGCTTAAGCCGTGGGTCGTCTCCTACTTTTGCGCCCAGGGATAACTCCAGCCGTGCGCAAAGGCGTGGCCTCGCAATGCGTCCTGGTCGGCCGCTGATAACAGCTTCCCATCTGAGACGGCAATGTTAGCCTCGACATTCGACACCTTGCGCATGCCGGGGATAACGGTAGAGACCGCCGGATGGCTGAGGCAGAACTTCAACGCGAGCGCTGCCAGCGTCGGCCTGTCGGGCGCAAGGAACGGCTTGAGCGCATCAACGCGGCGCACGCCCTCCTCCAACCGCTCCGGCGTCAGCCAGTCGGCGCGCCAGTCGCCTTCGTCGAACTTATAACCGCGATCGATCGCCCCGGTCAGCAGTCCCTCTTCGAACGGCACGCGCACGATGATGCCCACATCGCGCGCAATTGCCGCCGGCAGGAGTTCCTCCGCCGGGCGTTGCTCAAAGATGTTGTAGATCACCTGGATCGTGTCGACCATCCCGGACTTGACCAGCCCGGTCGTGCCGTACGGATCCCAGTCGTTGGCCGAGACGCCGAACGCGCGCACTTTGCCCTGTTTCTTAAGCAGCTCCAGCGCCTCAAACCAGTCAGTTTGTTCGGTATATGCCGGCGTCCACGAATGCAACTGCTGCACGTCGACATAGTCAGTGCCCAGTTTGCGCAAGCTGGTTTCCGTGCATTCAATCACCCACTCCTTCGGAAAGGTGTTCTTGATCGGCTCATGCGGCAGCACCGGCCAGCGGAACGTCTTTGGCGGAACCTTCGTCGCGATGACGACTTTGTCGCGCCGGCCTTTCACGACTTGACCGATCAACTCCTCGCTGTGCCCGTCGCCATAGGCATACGCCGTATCGATGAAATTCACGCCAAGGTCAATCGCCCGATTCAGCGATCGAATGGCTTCCACGTCGTCGCGCTTGCCCCAGCCGCCGATGCCCCAGGATCCAAAGCCTATTTCGCTGATGCTGATTCCAGTTCTGCCTAATTTTCGATATTGCATGTGATGAACTCCTGCCTTACAGTTTGCGCCCCAGCGCCTCTTCATACACTGCGAGAACGTTTTCTATCGGGGTGTCCGGCTGGATACAGTGCGCCGGCGAGAAGAAGTAACCGCCGCCGCGCGCGATCACATCCAGCCGATGGCGCGCCTCTGCGCGGCACTGCTCGACCGTGCCATGCGGCAGCGTGTCCTGCGTGCTGATCAACCCGCAATAGGCCAGCTTGCCGCGCGTCATATTGCGCAGCCGTTCGATGTCGCGCATGCCGGGCGGCTCCGGCTGCATCGCGTCAAGGATATCCAGCCCCATCTCGATGAAGGTTGGCTGCAGGTCGCTCGTATCGCCGCACGAGTGCATCATCGCCTTCGCCCCATACTCATGCGCGAGATCGTAAAATCGCTTCAGCCGAGGGCGAAACACGTGGTCAAAGGTCGCTGGCGACACCATGCGCCCCTTCTGCGTGCCACAATCTTCGCCCAGGCATACGATGTCGATCTTGCCATCCGCTGCCTGCAATGCGCGCTTGACATACTCAGCATAGAAATCCACGCGCCTGTCGATAATAGCCATCCCGACTTCGTCGTCGGTGGCAATATCGATCAACACCTGCTCCATCCCGCGCCCGCGTGACACACCGTTGACGATATCAGGCGTGCCGGCATCGCCAATGCAGATCGCGTAGTCCTTGTAGCGCTCACATTGCTCCGGGATCGTCGAGAAGTCAAAGTCGTTTATATCGGGCCACGCATACGCCTCGAACTCATCCATCGTCGTGACGCGTGAAAGCGCAAGATCAGCCGCCTCCGGATATGTGCCAAACTCATAGACCGCATTGCGATATCCAATGCCCCAGACATCATAAAACAGCCCATCATGATCGGGCTTGAGCTTACCCTTCCAGACGGCGCCTATATTGCGCAGGTCGACGCCGAAAACATCGAGCAGATCGGGGTTTCCAAAATACTGCTGCAACCGCGCTTCAATCTCGGGGGTTAGATAAATCTGGATCGGGACGCGATCCGGTTCCTGCCAGTTAAGCGATGTCATT
>CAIXPS010000305.1 GCA_903921365.1 uncultured bacterium | reverse complement strand
CGGTTGAGGTGGCGTTCCCGCGGCCACACGGCCCGGTCAATCGCCTGCGTATCGCGCGCGGAGAAACGATTTTAGCCTTTGTCATACACTTGTGTTGTGCGATAACGCACAGGTGAAAATGCATTGACAACACTACCAAACTCAACTGCATGGTCGCAGCAACTGACGCAGATGGCAAACTGCCCGCTGGCGCTATGCGAGGACTTCCCTGCCATCGCGCGGCGCTACGAAGCGTGGTGGGCGCAGGACGTAATCGACCGGCCCATTTTCATCGGGACGGCCAACACCAACCCCGATCGCCCGATCCACCGGCGCCTGGATGTCATTGAGCAACCTGAACGCTGGTTCGAGGCGAAGTACGCGGATATGGCGCAATCGCAGCGCGCCGGGGATGCGTTGCCCTACATCCGCGCCGACTTCGGGCCGGTGCTGCTGGGTGGGATGCTGGGCGGGCGCATCGAGTTTGGGGCCGACACCACCTGGACGCACGCCTGCATTGACGACGACTGGGGCAATGCGCCTGACTGGGTCTTGCGCGACGACAACCGCTGGTGGCGCCTGTTGCAGGAGTTGACCGAACGGGTGGCGCAGGATGCACCCGGGCGTTATCTGCTCTGCACCCCCGATCTCGGCGGTTCTGCCGATGTGCTGCTCAACCTGCGCGGGTCGGCGCCCTTGTGCATGGATGTGATGGAACAGCCTGAGCGCATCACGGCGGCGGTGGATGCAATCTACCCCGCCTGGCGCAAGGCATACACGCGCCTGTACGAGATCGCCCTCGGACACGGCGCGGGGCTGATTCATTGGCTGGGTCTGTGGTCGAACCAGCCGTACATGATCCCCGCATGCGACTTCAACTTCATGATCGGCCCGCGCGAGTTCGAGCGCCTGTTGCTGCCCGATATCGCCCATCAGGTCGCCACGGTCGGGCGCGGGGTCTTCCACCTCGACGGTCCTGGCGCCGCCCGGCACATCGACGCATTGCTCGAATTGCCCGATATCAAAGCCATTCAGTTCACCCCCGGCAGCGGCACGCCGTCGGCGCTGGCCTGGGTGGACATGTTCCGCAAGATTCAGCGGCGCGGGCGTTCGGTGCTGGCAATCTGTCCCCCGGATGAGGTCATCGCCCTGCGCGACGCGTTACAACCCGAGGGTCTAGCCATCATGCTGGACGTTTCGCCCACGCCAGCCGAACTTGATGCTTTATTCGAGCAGTTTGCGCGATGAACACGGTCCTAAATAGATGCAATTATTGCTTTGAATCCTTTAGGGTTGCTTGGAATCCTTTAGGGCAGTGGGCGACGCGCCCACTCCAGGTTGCGTCCTATTAACAACTCTGTCATTTCGGCGTGATGGGTGTTCTTCATCGCAACAATCATGGCGTCGAACCCGTAACGATGGGCAAGCAGATGCAACTCGGGCGCGTTATCGTACGTCATCAGGAAATCTCCCGCCAACTCAGAGGTCAACCGGAATAAGGCCTCATGATCGATTTCATAGTGACTATAAAGACGGCTGCCGGCTCTTTTTTCGCCTGCCGTGTATGGGGGATCGATGAAAAAAACGGCGTCTTGCCGATGCATCATCTGGCGCATGACTTCGAACCCATCACCAGCAATAAAGTGGATGCGATCCCTGACCTGCATGATATCCTCAATACGGCGCTTTAGCGTCGCAGGATACCAGCGCGAAAGGACGCCTTTTCCGTTTTCACCCAGCTTCAACTTGCCTGATCCTGGCGCCAGGATGCCGCCATGATTGACCCGATTCCGCAGGATCGTTTGAAATGCCAGTTGCTGGCGCGTGTTTGGCTTGACTTTAAGTTCTGCGTCAAGGGTATCGGGCGTCATATTAAATGCAGCGATTCGCTCTGCCAATTGCTGAGCATCGCCGTCAAGAATCACCTGCCAGACGGCTGCGACGCATTCGTCGAGTTCGACCATCGTCACATGATTGGCCAGTTGCTCAAAGGCGACCGTCAGGCTTACGATGCCTCCTCCCGCAAACGGCTCAACGAATTCATCGGGCGGCGTATTGCGGCTAACCATCCATGTTCGAATGCGAGGCGCCAGCCAGGTCTTTCCGCCCGGATACCGAAACGGGCTGCGCTGAGGGACGCTTGCCACATTCACAATTGGCCCGTGTGCATGCGCAGGCTCATCCAATAATGCCAGTTGCTGTGTCCGAGCCATGTTATTCGTCTTCCTCTTCCTCAGCTTCCTCAGTCGGGTCAACTGGATTAAACAGATCATACAAAGCTGATGGCTCGGAAGTCTTCTTCACAGTAACTTTCTGCTCTTCCAGCTTACGCTGCAATTGGCGTTTGAACACCTCAATGTCCCCCGGCTTCGCAACTGTAAGCCGTTCGAGCGCTGGATTAAACTGTGTATAAATCGTCTGAGCCAAACTGAGACTGTAGCGTTGAGTATCAGGGTGCAGTTGCATGTCATAAATGAGCCACGCCATGTCTGCCTGTTCCCTTGGCACAATGGGCAGATCGGGTAACTCATTG
>CAIXPS010000304.1 GCA_903921365.1 uncultured bacterium | reverse complement strand
GGCGGAATGAAGCCTGAAGGCGGAATGAAGCCTGAAGGCGGAATGAAGCCTGAAGAGGTCATGGGCGTCGTCAAAGACGCGGGGCTGCGTGGGCGCGGCGGCGCAGGCTTTCCAGCCGGCCTGAAGTGGAGCTTTCTGCCCAAAGATATGTTCCCCAAGTATGTCGTCGTGAATGGCGACGAGAGCGAAGCTGGCACGTTCAAGGATCACCAACTCGTCGAAAACAACCCGCACCAGGTGATTGAGGGCGTGGCGTTGTGCTCGTACGCTGTGCAGGCGTCAACGGCTTATATCTACTTGCGCGGCGAGTTCTATGAGCCAGCGAAGACGCTGCAAAAGGCGCTCGATGATGCGTATGCAGCGGGGTTGCTGGGCAAGAACATCTTCGGCACAAACTATAGCCTCGACATCCACGTGCACCTTGGCGCGGGCGCGTATATCTGCGGTGAAGAGACTGCGCTGTTGGAGTCGCTCGAAGGGAAATTAGGCCAGCCGCGTCTGCGCCCGCCCTTCCCGGCGGTTCAGGGTCTGTATGCAAAGCCGACCGTGATCAACAACGTGGAGACGCTCGCGAATGTCCCGCCGATCGTGTTAAACGGGGCCAAGTGGTATCGCCAGTTCGGCACTGAGAAGAGCCCTGGGACGAAGATTTTCTGCGTCAGTGGACGCGTTAATAAGCCGGGAAACTTTGAGCTGCCGTTAGGGCAGTACACCATCCGCCAACTGATTGAGATGGCTGGCGGGACCATCGATGGTCGACCCGTCAAAGGCATCCTGCCGGCTGGTTCATCTGCGCCGATCCTGCCCGCAAGCGCGCTGGATACCAAACTGGACTATGAGAGCGTCCAGGCGGCTGGCTCGATCCTCGGGTCGGCGTCGTTTGTGATTCTCGATGACACCGTCGATATTGTCTGGGCAGCCCGCAAGATGGTGCGTTTCTTCAAGCACGAGTCCTGCGGCAAGTGCACGCCCTGCCGCGAGGGCACCTACTGGGCGTTGCGCGTGTACGACAAGATCGTCAGCGGACATGGGACGACGCGCGATATCGACATGCTGGTGGATGTCGCCAACGGCATGGCGAACAAGTGTTTCTGTCTGCTGGGCGAATTCGCAACCAGCCCGGTATTGAGCACGATCAAGCACTTCCGCCCGGAGTATGAGCAATTTATCCGCGAGCACAATGACGGAAAGTCCGGCGACTACCAGGACGAGTTGATACGAGACCATGCCATAGCGGTGCTGTCGGAGGTAACGCTGGGGATGCCGCATTAGGGCGGTAGGCGCGGCGGTAGTCGCGTGTAATCGAGGTAATCAATGAGACCACGGAACTTTGCATTGACGTTCGTTGTCGTGATGGCGTGGATGTGTGTTGGACTGGTTAATCCGGCGCCTGTAAAGGCTGGTTTGTCTACGGTTGTGCCGCTGGCGCAAGTGACGCCGGCAGATAGCGGCAGAACGGTAATTGTGCAGGGCACGGTGGTCGGCGCGGCGAATTTTTCGTCCGGGTTCAGGTTTTATCTGAACGATTCCACTGCGCAAGTGGTTGTGCTGGTCTGGGATGATGTCTGGGATCATGTGCGTGACAACTACCACCTGAATGTGGGCGCAGTCATGAGCGTGACGGGCGTCGTGAACGTTTATAACGGCCAGATCGAGGTTGTGCCCGATCGCGGCAGCGACGTGCAAGTTGTGAAATGGGCACGCCGGGACTGGCGCAAGTATGACCTGGGTGCGCTGACCGGCAACGACCATAATGCGATTGTCTGGGTCGAGGGCAGGATTACGGACATTCAGCCGTTTGCCCTGGGCACAACGTTGCGTGTGGCAGATGCAACAGGCACGCAGGTAGTGACGTTATACGATGTGGTTGCCCGACGCATACCGCAGCAGGAGAAGCTGCGACTTGGGCAACAGGTCAGCATTGTTGGCCGGGTGCATGCGCGACGCCAGGTTGGTATCGACATTGTGCCGGCCCTGCCGCAGGACGTGTATGTTCTGGCGCAGGATCAATAGACTGTGCGCGTTATGTTTGTAAGGGTCATACCGCCTTGCGGTTACCCAGAGTAGCTGGAGAGTGTTTTTGAATGGCAGATTTGATTAACTTGACAATAGACGGCATACCGGTCGCAGTCCCCAGGGGGATGGTGATCGTTGATGCTGCCAAGAAGATTGATAACGACATACCCGTGTTTTGTTATCATCCCAAGCTGAAGCCGGTGGGCATGTGTCGCATGTGCCTGGTTGATGTGGGCACACCCAAAATTGACCCGGCGACGAAGCAGGTGGTGAGGACAGAAGACGGCAAGCCAGTCATCGCGTGGATGCCGAAGTTGCAGACTGCCTGCACTACCCCGGTGAGCGAAGGGATGGCCGTGCGCACGAATACCAAACAGGTGCTGGATGCGCGCAACAATGTGCTCGAATTTCTGCTCACCAGCCACCCGCTCGACTGCCCGATCTGCGATAAAGGGGGAGAGTGCCCTCTGCAGAACCTGACACTGGCACATGGCCCGGGTTTAAGCCGCTTTGAGTACGAAGCCAAACAACACAATGCCAAGCACGTGCCGCTCGGCGACTTGATCTTCCTGGATCGTGAGCGCTGTATTCAGTGCAGCCGCTGCATCCGCTTTCAGGATGACGTGGCTGACGATCATGTGCTGCAATTTCACGACCGCGGCCGCCATATGGAAATCGTCACCTTCAGTGACCCGCCATTTGATTCGTACTTCGGCGGCAACACCACCGACATTTGCCCCGTCGGCGCGTTGACCACCGCCGACTTCCGCTTTAAGGCGCGCCCGTGGGAGCTTGACAGCACCCCAAGCGTCTGCACTCATTGCCCGGTCGGTTGCAATATCTCACTGAACACTCGTTTGGAAACCCGCACCGGCGGTCACGAAATCAAGCGTGTGATGCCGCGCCAGAACGAGCAGGTCAACGAAATCTGGACGTGCGACAAGGGGCGCTTTGTCCATCATTTCACCCGCGCAGAGGATCGACTCACTCACCCGCTGGTGCGCGATGCGCGCGGCAAACTGGTCGAGTCCACCTGGGAAGCTGCTCTGCAACTGGTTGCGGACAAAGCACGCGGAGCGCGCGTCAGCGGCGTCATCGGCGACCGGATCGCAAATGAGGATGCGCACCTGTTCGGGTCGCTCTTCAGCGATGTGCTCAAGGACGGCGCAGTGGCGATGTCGCCCGCAATTCCAGCGGCCTACGCCGACATTGCCCGGGCGTATGGGGTCGGCAAGGATACAGACTTCAAGCAACTGGGGAAAGGCGACACGATCCTCGTGGTCAACGGCGATCTCGAAGAGAGTGCCCCGGTGTGGTTCCTGCGCTTACGGCAGGCTGTCGTAGATCGCGGCGCAAAACTGGTGATCGCACACGATCGCAGCAGCAAGATGCACCGCTACGCATCCAGGATTGTCACTTATGAACTGGGCATGGCTGCTCACTGGGCATCTGAACAGACCACTGAATTGAGCGCCGAGTTGAAATCCGCGCGCAATGTGTTAATTGTGTTTGGCGATGAGAAGCTCAGCGCTGAAGGCGCGCGGTCACTGGCGCGCTCGCTGGCGAATATTCTGATTGAGAGCGGGCACGCCGGAAAGGCCAATAGCGGTTTATTGCCCCTCTACCCGCATGCAAATACGCAGGGTGTGTTCGATATGTTGCCTGCAACGACGGTCACGACTGGAAAGGTCGATGTCGCCTGGCTGGTGGGTGTTGGCAACGCTGCCGACGTTCCCCAGGCCGACTTCACGGTTGTGCAGGAACTCTTCCTTACCGATATTGCAAATAACGCGGATGTGGTATTGCCGGCACTCAGTTTTGCGGAGCGCGACGGCTCCTTTACCAGCGGCGACCGGCGCGTGCAGCGGTTCTATCGCGCACTCCCCGGGCTGGGGCAGGGCAAACCGGATTGGTGGATTATCCAGGAAGTGGCGAAGCGCCTTGGTGCGACGTGGCAATATCACGGAACCAGCGAGGTCTTTGCCCAGATGGCGCAGCACAACCCCTATTACGCTGGCTTGTCTTACGAGACGCTCAGCCAGGCGGAACCGCAATGGCCGCCAGTTGGCCGCGCCGACCTGTACTATGGAGGCACTGCTTATGACAACTCCGGCGGCATCGGCTCGCGTTATGCGGCGCCTGCGGAGCAGTCTGGCTTCAACTCATCGCTAGAACCGGTTGTGGCTCCTCCGGTTGATATGGAGGCACTGCAACACCTGCCGCACACCCTGTATCAGGATGGCGAGTTGATCCGCCGCAGCAAGGTGCTGTCTGGACACGTGCGCGCGCAGCGTAAAGAAGCCGAGACCGCTTGAGCGGCATACCGGCG
>CAIXPS010000303.1 GCA_903921365.1 uncultured bacterium | reverse complement strand
CCCTGCGCCACTGGATCGCCATCCTGCTTCAGCCACCGGATGAACACGCCTTCTTCCATCGTCCAGCCCAGCCGGGGCACGAGTATTTCAATTGCCATAGTTTTCCGCTCCGCGCGCTCTCACCTTATGCATT
The DNA here is from genome assembly GCA_903921365.1 of uncultured bacterium. GTDB lineage: Bacteria > Chloroflexota > Anaerolineae > J036 > Brachytrichaceae > CAIXPS01. Next base: position 44,990 of record CAIXPS010000303.1, on the reverse strand, counting down.
CTTATTCGTGTTGATCTCCGACGCATCCCTGAATTACGATTCGTGAGGATTCGTGGAAAATCTTCTACTCTGCCAGCAAATCTCGGATCGCTGCCTCGATGGTCGTCGCGTTCGGGATCATCGCCGCTTCGAGCGGCGGGCTGTACGGCGTGGGCGCAAATGCGCCGTTCAGTCGCTTCACCGGCGCATCGAGGTCGTCGAGCGCGCGATCCACAGCCTGGGCTGCGATTTCCGCGCCGATCCCGCATGGGGCAAATGTCTCGTCCACGATCAGCAGCCGTCCGGTCTTATGCAACGACTCCAGAATGGTGTCCGTATCGAGCGGCGCCACAGTGCGCGGATCGATCACCTCGATGTCGATGCCATCCTTCGCCAGTTGGTCGCAGGCTTCCAGCGTCTTGCGCACCATCGAGGCCAGCGCAACGACGGTGGCGCGGCAGCCCTTGCCGCCCGCGCGCGCGATGCGCGCCTGGCCGAACGGAATCTCATAGTCCTCTTCCGGCACCGGGCCCTTCGTGTTCAACAGCAGCTTGTGCTCGAGGAACATCACCGGGTCGTTGCCGCGCAACGCGGTCTTGAACAACCCCTTGGCGTCGTATGGTGTGGATGGCAGAACGACCTTGAAGCCAGGGATATGGGCGAAGATCGAGTAATAGTTGCCAGAGTGGTGCGTGGCTGCCGACCCGCCAACGCCGATCGAGCCGCGCAGGACGATCGGCATCTTCAATCGCCCATCGCTCATATATTGAATCTTCGCCACCTGGTTGATCAACTCGCCCATCCCGTCGAGGATGAAATCGAGGAACATAAAATCGACAACGGGGCGCGAACCGGTCATTGCCGCGCCGGTGCACAACCCGATAAAGCCGCGCTCGGCGATCGGGGTATCGCGCAGGCGCATAGGGCCGTACAGGTCGTACAGTCCCGCCGTGGTCATGAAGTTTCCGCCGCGCGGGCCAATGCCTTCGCCCACCACAAAAATCGTCGGATCAATCGCCATTTGTTCGGCCAGCGCCTCGCGCGCCGCCGCGGTATAAGTCAGTTCACGCATCGAACCTCCATACAGACATTGAAACGCGAAGCAGCGAAGATCGCGAAGAAGATTCAGGAAGAGGATACACAATTATCTTTCTGCTATCCTTTCTTTTCTTTGCGCTCTTCGCCTCTTGGCGGTTTAAACATTTGCTAATCAGCGAATACATGCGTCGTCGCGGTGGCTGGGTCGGGGTACGGGCTGTTGCGGGCGAAGTCATAGGCCGCATCGACCTGCGCCTTCACCTCGGCCTCGATAGCCGCGACGTCCGCTGCCGGCAACTGTGCCGCGAGTAGCTTCAGAGGGTCGCGGGCTTTCCACGCATCCACTTCCTCAGCGCTGCGGTAACCCGCGTCGCGCATGCCTTCAGCGTGCGCGCGCGTGCGATAGGTGCGGCACTCGATCAGCGTCGGGCCGGCTCCGCTGCGCGCCCGCAGGGTTGCCTCGCGCGCCGCCTCGTACACCTTCAGCACGTCGTTGCCATCCACCTGAACGCCGGGTATGTTATAGGCCACGGCGCGCTCGGCTACGTTTGGGTTGCCAGCTGATTGATTGATCGAAATCTCGGTGGCGTACAGGTTGTTCTCGCATATGAACAGCACCGGCAGCTTCCAGATCGAGGCCATGTTCAACCCTTCGTGGAACGCGCCGTTGTTGGACGCGCCATCGCCAAAGAACGCGACGCCAACGCGGTCGGTGTTGAGCAGCTTGAAACTGTAGCCAGCGCCGGCGGCCTGCAGGATGCACGGGCCGACGATCCCGCTCGTGCCCATCATTCCCACTTCGGGGGCGAACAGGTGCATGCTGCCGCCGCGCCCGCGCGAAACGCCCGTAGCGCGCCCGAACAATTCGGCCATCAACGCCGCCGGGCTGACGCCTTTCGCCAGCGCGTGGCCGTGACCGCGATGGGTGCTGAATACGGCATCGTCGGTGCGCAGGTTGGCGCACACGCCGGTCGCCACAGCTTCCTCGCCTACGTAGGTGTGGCACGCGCCGTGGATCAACCCGGCTTGATGCGCGCGCGCCAGTTGTTCCTCGGTGCGCCGGATTACGGCCATGGTGCGATACAGCGAAAGCAATTGATCTTTACTCAACTTATCGGTTGTCTGGGTCATGACACGTCCTTATTAAATAAGCGTAACCGTCCAACTGACCGGCTGACCTTCTTTATACGGCATTACGCCGTGAAACTGGCGCGGGTCCGGGTCAAAGACCAGCGGCAGGAAGTGCCGGTCACCCGGCCACAGGTTCAATGAGTGATCAAGCAGGCGCTGCACTGCCACCCATTCCAACGTCCCTTCGGAGTTCGCTGTCAGGGGCGTCCCCTGCCAACGGCTGATCAGGAAAATGAAACACAACCAGTCTTCGCCGTTCTTGCCGAAGCCCGGCCAACTGATCGTCCCGCGCAAGCGCAGGTCGACGGCCTCGATGTCCGCCTCCTCCAGCAATTCGCGGCGCATCCCGGCCACCACATCCTCGTCGCGTTCCAACTTGCCGCCCAACCCGTTGTACTTGCCCAGGTGCAGGTCGTCCGGGCGCGCGTTGCGGTGGATCATCAACACCTGCGTGTGATCTTTGGACAGCACGTAACCAAGCGTCCCGATGATTGGGGTGTAAGGCATTGGGCGCATTATAGTGAAAAATGGAAAGAGGATAGGGCCGTCCCTCCGTCTGGTTCCGCGATCCCGACAGTAAGGTCGTCAACTATAACGCACCTGTTCCCGCAGTTTGACACTCTGGCTCCGGTCAGGTTATCAGAATTGTTCTGTTTGACAATTCCGAGGAAAAGCTGTACTCTATTCTTTAACATCCGCATGACTGCACAACATCGTTAGGTATGAGCGTCACCATGGCAAATAGGCAAGTGAAGAATCCAGTAGTCCTTATCGTTGTCGCATTATTACTCTGTGTTTGCTGCATCGGATTTGGGATAATTAGTGTAATCGTTGTAATCCAAAGTAGTGGGGCAGCATCGGCAACATCCGTTGCCGTCACAGCAAAAAGTGTTGCGGCCAAGGAAACCGAGAAACCAATATTGACGCTGACAACAAATGCAACGTCAACAACAATGAATACTTCTCAGCCGACAATACCAAGTACTCCGTCAAGTACTTCGACTATAGCACTGACGCCATCCAATACACCAATGCCATCCAATACACCTACACCAATACAAACGGCAACGGATACGTCAACACCCAGTAGTACACCAACTGCGACAAAAACACCAACTTCAACACCCACGTCGTCTAGTACTCCCAAACCCACAAATACTCCATTGCCGACTCGAACACCGATTCCGACAAATACACCAGACGCACGAACCCGTTTTACACCACCAGATGTACTTGACTTGGTTACATATCCGGAAAATCATATTAGTGAATTAGTGAAACTTAGTGGCCGTGTTTTCAATATTGTTAATGACCAGTCTTACCTGCAAATATTTGTTATAGACCAGCAAGGAAATGAGGATGCGTTCGTGATTGACTATTCCATTACAAAAGTTCCTGCCGGGATTTATAAGAACACTTATGTAACTATCTATGGTGAAGTCAGTGGTTCTGTAAAAGGTTCTAATGCCTTCGGCGGTGACATTACACAACCAGAGATTGTTGCAGATATAATTGAAAAGCAATGAGCAACATGCTTTTTTGTTATTCCTGTTGGCGTCCTGGCTAATTTGACCAAACTTAGTAGTCCATGTGAGATTGCTAAAGTTCCCAATGAATCGACTTTGTTGTAAATAAGTCAGGATATCATCGCGTCTCGTAACTAAAACCATGTACTACATAAACACACTCGAGTCCACTCTGAATAAGCAACCGCACCGCGCCCGCGTTGCAGGGGTGTTCCCGCATCCATAGAGAGCAGAACAAACCAGACACAACCACGAGGCGCGGCCACACAGCTGCGCCTTTTTTGTTGTCTGGCGTCGCTGCGAGCGCAGTTTCGTCGATCATGTTGTCAGTCCGCTGTAGCGCCGGTTGATCGTAGCCGGAAGTCATTTGGAAGGATTTCTCATGAGCAAGAAGAACAAAGTCAAGGCCATGGCGGCGACGGTTGACCCGGAGGCCATCACTGGCAAAGTGCTGCTCGCGCTCGGCTGGCCCGAAGGCAAAGCACTTGGGCAGGCGATTGCCGCGGCGCAGGTGTTGCAGGCGGACGGACAGGGGCGCGAACCCACACTGGCGCGGCTTGATGCCGCGCGCCAGTCGCCCGCCGATTACCTCGCCGACCCCGTCGTCGGCGATCTGGCGCGCGAGTGCTTGAAGGCTGCGAGCGTTGAGGTCGATCCGATCTACAACGCCGAGTTGCGCGCCGAACCACTGCCGTACCGCATTTGGGGTATTGAGGGAATCGATCCTGCCGCGCTCGACCAGATGAACAATTCGATGCGCCTGCCGATCACGGTTGCGGGTGCGTTGATGCCCGACGCGCATGTTGGTTATGGGCTGCCCATCGGCGGCGTGCTCGCGACCGATGGCGCGGTGATCCCGTACGCCGTCGGCGTGGACATCGCCTGCCGCATGCGCCTGTCGGTGTTTGAAATTTCACCGATTGTGCTGGGTCAGCAGAAGGAGCGCTTCGAGAAGGCGTTGGTGAACAACACCCGCTTCGGGGCGGGCGTGGAATGGGGCGGCAGGCAGGAAGATGACGTATTGGACGATCCCAACTGGGAGGCCACACGCCTCTTGCACGGGTTGCATGAGAAGGCCGCGAGGCAGCTTGGCACATCGGGCAGCGGCAACCACTTCGTCGACCTGGGCGAGTTCAGTTTGGCACAGGACGATCCGAAACTTGGGCTGGCGGCGGGTAACTACCTGGCGCTTCTGACGCATAGCGGCAGCCGCGGCGTCGGGTTCAAGATCGCCGACGTGTACAGTAAGATCGCGCGCGAAATCCATCCCGAACTGGACAAGGCCACGGCCTACCTGGGCTGGCTGAACATGAACAGCGAGGCAGGGCAGGAGTACTGGCTGTCGATGGAACTGGCCGGACGCTTCGCCGCAGCCAATCACCGCGTTATCCATCAGCGCATCGCGAAAGCGTTAGGGTTGAAGGCGGCCGTGGTCGTCGAGAACCATCACAACTTCGCGTGGCGCGAGCGCATGGCGGATGGCCGCGAGGTGATTGTGCATCGCAAGGGCGCGACGCCGGCGGCGCCCGGCGTGCTGGGCGTCATCCCCGGCTCGATGGGCGACCCCGGTTACGTGGTGCGCGGGCGCGGCAGCGCCGACGGGTTGAACAGCGCCGCACACGGGGCCGGCCGCCAGATGAGCCGCAACAAGGCGATGGAGTCAATCACGAAGACGATGCGCGACACCTACCTGCGCGAGAAGGGTGTGACGTTGCTGGGCGGCGGGCTGGACGAAGCGCCGCAGGCCTACAAGCGCATCAACGACGTGATCGCGGCGCAGACCGACCTTGTCGAGATCGTCGGGCGGTTCAAGCCGCGCATCGTGTTGATGACCGACGACCCGCGCGACATTTAGGCGATAGCAGAAACCTGTGACCTGTGAGGGTTGGATATCCTCACAGGTTTTACAGTGACGCAGAGATTAGAAGGTGAGGGTTTTGCCGGAGCGGGCAGCGGTGTAAGTGCCTTCAAGCAACTCCGTCAGGTTGCGGCCATCCTCGACGGTGATCGACATTGGCGTGCCATGCAGGATTGCGCCGATCCACTGATCCATCGGCATTGGCAACGCCTTGGGCAGATTCGTCGGGCTGAGATATCCCTGGATATCATCGACTTTGAGGTGTGTGCTGTTCAACACCAGACCGCCCCCATATGTAGTGCCAAATCCCACGTAGCCCTCGGTCCCGTAGATTTCATAAGGGCTGGGGCCGGCGCGATGCACCCACGAGGTATCCAGGATGCCGATGGCGCCGTTCTTGAACTCGATGGTCGCGACGGTGTTATCGTCGATGGGGTATGCGCCGGAGTAATTCTGGATAATCGCCTGCATGCTTTTGGGAGGGCCCATGAACCAGCGCATTATGTCGGTTGTGTGGCAACCGAGGTCGAATAATGCGCCCCCGCCTGCCAGTGTCTCATCAGCAAACCACGCACTGCCATCGTGGAACCATTTGTCCAGTGCGGCGCTATGCGCCCTGCGCCCGCGCATCAGCGTGATCTTGCCCAACAGCCCCTTGTCCAGCACCTGTTTCATAAACAGGATCTCGGGGCGCGCGCGATCTGGCAACGAGATCATGAACTTGATCCCGCTGTCGTTCACCAGCTTGACGATTTCGTCGGCATCGCTTGTTGCAACGGTGAGAGCCTTTTCCGTGAAGATGTGTTTCTTGTGCTTGAGGGCAGCCTTCAGGACTTCGGGATGCTGCGATGTGGGCGCGTTGACGACGACGGCGTCGACTTCGGAGCTGCCACACACCTTATCGAGATCCGCAACCCACGGCGCGTTGAATCTCTCTGCTGCGGCCTTGCCGCGCGCGGGATCGTCATCCCAGATACACTGTATTTGGGTTTCAGCGTGTTTCTGAACATGGTCGCCATAACCGTTTGCATGGACATGCGCCATGCCGAGCATTGCAATACGAAGCATTTTGGTAATCTCCTTGTTCTCACTACTATATACGCAACAAGCGTAGTGTAGGCGTGACCCTATAGACGTGTTAAGGTGTGACTCTACAGCTATAATGCGTCTGTATGCAGGAAGCGTTGGCGCCAGTGGAAGCTCAGGCGCCGTTTCTCAGACGAAATTACCACAACGTTCTCACGTTATCGTTGCTGGCGGCAGACGTAATTGCCATCGGCATGGCTTTTCTGGTCGGTTTTGGGTTGCGTGTGCTGATCCCGCTCCCCGAGAAGGCCGCCGACAACCTGATTTTCACGGATCTATTTCCGTTGCTGGTCATGCAACTCTCCTTTGTGACGGTCGCGTTCTTCTTCACTCGCATGTATCACCGCCAACGCACCCGTTACAGCACCACCGAACTTGCGGCCATCTTTTCCGGCGTGTCCATTGGCACCCTTCTGAACATCGCCGTGACCTCGCTCACCTTCAAGAGCAGCTCCGGCATATTTGACTATTCGCGCGGGGTGATGATCTACACATGGGTGCTGAACATCATCTTTGTCCTGCTCCTGCGCGGGATGCAGGGGCGCGTCCAGCGCTGGTTGCAGTCAAAGGGGTATGGCCGGACGCGCGTGGTCGTCGTTGGCTCAGGCGAAACCGCCAGCGCGCTGATGCAACGCATCATGCAGACGCCTCGTCTGGGGTACGACCTGATTGGCATGGTGAACACCAATGGCGACGGTCTGCTGCCGGGGGTGCGACTGCTGGGCAGCCTGGATTCCTTGTCTGCGGCCATCGAGCGCGAGAGCGTGGATGAGGTGATCATCGCCGTGCCCGAGGCCAAGGACGATGATCTGATCAACATCATCTCCCGGTGCGACCGCAGCACCATCAGCATCAAGGTTTACCCCGACTTGTTCCAGATTATGGCAGGCCAGATGACCATCAGCGAACTGGGCGGGCTGCCGCTGTTGAATGTGCGCGATGTGGCATTGCGCGGCTGGAAGCTGGTGCTCAAACGCGCCATCGACTTGTTTGGCAGCATCTTCGGGCTGATCTTCCTGTCGCCAATGATGATGTTTGTTGCGTTTCTGATCAAGCTGGACTCGCCCGGCGCAGTGTTTCTGGCGCAGGAGCGCATGGGTCTGGACGGCAAGCGCTTTGACGTGATCAAGTTCCGCTCGATGCGCACCGACGCCGAGAGCCATGGCCCGGGCTGGACGGTCAAGGACGACCCGCGCATCACCCGCTTTGGGCGTTTCATGCGCAAGACTAACCTTGACGAACTGCCCCAGCTCATTAACGTGTTTATTGGCGAGATGAGCCTGGTCGGCCCGCGCCCCGAACGCCCTGTTTATGTCGAACAGTTCCGCAAGCGCATTCCCCGTTACATGGAACGGCACCGTGAGAAGGCCGGCATGACCGGTTGGGCGCAGGTGAATGGGTTGCGCGGCGACAGCTCGATCGAGGATCGCACCAAGTACGACCTTTGGTACATCGAAAACTGGTCTGCCTGGCTCGACATCAAGATCATTCTTCAGACCGTCTGGCACACGATTATTGGTTCGGATCAGAACGCGTATTGATTCGCACAGGCACAATTGCCGCTCATTTTTTATTGTGACAAGTTGATGATGGACAAATTAGCCCGCTTCCGTAATCCGATCCTGGTGATTCTTGGCATCATTGCGGTGCTTGCCGTCGTGATGCTTTTCCAGAGCAGTGTGAACCGCCTCAACGCCATTCAGTTCTCCGACCTGGCGCAATACGTCAAGAACGGCGACGTGGATAAGATCACCGTCTCCGATGACGATATCACCATCAAGTTCAAGGCTGGGCGGGCAGACGCTTCGTCGAAGAAAGAACCTGGCGCGACCATCGGCAGTCAGTTGCGCGATTTCGGCGTCTCCAGCGACGAGATCGCGAAGGTGAAGATCGAAATTGTCACGCCGTTCAACTGGCTCGACCTGATTACGGTCGTCGGCTTGTTCGTAACGCCGCTGGTGGTGATCTTCATTTTCTGGTTCTTCCTCCGGCAGGCGCAGGGCGCCAACAACCAGGCCATGAACTTCGGGCGCAGCCGCGCGCGCATGTTTGTCGGCGACCGCCCCACGGTGACGTTTCAGGACGTGGCCGGCGCAGACGAGTCCAAACAGGAGTTGGTCGAAATTGTTGAGTTCCTGAAAGAGCCGGAGAAGTTCGTCCAGCTTGGCGCGCGCATCCCCAAAGGGGTATTGTTGATTGGCAGCCCAGGCACCGGCAAGACGTTGCTCGCCAAGGCCGTCAGCGGTGAGGCGGGCGTGCCCTTCTTCAGCATCAGCGGCAGTGAGTTTGTTGAGATGTTTGTCGGCGTGGGCGCCAGCCGTGTGCGCGATTTGTTTGAGCAGGCTAAGCGCCATTCGCCGTGCATCATCTTCGTCGACGAGATTGACGCGGTTGGGCGGCATCGCGGATCGGGACTGGGCGGCGGGCATGACGAGCGTGAGCAGACGCTCAACCAGATCCTTGTCGAGATGGATGGCTTTGACACCGACACGAATGTAATCGTCATCGCCGCGACCAATCGCCCCGATATCCTGGATCCTGCTCTTATGCGCCCGGGCCGTTTCGATCGGCGTGTGATCCTCGACCGCCCTGATGTAAAGGGACGCGAGGCGATCCTCAAGGTGCACGCGCGCGGCAAACCCCTTGCCGCAGATGTCGATCTGTCGAAAATCGCCAGGGGCACGCCGGGGTTCGTCGGCGCCGATATCGAGAACCTCGTCAATGAAGCGGCCATCCTGGCGGCGCGGCGCAATCGCAAGAGCGTCAGCATGTCCGAGTTCAATGAGAGCATTGAGCGCGTCATGATTGGGCCGGAGCGCAAGAGCCGCATCATGACGCCCAGGGAAAAGATGATCACGGCCTATCACGAAGCGGGCCACGCTGTCGCCGCGCGTATCCTCCCGAACTGCGACCCTGTCCACAAGGTCACGATTATCCCGCGTGGTCTGGCCGGCGGTTACACGTGGTCGCTGCCCGACGAGGACACGCACTATGTCAGCCGCGCCAAGTTCCTGGACGAGTTAGGCAAAGCGCTCGGCGGGCGCGCGGCGGAGGAGATCATCTTTGGCGATATCACCACTGGCGCGAGCAGCGATCTGCAACACGTCACCGAGATCGCGCGCGATATGGTCACCCGCTATGGGATGAGCGAATTGATGGGGCCGATGATCTACGGGAAGAAGCACGAGATGGTCTTCCTGGGACGCGACCTGGGTGAGCAACGTGATTACAGCGACGCGGTGGCGCTTGAGATCGATCGCGAAGTGCAGCGGCTGGTCAACCTTTCCTACAGCAAAGCCAGGCAGGTGCTGAGCGAACATCGCGCCGAGTTGGATGCGATTGCCCTGCGCCTGATCGAAGTCGAGACAATCGAAGAGGAAGAATTCAAGGCGTTTTTTACCCGGACGGCCCAGCCGCCGGCAGAAGATGATGCGCGCTTCAACCCGCGCCCGAAGATGCCGCTATCCAGCAGCAACGATGAGCCGTCTGCTCCTGGCGCCATGTCCGCGCCTGCGCCCGCGTGATGCAGTGGACGCAATTGCCCTGTTTGTCCTGCGCATACTGATTCTGCTCACGCTGTGGGCGTTCATTGGCGTGGCGGTCTGGGCTATCCTGCGCGAGCGGCGCATGCGCCCCGCCATACATCCGTGCGCGGCCACCCTCATCCGCCTTGGCGCAGAGGGACAGATTGCGCAAGGGGCCGGTTCCCGCTACCCTCTCGGTTCGAGCACTATGGTGTGGATTGGACGCGACCCGAACTGTGTCGTGCGCATCGATAACGAGTTTGTCTCGCTCCAGCATGCGCGCATCATCTGGCAGGCCGAACAGCAGGCATGGTGGATTGAAGACCTTGATAGTCACAACGGCATACAGGTGAACGAGGCGCGCGTCATGCGCAGCGAGTTGAACGACGCCGATATCATCAACATTGGTGGTGTACAGTTCCGTTTTGACACAAACCCTCCCACGCCATAATTCAGTAACACACTGTTAAAATCGGGAGCGCGATACTCAGGTGAAGCCGTGGAAACGATCTATGATGTGGTGATTGTAGGGGCTGGGCCGGGCGGTTCCGCAACGGCCTATTATCTCGCGCGCGAAGGGTTGAGTGTGCTGCTCCTCGACAAGGCTGATTTCCCCCGCGACAAGACGTGCGGCGACGGCCTCACGCCGCGCGCCCTGGCGATTCTCGATGACATGGGGCTGCTCGACCATCTCGTTGAGGTGGGTTGTCGTATTACTGGCATGGAAATCTACGGGCCGAATGGTCAGTCGATCGCCGCGCCGATCCCCGCGAGCAATGGCCGTCCAGGATATATGCTGGTCGTCCCACGTCTGGCTCTCGACAACACTCTGCGAGAACATGCCTTGGCGCGCGGCGCGCAGTTTGAGCCGCGCGTGCATGTGACGGACGTGAAAGCGCAGGGCGATAGTGTGCTCGTGTCCGGAGAGCGCAGCGGTCAGCCGGTGTCTTTTACCGGGCGGGTGGCTGTGATCGCCGCTGGCGCCAACCTGCGTCTGTTGTTGCGCCTGGGCATGATCTCGGAGACGCCGCCAACGATGGTTGCTGCGCGCGCCTACTACGATGACATCGATGTGTTGAGCGACCGCGTCCAGTTTCGCTTCGATGGTGTGCCGCTCCCTGGCTACGCGTGGGTTTTCCCAACCGGGCAACGCAGCGCCAATATCGGCGCAGGCTATTTTGCCAGAAGCAAGCGCGAGCGCACTCGTTTTGCCTCGCCGCAGGACGCCCTTCGCTCGTTTGTCGAGACTTCTCATATCAAGGACGTGATCGGGCGCGCCAGGCGCGTCAGCCCGGTGAAAGGATATCCCCTGCGCGTGGACTTCACCACCGCCCCAACGTTTAGCGAGCGCGTGCTGCTCGTCGGCGAGGCTGCCGGTCTGGTGAACCCGCTCAGCGGTGAAGGCGTGGACTATGCGCTCGAATCCGCCCGGGTGGCGGCTGATCACCTGATTGGCATGGTGCAGAGCGCTGATTTCTCCCGCGCGCGCTTTGAGGCTTACGATCGCGATCTGCGCGAACACTTCCAGGCTCTGTTTGAGTTCTGTGATCGTTTACGCGGGTTGTTCTTCAACCGCCCTGCGCTCAACCTGCTCATCAAGGTCGCGGCCATGCGCAATGACCTGAAAATGTTGCTGATTCGGATTGTGCTGGGCGATCACACCGTGCCGCGGCGGGTCGCTATCAGTAAAGTCATCCGGACGTTGCTGTGGCCGCGCCGTCTGTCAAAGCCGGTCGATGTGCGTTGAATAGCACTGGGTGGGTGATATTGGGCAATAATTGAGCAGGTTTTGATCTGTAAATCGATAGCCACTGCCGTTACACTCTTGCTGAGATCAAGCGAGTTGTTTGCACAGGCATTCCGGCATGGTCTGTCGGGATCAGTAACATAAGAGGAACTAAATCAATGGCGTCGAATGCGTATCACTTCATCACCGTGTGGCGTGTGCAGAGCACTTTGCAGGAAGTTGTGGAAGTCATCGGCAATGCGCTCGAACTTCCGCGCTGGTGGCCATCCGTTTACCTGGACATCCGCCAGCTTGAGCCGGGCGACGCGCTGGGTTGCGGCAAGGTGGTCTCGCTGTACACCAAGGGGTGGTTGCCATACACGTTGCGCTGGCAGTTCCGCGTCACCGAAGTGCACCCGCGCGGCTTCACGCTGGTCGCCGCTGGCGACTTCGTCGGGCGCGGCATCTGGACATTTGAGCCCGATGGCGAATGGGTGAATATTACCTACGATTGGAAAATCGACGCCGATAAGCCGCTGCTGCGCACTCTCTCGTTTATCATGAAACCGATCTTCTCTGCCAACCATCACTGGGCGATGCGCAAAGGCGAGGAAAGCATCAAGTTGGAATTGCTGCGCAGGCGCGCCAAAACTCCGCAGGAACGCGCCGCCATACCGCCGCCGCCCGTCCCGACCTTTCCCGCACTCTACAAACCCGGCACTGCTGATATGACAAACTTGTTCGCGACCGCAAAGTAACACGAGCAGGCTGCGGGAATAACACAACCAGTTACATCGGCACGATCAGGCTGCGGTCAAAGCAAGTCAGACACTCAAACTGGCCGGCGGGATCGCACCAGTAGTCATCCTCGACGCGGATGCCCCAGCCCTTGTCGGGATAGTACAATCCCGGCTCATTAGTGATGACCGTGCCGGGCAACAGGCGATCGTCTGCGCGCATGCCCTTCATCCCCATTCCCGGCGCCTCGTGAATATCCAGCCCGAAGCCGTGCCCCAGGCTATGCACATAGCCGTTAGTCACACTGAGGTCCTGGCGGATTGTGCGGTGGCCGTGCGCCTCGAAGATGTCGCAGGCCATGTCCTGGAACTCGTAGGTGAAGCGTTGCGTGTCGAATGCGACGGCCACATCGTCGTGCACTTTCATCACCAGTTCGTAAGCCGCCAGCACATCGTCGGACGCATGGCCCAGGCACCACGCGCGCGTTATGTCAGCGTAGTATCCGCCAATCAGGCGCGGGAAGATGTCGAACACTATCGTCTGACCGAGTCGGATCGGATCGGTGGGCGTGCCGGACGAATGTGGCACGCCGGCGTCGCGCCCGATGGCGAAAATGCAGCCGGCGTCATCCAACCCGGCAGCGGCTTCCTCGCGGCGGATGAAGCTTTTCACGTCGGCGATGGTGAGGGGGGCGCCGTCCTGCTTGAGCAGCGTATCATCAGCCACGCGGTGACGGCGCAGGTAATCTTGTGTTTCGCCGATCACGCCCTCAGTCAGCTTGCAGGCCTGGCGAATCTGCGCCACTTCCTGCGCGTCCTTGGTCTTGCGCGCCTGCGAGATCACGTCGTTCTCGTACTCGGTGACGACTTCGACGCGCATAGCGTCTGCGCGGCTGAGCGCGGCGAGGAATGAGAAGGTCGAACCGACGGAGTCCGCGCCATAAAATCCCACGCGCCCACTGACGCCAAGGTCGTTGAACAACCTGCGCGTGTACTCGACGCGCGCAGCGAGACGGTCTCCCTTGAACTGCTGGATGATTTCGGGCATCTTGTAGTTGCTTGCGCTGATCAGCCCCAGCCCGGTCTTCGCGGCTTCGTCGCGCTCCATCGGCGCATATACCAGATAGGCCGAGCCGTCGCGCTTCACCACAATCGTGCCATTCGTGACATGCGCACCGCCGGTGAAGTATGTGAACGCTGTATTGGCGGCGCCCAGACCATCAGGGCCGATGACGACCAGCGCGTCAAGGTCGCGCTCCTGCATCAAACGTGGGAGATCACTTTTCATTCATCACCTCAATATCCAATCCTGCGAAGGGTCGCTTATGGATTACGTTTTGTGCAAGTCCAACCTTCGCAGGGGTATGCATTACGAGAGCGATATTTGCTTTACCCAGATCACTTCGGGAAGATCGCGGAGCGCTTTAAGCGCCGCATCAGGAACGGGACTGTCCAAATTCAGCACTGACAACGCATGGTGGCCGGGGCTGGTGCGCCCAAGCCGGTATTCGGCAATGTTGACATGATGCGCGCCGAGTAATGTGCCGATGTGACCAATCACGCCTGGCACGTCGTGCGAGGACACGACCAGCATCAACCCTTCCGGCACTGCGTCGATGACGAAGCCATCAATCTGGACAACGCGCGGCTGCATGCCATTGAACAACACACCGGCGATCGTGTGCGTTTCATCCCCAGCAGTGACGCGGCACGACACAAGGTTGGTGTAATCCGAGCTGCTGATGTTGAGCGCCTGCGACACAACGATGCCGCGTTCGGCTGCGATGATGGGTGCGTTGACGTAGTTCACGCGCTCACGCCCCAGTGTCGGCACAAGCAACCCGCGCAACAGCGCGACAGTCAACGGCTTGACATGCGGCGCCACATCGTTGCCGCGGTACTCAACCTCCACGCGCGTCAGGCGTCCCTCGGTGAGGCTGGACTGCAGTGCGCCGAGGCGTTCCGCCAGCACCAGGTACGGGCGCACGACGGGCAGCGCCGCGGGGTCAATTGGCGGGAAGTTCACCGCATTGCGCACTTCGCGATCATGCAGCGCATCCAGGATTTGTTCGGCCATTTGAATCGACACATCGCGTTGCGCCTCGACCGTGCTGGCGCCGAGGTGCGGCGTGACCACCACGTTGGGCAGCTTGAACAGCGGATGGTCGAATGGCGGCGGCTCCTCTTCAAACACATCGAGTGCGGCCCCGCCCAGCTTCTTATTCGCCAACGCCTGATACAGCGCATCGATATCCACCAGCGCGCCGCGCGCCACGTTGACGATGCATGCGCCGGGTTTCATCTTTGCGAGAGCTGCCGCATCCAGCAAGTGGCGGCTGCCGGTGTTAAGCGACGAATGCAGCGTGATGTAGTCACTGCGTGAGAGCAGTTCATCGAGATCAACCAGCCCGACTTTGTTGATGCGGGCGGTTTCCTCGCTGATGTAAGGATCGAACGCGATCACCTCCATGCCGAATGCCTGTGCGCGCCGCGCCACCTGGCTGCCGATGCGCCCGAAGCCGATCACGCCGAGCGTTTTGCCCATCAGTTGCGCGCCCATGAACTTGCTGCGCGTCCACTCGCCACGACGCAGACTGGCATCGGCCTGCGCCACATGGCGCGTCAGCGCCAGCATCATCGCCATGGTGTGCTCACAGGTAGCGATGGTGTTAGCCTGCGGTGTGTTCATAACAATAATACCGCGTCGGGTGGCGGCATCGACATCAATGGTATCCACACCAATACCGGCGCGCCCGACGACGCGCAGCCGCGCGCCCTGTTCGATCACCTCGGCATCAACCTTTGTCTCGCTGCGGACAATCAGTGCATCATAATCGCCAATGCGCGCCAGCAGCTCGGGGCGCGCCATCTTCTTGACGACATCGACGGCTACCTGTGGATCGGCTTTGAGCAAATCAAGCCCGGCAGCCGACAGATCATCTGGTATGAGGATTTTGTACATTAGTGGGCATTATAACCAGCAGGAAACGCGCCGCGTTTTGTGTCTTGTATAATCCGAGCTACTGGGTGTACTTATGCAATGGCAAACCACAATTGAAGTTTTTCTAAAGTTCCTGGAAACCGAACGCAGTTCGTCGGTCAACACTGTATTGGCGTATAAAAACGACCTGGGGCAATTTATCGAGTATTTGAAGACGAGTGTCCCGCCAGAGAATGACTGGGCATCCATCAACCAGGAAACCATTGTGAGTTATGTAGAAGTGCTAACGAAGCGCGGCTACACCAAATCCACCATTGCGCGCAAAATCGCGGCGCTGAAGACGCTATTTCACTGGTTGAACAAACAAGGCCAGATGCCCGATGACCCAACGCTACTGCTGAAATCGCCCCGAGTGGATAAGCGCGCGCCGCGCCTGTTATCGCAACAGGAAGTCAACAATCTGATCGACGCCACCGCACAGGCGCCGATTCCGCGCGCCGGCCGCGACCGGGCATTGCTCGAGGTGATTTACTCCACCGGCATGCGCGTCTCCGAGGCGATCAACCTGCGACTCGGCGACATTGATCTTGAGATGCAGGAAGTGCGCTGCGCCGGCCGCCTCAATCGGCCACGAAAAGCCCCACTACTGCCCCGTGCCATGGATGCCATGCGCGAGTATCTGGATCATACTCGCACCGAACTGATGGGTCCTGTGTCCACAGATTATGTATTTCTGAACCCGCAGGGCACGCGGTTGACGCGCCAGGCCGTATGGCTGATGACGCGCCAGTATGCGCGTTTGGCCCACATCGACGGCGAAGTCACCCCACACACGCTGCGCCACTCGCGCGCTGCTCACATGCTGGGCGATGGACAGGATGTGCACCGCGTGCAAGAGTGGCTGGGGCACGCCAATCTTGCGACGACGCAGATGTACCAGCCCCGCCTCGCCGGCGAGAACAAAGTGATGCAAGAGATTCGCGACCTGGAGATTCCTCTGCAGCCTCTGCAGCCAATATAACGGTCGAGAAAAACTGAATGCCAGAAAGAACGTTGGACGCAGTTTACTCTCTTGCGGCGCTGCAGAAGGGGGATCGAACTGAGTTTGCGCGGCTGGTGGACGCCTATTCGGCGCCCATATACCGTCTGGCGTTAAAGATTGTCGGCACTCCGCAGGATGCAGAAGATGTGTTGCAGGAGACCTTTATCAAGGCCTATCGCAACCTGAGCACCTTTGAGGGGCGTTCCAGTTTCTCCACCTGGCTGTATCGAATTGCCTCGAATGAAGCATTTATGTCGTTGCGTCGCCGCAAGCCCGAGGCGGTTTCGGTGGACGCAGAGATTGAAACCCCTGACGGTGAACAGGAACCAGTGCAAATCGTGGACTGGTGCTGTCTGCCCGAAGAGGAATTACTCACTACTGAGTCGCGCGAGTATCTGGATGTGGCGATCGACCGCCTGCCCGCCACGTTACGGGTGGTGTTTCTGCTGCGCGACATCGAGGGGCTATCCGTGCGTGAGACGGCCGAAGCATTGCGCATCAGCGAGGCCGCTGTGAAAACGCGCCTGTTGCGCGCCCGGCTGCAACTGCGCGAGCGTTTGTCGCAGTATTATGGTGAACGGATAAAGGAGGCGGCATGACGCACACCCATGCGAACACCGAATGCCGCAAGCTGCTGGCGTCTCTGTCCGAGTATGTGGACGGCGCGCTGGATGAATCGATCTGCGACGTGATCGAGCAGCATATGGGCGAATGCGAGCGCTGTGAGATCGTGGTCGACACGCTGCGCAAGACCGTCGAGTTGTATCGCAGCCTGGCGCCTGCGCCCCCCGTCCCCGACGATGTGCGCGCCCGACTGTTCGCGCGGCTTGAACTTGCCGACTTACTGAAGGACATTTCCTGAATGGAGAAATGAGATGGACGCAAGCGTAACCTGGAAGCACGATGTGGCATTTACCGGCATCGCCAGCGGGACAAACTTCAGCATCCCGATTGGGACGCATGTTGAAGGCGGCCCATCCGAAGGCGCGAGTCCGCTGGAACTGCTGTTGATGGGCACAGCCGGCTGCACTGCGATGGATGTCATTTCAATCCTGCAGAAGAAGCGCCAGGATGTGACGGCATTTGAGATTCGCGCGCATGCCGACCGAGCAGATGAACACCCCCGGGTATTCACGCACATCACGCTGGAGTACGTCGTCACGGGACATGGGATCGACCATGAGGCGGTCAAGCGCGCTATCGACCTCTCGCTTGAGAAGTATTGCAGTGCGCACGCGATGATGCGCCAGGCCGTGCCAATCGACCACACCTTCCGCGTGATCGAGGCATAACACCGCTGTTACGCCATACTGCTTATTGCGTGTGTTCCTCACGGCAGTACCCTGATTATGAAAAGGGTTACAATTTATCTGACCAGCTCGTGCGCTTAACTTGATGAAATGGCTGGGCGGATTTATTTGCATCGGCCATCAGAGAGGAAAGAGAATATGTCCCGCATCTTTACACGCAGCAAGATGGATAAATTGGTCGCGGTATTTATCGCAGCAGGTCTGATTGTGCTAGCCGTATTCCTTCCACAACTGCGAGGCGCAAATGGCGCAACGCTGATCAGCCCGCTCCCAACCGACAGCCCGCTTCCAACACCGACACCGACGCCAACACCGACGCCTTTGCCATCCCCAACCATCAGTGACATTACGCCGACTCATGGTTCGACTCGTGTCGCCGCGCGTCTGACCATCACTGGCGCGAACTTCATAGCCACGCCGGTCGTGGCGATTGGGCTTACCCGACTAATCAATATTGAGTTTGTGTCCTCCTCCGTGGTGCGGGCGACGATCCCGACCGGCATGACGCCTGGCGTGTACACGCTGCGGCTGTGCAACCCGAACCTGAAATGCGCCGAAAAGACCAACGCTTACACGGTCGAAGCCATCTGGCCGCCGGTATTGGCGCAGATCGTCCCGGGCTCCGGCCCAGGCAACATGCCCAACGACGTGACAATCTTTGGGCGCGATATGCAGCCCGGCATCCAGATCAGCATCGGCAACACGTTGCTGCAAAACATCACCTGGCTTAATCCGATGATCGTGCAAGCCGTCGCGCCATCCGGTTTATCAGCAGGGACGCACGATGTCACTGCGCGCAACCCGAGCACAAACGAACCCTCAATCCTGAGCAATGCCTATAGTGTGATCGATCCACACAGCAACGACTTCTTCGCCGGGCCGGATGACTTGTGGATGTGGCCATTCACGATTCACGAGGGAGACACGGCGCAACTCGGATTGGTAGTGCATCGCGACAGCGACACGACTTCGACTTCGCAGCAAGCGCAGGTGAGTTTTTACGCCGGCGACCCGGACAATGGCGGCACACTTCTGCACACTGCAACAACGCCGCCTATCCCGCCCGGTATGGGAAACCTGGATATAGCGTCCTTCGATTGGAACACCACAGGATACTCTTTGACAGTCAACATCTATGCCGTGATCGTCCCGGATGGGTTACCCACTGAATCAAACAAGCTGAACAACAAGGTCATGCGCGCGATCACGATCCTGCCGAATTTGCGGGATAACCTGCCGCCACGTGTTGTTAGCATGACGCTCAACGGCGGCGCAAAAGTGACCTATAGCCCGTTGATCACCCTTACGCTGATTGCGACGGATACCGGCGGCTCCGGGGTGCAGAACATGTACATGGTCGACCGCATGTACAACGCAGCCGCGCATCAATGGGTAGCGGTGCAGAGCAGCGGCTGGATCCCGTATCAGGAAACGTTTACGATGACGCTGATCAATCGCGGCGGCGTGCACTATGTTCAGGCCTGGGTGGCGGATGGACAGGGCAACATCTCGTTGAACTTCGCGATGCGGCGCATCGACTACATCCGCGAGGGCGAGCACATCCGCGCCGGCGACATACACCTGTACCAGCGTGAACTGGCGCAAGGCGAGCGCTTCACCGTGCACCTGGACTCACTGAGCGGCGACGCTGACCTGTATGTCTGGGGTCCTGCAGGATTTTCCAGAGCAAGCCTGAACAGCGATCAAATTGATGAGGTGACGTTCATAGCGCCGGAGAGCGGGGCCTACTCAATCGAGGTTTATGGCTACCTGGATTCGGTCTACAACCTGGAGATGAGCAGCGGTGACACTGCCGGCATGCAGATAGCGATTGCAGGCGCACCTGCCAAACCTTCTTTGGACAAGACGCCGAGAACAGCGCCGGTGACCGCGCCGGAGAGCACGCCGATCAACGAAGTGGCCGTGCCAAGCGCGCCTGCGGTGTTCAAGGCGTTCATCCCAGTTGCCCAGTTGCCGGCAGCGCCGTCGGTGTTTAAGACCTTCCTGCCATTCGTAGGAAATAACCCGGGCGTCATGCACAAGACCTTTATCCCAATTGTAAGCAACGGGACCGACCAGTAAGCAGTGGTTTTTGAAACAGGAGTGCTGTCCTGATATCAGGACAGCACTGTCTGTAGACGACGGGCAACGGACACGGGCAGACCAAATATGATCGGGGCAATCGCAGGCGGTATCGCCCAGGCTTTCTACGGCGGTGTTCCGGACGATATCGCGAACCCGGTAGCGCAACATACTGACGCCTGATCTGAGGGATGTCGTCCAGAGGTTTGAGAGCAGGTTCTGTCAGCCGATAGCTTGATCGCTAGCCTTTTGTCGCCAGGCGCACCAACTGGCTCAGCAGGACGACGGCCGCGATAGCGAGCGCGAAGGCGACGCCAAAGCCAAGATCGACGCGAATCAACAGCGCCATGGCCCCAATCGCCAGCCCGGCTGCTGCTGTGAGCGCCAATCGCGACATATGCTGACGATCCAGTGCGCCAGAGGAATCAATGCGCGCAGCCTCGCCAAGGCGCTGCTCATAGTGGGCAACGTCCCACGCGCACAAAGCAGCCACCGCTGCAACCAGCATCAACCCCGCTGGCAGGTCAATGGCGACGCCAATCGCTGCCCCGCCTGTGAGACTTAGCCAGGCCAGCAGGTTTCCGGCAGGATGATTGCCAATCAAATGTGCCAGCAGCCACATCCCGCCAATCCCGACCACGACGAGCGCGCCAACCCAGCTTCCGCCAATCAGGTAGCCTGCGCCAAGCGCCAGAACCGTCACAATGACGCAGCCGAACAACACGATCGTGGTGCGCCTCATGCTCCTGCTCCTCCAACGAATGGGCGCGACTGGGCAGGCTGGCGCGCCAGTGATTCATGCAACGTCTGGTCGAGTGGGCGATCCACGCGCCAGTTGACAACCTGTATTCCCACGCGACGCAGTTGCGCCATGGATAACTGCCGTTCGACCTCCGCGATGCGGCTGGCATAGGCCACGCCGTAGGCCGCCTGCAAAGTCGCTGCCTCGAAGTTGATCGGGTTTGGGCTGAGGGCGATGACCCCGTAGCCATTGGCGCGCATGCGCGTCAACACGCTGACATCATCTACACCCGTCAGCGCCCCAATGAAAATGATCTGCGACCCGGCGGGGAAGAAGCGCACTGGCAGGTGGTTCAGGCTTTCCAGCGCGTAGTTGTGACCGCTGGCGGTGCGCCCCAGCGCGCGAAAGATGCGCTCGCGCTGACTGTTGCCATAGCCGGGAAAGACGCCCTCGCGCCCTCGCCCGTAGATCAACAGCCCGACGCGGTTGCCCTGATCGAGGCACATGTCAGCCAGCGCAGCGGCGGCCTGGATCGAGTGGTCGTAAAGCGAACCCGCGGTAGTGAGCACGTCTGTCTTCGCGCGCGCGTCGAGGATGATGCCGATATCGGCAATGCGCTCCTGCTCGTATTCGTTGGTAAATAGCCGGCGCTCATGCCGCGCCGAGACGCGC
This sequence comes from uncultured bacterium, assembly GCA_903921365.1. Classification (GTDB taxonomy): domain Bacteria; phylum Chloroflexota; class Anaerolineae; order J036; family Brachytrichaceae; genus CAIXPS01. The sequence goes on along the minus strand of CAIXPS010000303.1, from coordinate 23,596 downwards.
CAGTTGATCCAGCGCAGCCGGTCGCCCAACTGGTACTGGCGCAGGCCGAAGAAGTCTACTCCGGAACCGCTCTGGCGCGCCGGAATCGGCCCGGCGAAACCGCGCGTGCGCGGCGGGCGCAGGGTGATCGGGCGCAGCTTGCGCAGGCTGGGGCGAATCAACAAACCCACCGGCGCCGACACGGTGGTTGCCCGATGAAACACGCCTGACTCATCACACACGCTCAGGAAGGTATCGCGAAAGGCGAATTCGCCGCGCGCGCCGCGCACGGCATATTCGAGCGTCAGGCGCCCTTCCGGGGGCAACGGCGCCAGGAGGATGGTGTCGCCCGATACGACCTCCAGCCCGGCAGGAACCACATCTCGAATGATCACGGCGTTACTGCTCGCAGCTACACGCACTGTCACGTCCAGTTTTACAGTCACGACTTGCCCCGGCGCAACGTGTCCCGCACTAAGCGAGCGCGTGACGGTCGCGCGCAGTTCCGTGGGTCTGCCAAATAGAGCGACCGCGAGATAAACCGCCGCCGGGATGGCGAGGGCGATGATGCCGCCGTTCAACGTCGCCAGCCCGAAGATCAGCAATCCGAAAATCAGCGCGAGCAACGCCGCTGGCCTGCTGTCATTGCTTAACATGGCGCAGCGCTCATCAGCGCGTCTCGATTACCGGGACGGGAACGGACTTAACCAGATCGGCCACGATGTCGTCGGCGGCATGCGGGAACGTCCATAGGTCGGGTTCGAGGATCAGGCGGTGGCTGAGCGCGGCGCGGGCAAATGACTTGACGTCGTCAGGCAGCACGTAGTTGCGCCCCTGCATGGCCGCGGCCGCGCGCGCCAACTTGAGCAGCGCCAGCGATCCGCGCGGGCTGGCGCCCACCGCCACCTGGCGATAGGTGCGCGTGCGGCGCGTGAGATCGACGATATAACGCTCAATGTCAGGATCGACGTACACCTGCTCGACGAGCGCGCGAATCGACAGCAATCCCTGCGCATCGGTAACCGGGCGCAGGTCAAAGGCGTCCTCGCGGCGCGCACGGCGGCGTTGCAGGATTTCCTGCTCCTCCTCGGCCGTGGGATATCCCACTGACAACTTCATGATGAAGCGATCGAGTTGCGCCTCGGGCAGCGGGAAGGTGCCTTCATACTCGATCGGGTTTTGCGTGGCGATGACGACGAAGGGCTCTGGGAGCCGCAGCGTCTCACCCTCCAGCGTCACCTGGTGCTCCTGCATCGCTTCGAGCAGCGCCGATTGCGTGCGCGGCGAGGCGCGGTTGATCTCGTCGGCCAGGATGATGTTGGCGAAGATCGGCCCTTCGCGCAACACGAATTCGTTCTGCGCGCGGTTGAAAATGTACCCGCCGGTGATGTCGCCGGGCAACAGGTCGGGGGTAAACTGGATGCGCCGGAACGTGATACCAAGAGCGGAGGCGAAGCTATTGGCGATCAGCGTCTTGGCCAGGCCGGGGTAATCCTCCAGCAACACATGCCCCCCCGCGAGAACCGCAGCCATGATCTTTTCCAGCACGGCGCGCTTGCCCACGATGGCCTGTTCCACCTGACCGATCACGCGCTGCGTGAGGGCAGAGACCTCTGCGACGTTCAAACCCGATTGCGATGTTTCACTCATGCTTTTCCTCCGGCTGGCCGCCCGACGGGCCGCCGCTCATCAATGTCTCCATATATTCAATGGCCCGTAGTAACCGTTGCTCCATTGCCGCACTCGGTTGCGTCGCCCTGATTGGCAAGCGCCACAGCCGGCGCCACAACCGCGCCAACTGCAGTATGGGTGAAACCCTGTTGGGAACGCTCAACCAAGTCTGCCAGTTTGTGAGCAGTATCTGTGCTTCGGGTGGTGCGACCAGTTCGCCCACGCGGATGCGGCGCTCGATCTCGTTCTCGGACAGGCGTTCGCGATGCGATAACAGCTTAACGAGCAACAGGCGCAATTCAAATGCCAGCTTTTCGCGCGCGAAGGGACTGTCGTTCATGCGAGCGATGTATTCAAGGCGGGTCGAAAATACCGACCGGTCGGAATGTTCTTTCAGAATTGGCACAGTAGCTGGACGGCGCAGGATCAGCGCGGCGCGGTTTGACCCGATATTGCGCCACGCAACCAAGACGACCACGACCACGGCCACCGCCCAGAATGTCGATTGCGGGATGCTGCGGATCACCAGGTCGGCCAGCCACACAATGTAGGCCACAGGGACGACTATCGCCTGGCGCACGAAATCGCGCACGAACAGCGACAACACTACTGCCGCCAGCAAGATCACGAGGCCAATGGCCAATGGGACGATGATGCGACGCGCAAGCAGCGGCTGTTTGTGCTGCGTGTTTTGAGGAGCAATAAATCTCATGCGGATGCACCGGCGGGCTTTGTGGCGGCGCAGGCAGCGACGATGGCCTTCAGGCTGGTTAATGCGAGTTGCTCATCCTGAGGGGCAGGCGGTTCGTGTCCATAGCGAACCTTCTCGAACAAGCGGGTGAGTTGGTATACTGGCTCAGCAGGGACGCCCTTCTCACCCAGGGCGATTTCGAACTCCCGCGTGGTCATCGCCGCCTGCCGCTGGATGCCGCGTTCCTTCTGCATCACACGGCTCATCTCGCGGTAGCAGCGCATCACCACATCCTTCAATTCTTCACCAGCCTGTAGCGCCCGCATAGCGTTCTGCGCCTCGACAGCTAGTTCCTGCATGGCAGTTTTGTCTGGCCGGCTGCGCCGCCATGCCACATAGATCACCGCGGCAATGATTCCGCAGACCAGCAGGCCGATGCCGATGCTGACAGCCATGACCAGCCAGTCCGGCGCGCTCTGGTTGAACACATCGGTTGGCAAACGCGTCGCCTCGGGCAGCGGCGTTCCCTGCGCCACCGCTTGCTTGGCCACTTCTGTATCGCCCCGAGGCTTGGCTGAGCCCTGCAACAGCAGGTACGCCAGCACGAGCATCGCCCCCATGACCACGTACGCGGCTAACTGGCGTCGCCCGTCCGGAGTCAAAATGGACATGACCAGCGCGGCAGGGAGACTGACGGCCGCTGCAATCAGGATGATGCGAAAGATCAGAATGATGATACTGTCTGAATCACCCGACAGGGAAGAGCCGCCAGCGGTCATCGGGCCGGGGTCGCCGAGGTAAAAGGATCGACCGGGCTGCATTTGCAGTCCGTTGATGCCGATGGACAGCAGCATGAGAACGGCGATGACCCCGATGGGCAGAAATGTTTTTATGCGATTGCGGTTACGCATCCAAGACAGTATAACCCCACTCACTTATCGTATAAACGTTTCGGGGCGGTTGGCAAGCGCCTCCCACAAGTGTTATCCGCCGTCCGGATGGACATCAAGATGTATATTAGGCATATGAGAACATCGGCACATGCGATGGCACTTCCCGTTCAGACTCGCCTCAATCACCGGCGCAAAAGACAAGGCGCGCGAGTCAGTGCTGCGCCTGCTGTTCAATCACGGAGCACAGCGAGGTAAACAAGGTGACGCGTAATCCAATTAAGCCCAGGAGATTATATGCCTTACAAGATGATCCAGGTCGGAACCGGCGGTTGGGGCGCCACGTGGTGCAGCAGATGGCTCCCGCCGAATATCAAAGATGGATTGGTCGAGGTTGTCGCTGCCATTGATGCGAACCCTGACGCGCTGGTCAATGCGCGTCAGGGACTTGGCCTGCGAGCCGATCAGTGCTACACCGACTTGCGCAAAGCATTCGACGAGAACCCCGCCGACTTCTGCACGATTGTGGCGCCACCTGCCTTCCACGAGCAAGTCGTCGATATCGCGCTTGCCCATGACCTGCACATCCTGTCGGAGAAACCGATTGCCGATACCCTTGAGGCATCAGTGCGGATCGCAGCCAAAGTAAAGCGCGCCGGAAAGAAGATGGGCGTGACGATGAGCCATCGCTTCGACCAGGACAAAACCACCCTGCGCCGTGAACTGCGCTCCGGTCGCAACGGCGCACTCGACTACCTCGTGTGCCGATTTACGTGCGATTGCCGCAAGTTTGCGAGTTGGGGTAAATTCCGGCACGAGATACTCGATGCGCTCATGGTCGAAGGCGCAGTGCACCACCTCGACATCCTGGCCGACCTGTCTGGCGCCAGATGCGACACTCTCTACGCCCAGACCTGGAACCCGCCGTGGGGCGAGTATGCGGGCGATTCGCAGGGATTGGTGACGATGCATTTCGGCAACGGGACGCGCGCGATGTATGAAGGCGCAAAGACAAACGCGGTCGGTCTGAACGGCTGGACAAATGAGTACGTCCGCGCCGAATGCGAAGGGGCGACGCTCGTCATGGATCAGCGCCGCATCGAACGCTTTGCCCACGTCGCGGGGAACGCCTGGAGCGCCGGTCAGGCTGGCCAGGGCGAGCCACTTGCGCTGATCGACCAGCCCAAGTGGGCAAATGCATGGTTGATTGAAAAGTTCGTCCATTGGCTGGATGGCGGGGAGATGATGGAAACCAACGTCGAAGATAATCTGCAATCGGTGGCGTTGATCTTCGCAGCCATTGAAAGCAGCCGCACTGGGCAGGCTGTGAAGGTGCAGCAACTGTTAGCGTCGGCGCGGCAATCACAACTCGCCTGAGACAGCGTGAAAACACGCGATTAACACACAGGATCAAACAAAACATGAACCCAATCAAGACTGCCGTCGTCACTGGCGGACATTCGTACGACGTGCCCAACTTTCACCGACTGTTCCGCGCGCTACCAGGGCTGGACGTATACATCCAGCATATGGATGACTTCGCGTCCTCTTCCGTCGAAGTGCGCGACAGCTACGATGTTGTGGTGTTCTACACCATGCTCATGGAAGGCCCGCGAGACGAGGGGCTGGTATGGCACCAGGGTAAGCCGAAGTCTGTCCTGGAGCATCTCGGCGAAACGAGCCAGGGCATCGTTATGCTGCACCATGCGCTGCTGGCATACCCGCAATGGCAACCCTGGGCCGACCTTGTTGGCATTCCGGAGCGCACCTTTGGCTACTACATGGCGCAAACCGTCACTTCGCAAATCGTCGATTCGTCACACCCGATTATGCAGGGAATCAACGCGTGGGAGATGGTTGATGAAACCTACACTACAGCCAGCACGGGCTCGGACAGCCACGTGCTGATAACGTATGACCATCCGCAGAGTATGCGCACTATCGCCTGGACGCGCTCGCACAAACAGTCGCGCGTCTTCTGCTACCAGGCAGGACACGACAACATTACCTGGGAGAACCCGCAGTTTCAGGCGCTGCTCAACAATGGCATTCACTGGGCGGGCGGGCGCATCTGATGACAGGTAAAGAGCGCATGCTTAAAACGCTGCGGTTCGAGGAGCCCGACCGCCCACCGCACTTCGAGATCATGTTCGAGTTGGAATACGAGGCGTTCGGCTTGCACTTCCCAGACCGGCGATTGTGGGACACCTGCACTCTCATCGAGAAGGAGCGCATGATTGCGCAGTGCATGGAGGTCTACGCCCACATCGTCGAACACTATCAGTGGGATGCGCTTGCGGTGTTCTGGCCATGGAGCGACCCGGACGGCGTGGTCGCGGCGAAGAAGCTGTTTGGGGAATCCATCCTGATCGGCAGCATCGTTGGCGATTCAGTCTGGTCAATCGAAGGCATGACCGACTGGGAGCAATTCTCGATCGACCTGCACGAGCACCCTGAGCGTCTGCACGAGACGGCGCGGACGGAGACGCGCGTCGCCATTGACAAGTTCAACCGCCTGGCCGACGCCGGCGCGGACTTCATCCACGTCGTGAACGATGTGGCCTTCAACGCCGGGCCGTTTATCGCGCCGCGTTATTTCCGCGAGTTCGTCACGCCCTACCTGGCGCAACAGGTGCAGCACATCAAGGACCTGTGTGTGATTCCATTCGTCCACACCGATGGCAACATCATGTCGATCCTTGAAGACTACCTGTCGCTGGGCGCAGCCTGTTTCCAGTCGGTAGACCCGATGGCCGGGATGGACATCGCCGAGATGAAGCGGCGCTGCCACGGGCGCATGGCGTTGATGGGCAATGTGCAATGCAACCTGCTGCAGGACGGCCCACTGGAGGCGATCCGTCAGTCGGCGCTGTACTGCCTGGAACACGGCGCGCCGGGCGGCGGGTATATCTATGGCACATCAAATACAATCTTCCCCGGCATGCCGTTGCAACACTACGAGTACATGCTGAGCGTCTATCGGGAGTATTGCGCGCGTGGTCAGAGGCCGAATGATGTCGTCGATGGCAATGTCTCGACGACACTCGTTACGCGCCGGAAGATAAACGCTCCCAGCTAAAGCTTCAACCTCAATGTGCGATTCCGGAGGCCGAGGCTTCAGCCGGTTAACGTTATCATTGCGCCAAGGAGTCACACATGAAAATTACCGGCGCTGATCACACCAGCTTTACCGTCTTGAACCTGGAGCGTTCGCTCGCGTTCTATCAGGGCATACTTGGATTTGAATTGCTCCACCTGCGTCCGAATATCACCAACAAGTACTTCCGCGACATCATCGGCATGCCCGATGGTGTGATCAAGGGCGCCTTCCTGGCGATCCCCGGCACAACGCACCGGCTCGAATTGTTCGAGTACGTCCACCCGCGTGGGACGGCGCTCGATGTGCGCACCAACAACCCTGGCAGCGCGCACATGTGCTGGTACGTCGACGACCTGCGCGCGATGGTTGACGCGCTGGCCGCCAAAGGCGCACAGTTCCGCTCACCGCCGGTGTACCTCGACGAAGGGCCGAACACTGGCGGCTGGTGTATCTACATGCTCGATCCCGACGGCATCACGATCGAGTTGTTCCAGCTTGCCGCAGATGTCTCGTGAAGCGTCTCGGAGAAGTCAGACATTTGCGGCATTTGCGGCGGCCACTTCCCACCTATTCTCGCGACAGGTGGCTGCAAAGGTCTGCGCCTCTTTCACACCTACCACGGCATCGATATCCTGCAGAGCCGACAGCCGCATGCGAATGAGTTTACCGTCGCGCATCGCGCCATACTCGTCTTGTATAACCCCGTACCGCCAGCACTTCGCCAGTTCTGCCTCGGGTGACAGCACCTCAATCGCCGTTAATAGACGATGCTTGAGCCCGGCAGCCGTCGCCATGCGCAACAGGTTCACCGATTTGAGGTGGCTGTCGATGCCCTCGACGCCGACGGATATCTCGTCGGGTGTCCAGTTCAACGGCAGGATGCGCAGCCATGCCTTGTCTCCGAAGACGATCATTCCGTGCTCCTCGATGCTGATCGGGTAGCCCGAGTTCAGCCGAAATGAGACGCGCATCGCACTCGTCAGTTCCGCCGCGTCATCAATCAGGTAGAGCGTCGGATCGGGCGAGAATACCCTCCGGGTGCTCGACTTGAACGTGCCGGCCTCCCAGGCCGCGGTGTTGTCGCACGCCAGCAGAATCGCGCCTTCGCGCGCAGCGGACGAAGTGATCTTCCCACCCGCGGCGCTCGGTGGTTGTGTGATCAGCCGGCCATCCGGGCTTTCGGGATACAGGAGGTTGTGCCGATACGCCGCGCCGATCAGCCCCACCTCCGGGTGGTCGTAAGTGGTGACGCCGCGGTCAATCGCGAGCGCCTCGCCGGCGGCCTCGATCACGAAAGCACCGCGATCCTGGTGATAGTGCGTGAGCAGGATCGGGCCGCACGACAAATGGAAGTGCACCAGGCCAAGTCCGTCCGCCTCGCGCACCGAACTCACCTCGCCCACATCCACCAGCACGTCGTATCGTGGTTTGAGCGTCGTAACGGCTTGCCTTGCATTTGCCGCGCGCTCACGGCCAGCAGGCGCAAAGATGATGTGATAGATGTCCTCGCCTGCGGCTTCTTGCCCAGCCGAAGCGTTATACAGCGCCGGCCACTCCGGTCGATCAGAAATCTGCGCATACGCAGCGATCAAAGCGGGATTGATGCGTTGATCGGCATGCGCATCGTTGATCGGCATGTACGTCGTCCCATCTCCGACGGTGGACATCATAGCTAATGCATAGTCACCCGTCTTGATCAGCGCGTCGGGCAACCCGCCTTGCGCGCGGAAGTCGCGCAGGTTCTTGCAGCCGTGATAGCGCGCCAGGGCGTAGAACATCGGCATGGCAGTGTTGAAGGTGTAGTTCCAATACGCCATACCTTCAAGCGTCCCGCCATCGGGCTGAACGTAGGAGTTGATCATCTCCACCAGGTCGCGTTCAGCCTCGTCGATCAGTTCCGCATAGCGCTTGTGTGCGGGCAGTAGACCCAGCAGCCCGATAATGCGCCCGGAACTGAACACAATGCCCTGGTTCATGTGGCGGATGTACTCCATGCGCTTGAAGTCCGACTCGATGCGCGGCAGCCCCTTCATGATGATCGCGTCGCGCACCACCTGCTTGCCGTGCGATGTCAGGCAGAAACCAGCCCAGTCGAGCACGAGCGCGCAGGCGCGACAGTAGATTTCCTCGGTGAATGAGCGATGGTGCCACGATGCGCCGGGGAATACACCCATGACGCTTTCGCACCACGTGTCACAGTGCGCGGCGGAAAGTGCCATGCGCGCTGCCAGTTGCGACATTGCGTGGTTCTCGTCGATCAACCCCACGAACGCCAACCGCTCCATCACACCCGCCGTGCGCCGCCGCTCCATGTCGCGGTTGCGCACCCAGCGCCGGTCAGGGTTTGGCGCGTAATAGCCAATATCGGTTTCGGGGTCGTTGAATGTCCTCAAGTCCTCGACACATTGCTCACGCAACCGGTCGAAGACTGCTTTGAGTTTCGTAGAGGCGCCTTTGAGCGGCGCGCGCGTGATCCTGGCGCGCAACGTCGCCAGTTCGCGCGCGCCGAAGAAGATGCCGATCTGCGGTTCGCCTTTCGCTGGTTTGTCGGCGAGCAGACCTTGCCATGTCGCGTCATACGGACTGCGCCGCGCCTCAAGGACGTTCTGCGCAGCGCGATTCGCCAGCCCCAGCCACAACAGCTCAATATAGGCCGGGCGATTCTCGGTCACGGCGAATGCCAGCGTCAGGTCGGTCAGGCTTTTGCCGTCAAACGCGCCGTCGAACTCATCGTGCGTGTTGCCGCCGACCGTATCGATGACCACGCGCTCGACGCCGTCGATGGTTGCGCGCGCGGTCATCCGCACCCACGCCGGCAAGCTGGCAAACACGCGAAATACATCGTACCCGCTCACGTCCAACACACAGATGCGATGCAACGACACGTGCGCGGATGGGGCAACGGCAAGCATTGCCCCTACATCCGGCGCCTGTTCGATGATGATCTCTGCCGCGCACCAGCTTTGTTTGACGCGCGCGCGGACGTCCGTCGCGATGCGCGTGCTGTACTCCGAGAGCACAGCGTATTTGTCGTCGGGATGTTCGCTTGATCCGCCGTCCCAGAACGGTTCGATGATCGCTTCAGCGTCGTTAATCGGAACCAACCGCATGGTGTAACTCCTCCATTAGCCTTTCAAAAGGTGCATGCGCCATAGCGGCGCCAGTAAGTCAGCTTCGCAAGGTTTCTTATACTCTTAACTGTGAAAAGCACAACCGTGGCACTACAATGCTTGGAATCCTTTTGGAGGGATGACCCACCGAGGCACTAAATGGATACAGTCCTTTTGAGCGATAGCGCACAACTCGCATACGATGCAATCCTTGGTAATCCAACAACTGGCATCCCGATCTGGCTGATCAACCCGATGGAACATCGCATGATTGACCGCATCGCGGAACTGCCCGAGGGCAGTTATCGCCGCGACCCCGAACCCACCTATCGCCGCATGATGCGAAATGCCGGGTGCATCCTGGTCGATCAATACATCCCTGAAAACCCGTTGACGATGGGCGATGCGGGGTATGAACACGAAACGCAACCACTCGTGGCAGGCGTCGGCGGGGGCGAGATATGGGTGAATGGCATGCGAATTGACTCGCCTGATGCCGTGGCGGACCACATCGAGCGATTCCACATCCCATATCTGCAAAGCCTGATGCGCGAGTTCGACGAGTCGGCGCGGACGCAGGCGGTGATCGCCGACGAGTGTGGGGAGCAACAGCGGATGGGACCGGATTTCCTCAAGAACCCCTATGGATGCGCGTTCTTCCCGACTTTCGACTATGGCCGTTACGGCTATGAGAACTATTTCATGGCTTATGCGCTATATCCGGATGTGATCGAGCGACTGTTCGCGGCGCAGGCCGATTATGCCCTGCTCAACAACCGCGCCGTCCTGCGCGCGATACGCGAGGCCAGCTTGCCGCCATTGATCCGGCTCGATTACGACATGGCCGACTCGCGCGGGACGCTGGTGGATATCCGAACACTCGACCGGCTGTGGTTCCCGCATTTCGCCCGCTGCCTGGAGCCGCTGCTGCACAGTGAGGTAAAGCTGATCTGGCACTGCGATGGCAACCTCAGCCAGATGGTCCCGCGATTGCTCGATGTCGGCCTGAAGGGATTCCAGGGTTTTCAATACGAAGACGGTATGGACTATGAGCGCATCTGCGCCATGCGGACGAAGGACGGCGAACCGCTCCTGATCATCGCCGGAGTATCGGTCACGCGCACACTCCCCTGGGGAACGCCCGACGAAGTGCGTCGCGAGATGAAGTGGTTGGTGGAAAATGGCCCGCGCTCCGGGCTGATCCTTGGTTGCAGTAGCTCGATCGCGCCGGGCGTTCCCTGGGAAAACATACAGGCGCTGATCAAAGGCTTTCATTATTACCGAACACAGGGACGAGGATAAGCAAAACATGAACTCACGCGAACGCGTCACGCGCGCCATTTACTTTGAAGGCCCTGACCGGTTGCCCCACTATCTGCCCGACGGCAAAGAGAACGACCTCTTGTGGCTGTGGCTCGACCGCCCTGCCGACCAACAACCATGGACCCCATTGCCCAACGGACGGCAATGCAAGATCGATGCCTGGGGCGTAATCTGGGAGACGCTGGGCGGCGGTAGCTTTGGCGAAGCTGTGGCGTGGCCGCTGGCCGACATCACGGCGCAGAGCAATTACCCACTGCCTGATATTAACAACAGTGCCTACTTCGCCGCTGCGCAGGCGCTTGTCGAAGCTAATAATGCCACGGCCAATCCGAAGTATTGCCTGGGTGTGATGCCGTGCTCATCGCTGAACGAGGGCACGCACAACGTGATGGGGCTCGCTAACCTGTTTGCGGCATACTACGAACACCCCGACGACCTGAAGGCCTGGCTGGGGCGGCTGGCCGAAGCGCAACGTGAGTCAATCCAGCGACTGGCCGGGATCGGGTGCGACGGCGTGATGGGCTACGACGATTGGGGACTGCAGGATCGCCTGATGATCAGCCCGCGCCTGATCGAGGAGTTCTTCATGCCGCACTACCGCGAGAACTGGGCGCTGGCGCATGCGCTGGGCATGGACGTGTGGCTGCACTCGTGCGGCTATATCATCGACATCCTGCCGACGCTCAAGGCCGCGGGGCTGAACGTCATCCAGCAGGATCAGCAGGAGAACATGGGGCTGGAGAACCTCGACGCGCGCATCGGCGGGCGCCTGGCGTTCTGGTGCCCCGTGGATATTCAGCAGACGATGGCGCATGGGTCCATGGACGATATCCGCGCCTACGCGCGCCGGATGATCGCCACCCTCGGCGCGCACAATGGCGGCCTGATCAGCATGGCCTACAGTTCGCCCGAAGCAGTGGGCCAGACGCCTGAGAAAGTCGCCGCGATGTGCGCCGCCTTCCGTGACGCGGTCTATTAACATAGATGCTCCGATCTTGTCGGAAGGTGTGGAAAGTGTGATTGTGGAGAGATTAACTGGAGTTCGCAGATTTGTCGTCCTGATCATGACAGTGCTGGCTATCCTTGTGCCTGCGTCTACGGCATACGCCCACGCGCAGATTGTGCGGTCCGACCCGCCCGATGGCAGCCAGTTAGCGCAACCGCCGCGCGAGGTGCGCCTGTGGTACAGCGAACCCATCGTCCTGAACTTCTCCCGGGCGCGACTGCTGGACGGCGCCGCGCGTGAAATTCCAACCAAAGGCCTGCGGAATGACCCGGCTGACCCGCATCTGCTGATCTTCACGATCAGCGATGACGCCAGCATCACCCCGCTCTCCGATGGCGTGTACAGCCTGTCATGGAAGGTTCTCTCCGCAGACGGCCACTACACCACCGGGTACACAGTCTTCAGCGTGGGCAGCGGAGTCCCTGCCAGCGCTGGTTCAGCTGCTCACGATGCCGCACCGTCCCAAATCATCTCGCCCGTTGAAGTCGCCCTGCGCTGGCTGAACTATACTCTGCTCGCGATGGCGACGGGTAGCGTGCTCGTTGCGACGCTCGTCATCCGGTCGGCCAGGCGTGACAATGCCGAGAGGGCGTTGGATGACGCATTGCAGCACGTCGAACGACGCATGCTGGGCTGGGCCATTGCTTGCGCTATTGGCGCGTTCATCGTTGGCATAGGCTGGCTGGCGTGGCAGGTCGTCAGCGCGCTGAGCAACGTGACGCCCGGAGCCTCACCTTTGGGCATCGTCTCCGATCTCCTTTCGACAACGCAATGGGGAGCGCTCTGGCTGATTCGGCAAGGTCTGCTGGTGCTTCTCGCAGTCGCACTTGTCGCACAACGGCGGGCGACGGGGGCCGCCCTTACCATCGCCACAATTACGCTCGGCCTGGCCACGTTGCTTGTGCAGGCGCTGACCGGACATGCGTTGGCGCTGCAGACGGACGGCGCGCTTGCCGTAGTTGCCGATGTCGCACACCTGATCGCCGTCGGCGTCTGGATCGGCGGCCTGGCCGCACTGTCCGTCGGGCTGCTGGTGCGCCCCAGTGACGATGCGGCACTGAACCGGATGGCGTTGCTGCGGCTGTGCTGGAAGCGCTTCAGCCTGGTTGCCGCAATCAGCGTGGCGGTCATCATCAGCAGCGGGCTGTACAGCACCGGACGGCAAGTTGCATCACTCGACGCACTCTTGACCACGGTCTATGGCCAGGCCGTCATCATCAAGGTCGGGCTGGTCATTGTCGCCGGGGCACTGGGCTTGCTCAACTCGATGTTGTTGCACCCGCGCGTGGCGGCGCCGCTCGCCCACTGGCTGCATCGCCCAGTCGGTTGGACGCCGCTCCCCTTGCGCTATCTGCCCACGCTGGCGCTGGCCGAATTAAGCATCGGGCTGCTGGTGTTTGGCGCCGCTGGCGTGCTCACAGCTGCGCCGCCCGCCCACGGGCCGGAGTTTGCGCCGCCGCCGGAATACGACATCACATCGGCCAGCCGCGTGGTGAACGACATGCTGGTCAGCATTTCGGTCAAGCCCAACCTGCCCGGCCAGAACGTCATGGACATCACGGCGGCCAGCACGCGGCGTCCCGCCCCTGCAGAGGTGTTGCGCGTCATTGTGCGCATGCAATACAAAGAGAAAGACATCGGGCTGCTCTCAGCGGATGCGCAGAAGACCGACCCCGACCACTATTTGCTCGGCGGCAACTATCTCAGCCTGACTGGGGCGTGGGATGTGTCGATCGTCGTCCGGCGCAAAGGGCTTGAAGATGCCGTCGCGGACTTCGACTGGCACGTGCCGCCGGCGGCCCCGCGACCGGTGATCCTCTCCAACCACCCGTGGGAACCGGCGTTGACGCTCATCGCTGCCGCCCTGCTGCTCGGACTTGCCGCGCTGTTGACCGGGCTCACTGTGACCAAGCGCGCGCGCAGGAAGCAGGTCGTGGCGTAACCGCCGGGCCGCCTGCTCTTCCAAGGGCTTTAGATTCGTAACGGCGACTACAATCACCTTCGGTCTGCTCAGGAACACGTGATTCCCCACGTCAACTGGCTGGAAGCCTCGACCTCCTGCTCCGGCTCACCTCGGCACCTTTTCTCCCCTTCTCCTCCGCTCCTCTTCTCCTCTTCTCCCCGCTCCGCCGCTACAGCAGGGGCGTGAGCAGGGTAATAGCGCGACGAATGTCCTCGATCTGCTTCGGCCCGCTAATCTCGCGCTCGATGGTGAGTGCGCCGGTGAAGCCATAGGACTTGAGTTTCGGCACGAGCGCGGGGAAGTTCACGCGCCCTTCACCAAGCGCTTTTTCTTCGCCGAGGTAGCGGCCATTGGTCGGGTATTCGCCGTCCTTGGCATGCACCCCGAGCACATATGTCCCGAAGACATCGAGTGCATCGACCGGGTTGGCCTTGCCATACAGCAACAGATTGGCAGGATCGAGGTTGATGCCGACGCCGTCGCGCCCGAGGTCTTCGATTACGCGCAGCAACGCAACAGGGGTCTCCTGTCCGGTCTCGAAACAGAAAGTGAGGTTGCGCGCGCGGCAGTACGACACGACGTCCTGCAACGCCTCGATCAGGCCGGGGTACAGCGGGTCGCCGGGGTTCTCCGGGATGAAGCCGACGTGTGTGGTGATACTGGGCACGCCGATCCGCACTGCGAAGTCGGCACCCTCCTTTAAGGTTGCCACGCGTTCGGCGCGGCGCTCCGGCGGCACCAGGCCGATGGTAGAGGGACCTTCGATGAAGTTCCATACTGCCGGGCCGGGCAGACCAGTCCACAATGTGGTCACTTCGACCTCATAGCGTTGCGAGGCTGCGACCAAACGCTGCGCCATCGCCTCAGTGAACAGTTCGCGCTGCCAGCACACCACCTGGCACGTTGGCAGACCCAGATCATGCGCATTTTTCAGTTCTTCTTCGGGACCAGCGGGTAGTGAGGCCATCACACCCAGTTTGAGCGTTGTCATTTAATTATCAATCCTTGCGGAAACAGAGTTACTGCAGGCTTATCGCCTGTCCCAATTCAATAGATGCAATCGCGGTTTTGATTAAGATCAAGGAATCGCGCGCAGATTCAGGCGGACACTCGGCCGGTTGGACGCCCTTCTCGACGCAGTCGAGGAAGTAGGCGATCTCGTTGTAGTAGGCGTCGGTCGTCGCATCGAACTCGGCCGCTTTGCTTTCCACCTTGAGCGGATTATCAAACACCTGTAGCGCCGGCGTCAGCCTGCCGTCATAACGAATGAGGCCTTGTTCGAACCACGCATCGTAAATGGCTATGAAGGGCGCCTGCATGTAACTCCACCCGGCGTGGATGTGCACCTGCGGGCCGTCGGTGTAGTTGAAGACGGTGTGCGCCACATCGTACGCGCCGGTAACCGCCGTCTTGCGAGCGCTGCAGTACAGCCTGTCGGGCTTGCCCAGCAGATAGTGGACGAAATCGACATCGTGGATGTGCAGATCCTGCAGCGGGCCCCCGCTGCGCGCAGGATCGAGGAACCAGTTCGTCCACGACCACGCCGGTCTGCCGCCCGTGCGCGTCATGTTCAACGAGAGCAGCTTGCCATAGCGGCCATCGCGCGCGCAGTCGCGCAGGAAGCGATACTCGGGCCAAAAGCGGATGCACTGCGCGATCATGAGCAGCTTGCCGGCCTGTTTCGCCGCGTCGATCATCGCCTGGCACTGCTCCAGGGTCAGCGCCATTGGCTTTTCGCACAGCACATGCTTGCCATGCTGCAGCGCCTCGATAGCATACGGCGCGTGCAGATACGTGGGCAGACAGATGTCGATCACATCAACGTCAGCTTCGGCAATCAGACGGCTGGCGTCGGTGTAACGCGCCACTGCGCTGAGATCCACCGGCTTGTTGTCGCCCGCGATATTGATCTGTACTGCGTTCTTAGCCTCCAATCGTTCCGGCGTGATATCCGCCAGCGCGACGATTTGCACATTGGGCATCTGACACAACTTGGACACATGGAACCAGCCCATGCCGCCCATCCCGACCATTCCTACTTTGATCATCATGACTCCTGCGAGATTTATCTCGATATTGAAATATCAACGGCCGAGTGCTGCACACTCTTTGACAATCAGTTCATCGGCCCCGTACCCCACCGCGGTAAGCATGCGTGGGAACCAGCGGCACGAGTTATCCGCGCCGTAGCCGCCCTGATCCTTGGCCCAGGCTGTGGGGCAATAACCGTACAGGCCGTTGGCGTAACCGGCGAACATCACTGGTAACGGGCTAAGATTGCGCTTCACCTGCAGGCCAATGTCGCTGTATGGCTCGAAGGGCACGCCGATCAGACGCATGTCGTTGATGGCGGCGATGAACAACTCGCTGGGCAGCACTCTTTGCAGTGTGTTCGTTGCCACCGCCTGTTCCAACTCATGCGCCCATTCGAGCATCGCCAGCGCTACCTGTTCGCTCATCGTATCGGAGGCGGCCAGCGCTTTCTGCTGGTCGGCCTCGAAGCCTGCGATCAACGCAGTCAGCGCGTCTGGGGTCGGCGGTTCATCGAGCGGCGCCTCAAGCATCTTGCTGCTGACGCGCAACATAACCTCGCTGGCGCGCGGCGCGCCTTGCAACGCGCCCATCGCGGCAGACGCCAGCGCCTCGCCAATAGCGCGCGTGTCGTCGAAAGTGCCGCTGCCCCAGCCGCGATCGCGATACACTGTCGGATCGATATCGCCGCAGGCGCCCTGCAGGTACAGGCCGATGCCCCCGCGACGTTCTGAGATGCTGCGCGCCATTTCGCCAGGATAGTCGGCGGAGAAGAGCAGGTTGGATGGGCCAAGCACGACCGGGTGCGTCGCGTAATTCACGAGTGTGGCGATGGGCTCGCCTGCGGCGCCGTCAATGGCAACGATGACCATCTCCTCATCAGTGGCGTGCGCCTGATCCTGGCGGTTATAACCGATGTCGGGGACGGTCGCGGCAGCATGCGCGAAGAGGGCGGGTTTAAGGTCATTATGCAACCCAGCCACCAGTTCCACGATCTTGTGCTCTGCCTCAGCCAGCCAGTCGGCGTTCAGGTGTCCCATCGCGCCACGGAACGGCATAGTGACTGGCCCGGAGTGCGTGTGCGTGCAGGTAATCAGGATATTGACCGAGGAGATGGCGCTTTTTTTAGCGATGCGGTGACGCATGTCGGCAATCGCCGCTGGCGTAAAACCGATCACGTCGCACGCCACGATCGCCAGGCGCGTCCTGCCATCGTCGAGCAGCACCGCGCGCGCCATGATCGGGTCATGCGTCCCGGTCGTCGGCGCAACGCGCGCTGCGAAGCCAGTCATCCAACTGCCAATTGCAGGATTCAAATCGACCTGGGCCGCTGATGCTTTGAACACTGCCTTGGGTGCCATAGACATAGTCACCTCATGTGGGTTGTAACTCACCGACATTTTCACACACCTTGCGAATCGCCGCAACAATAGCGCGCATGGCCGATTCGTCGGCCAGCAACAGCGTATGAAACAGCCAGCAGGTGTCGGCGCAGACCTGCTCGCACACAGGGCAGGAGACCTGGCGATAATCGACGCGGTCGCCCAGATACGGGCGCGACGTTGGGTCGATGCTCATGCGCTCAAACAACGGGTTCTTGTACAGCGGAATGGTGTAACCGACCGACGCCGGCACGCCCTCGGCGGTCAGCGCGTCGACGAAACGGTCGCGGGTGATCCCAAGCGCATCAAGGTCGAGGCGAATGGTGTACAGATGATAACCGCGCCGCGTGATGCGCGAGTCGTTCTCGATCGGGATGATTCCTGGCAAACCGCGCAGCCCCTGCGTGATGATGTCCGCGTTGGTCTGGCGCGTCAGCGTATGCGCTTCGAGACGGGTGAGCTGCGCGAGCAGCAATGCGGCCTGGAATTCGGTCAGGCGCAGGTTGCTGCCAGCGTTAAAGTGCTGATACCACGCGCCGCCCTTGCGCCGCCCGACGTTGGTGAAGCTGCGGCAATCATCGGCCAGTTGTTCGTTATCGGTGAGAATGATCCCGCCCTCAGCGCTGGTGATGTTCTTGGATGCCTGGAAGCTGAACACGCCGCAGGCGCCGATGGCGCCCGTGCCTTTGCCCTTCCACTGGCTGCCCCAGGAGTGACAAGCGTCCTCGATCAACGCGAGATGATGCGCCGCGGCGATCTCGCCCAGCCGATCCAGGTCGGCGACATAGCCGGCCAGGTGCACCGGGATGATGGCTTTCGTGCGCGCCGTGATCTTGCGCGCGACATCGTCGGGGTCGATGCACAGCGTGTGCGGTTGGATATCGGCAAAAATCGGGATCGCACCGACACGCAACACGGCGCTGGCCGTGGCGACGAAGGTGTACGGCGGGACGATGACCTCGTCGCCGTTGCCGATGCCAAGCGCAACCAAAGCGGTTTCGAGCGCGGTCGTCCCGCTTGTGGCTGTCACGCCATACAAGGCGCTCTGGAACGCGGCGAACTTCTCCTCGAACTCCTTGACGCGGTCGCCGTACCACCACTTGCCGGACTCGAGCACGGCAAGCAGACCTTGGCGCTCGTGGTCGTCCCACATCGGCCAGGTGGGCCATACGACATTGCAACGCTTCTCACCGCCATTAATGGCTAAAACGGCTAACTTTGGCATTTGTGCCTCCTATCATCGTCAGCAGTGCAACTGCTGACGGAACGCATCCCTTGTTCACGCGGTAGTTGCACTGCGGTGTTTCCTAGTGCGTCGGCAAACCAGCAGCCTCAAGGAGTTCCTTGCGCCGCTGCCGGAACAGGATGATCGGCCGGTCACCCTGGATGAGCGCCTCATCCATGCCAGCCCAGGTTTTCGGCGGCAATTCCGTCACCACCGCGCGTTTGTCTTGATTGAGGATGACTATATTACCCAGACGCGCAACGTAGTCAAATACTGTGCGCAGCACCGGCGCGCGAGAGATGCGTTGGTATTGCCGCAGGTACAGCATCGTATTCTCGTCATCAATCGGCACAAAGGCGATGACTATGCGCAAGTTGTCGCCCAGGTGATTCTGCCAAATGTTCGGGAAAATGAAAGTAAGCAACGGCAGCCGCGCGGGTTCCGTCATTTCGCTCCACTTGCGCGGGGGCGCGCCGTCGTCGACGCGATTGTCGACCCAGACCAATAAGCGGTCGCTGTCGAGCTTGACATACGGCCCATCAACCAGTGTATGCCCACCGCGCCCGATGGTGGTTTTGTGGATGAACGGCAGATGCACGACATCGAGCTGATTCTCGATCGCGCGCGTGTAATGCACGGGCCAGTGATCGCGCAACGTGAGATAGCTGTAACTATCATCGATATCGTCGAAAAACGGCAAAGGCGGAAGTGCCGCAAGAGCGCGCGGCTCGCCGTGCCAGACCCAGATGAAACCATGCGCCTCTTTCGTCACATAGGCAGCGGCGTTGAACGCTTTTGGCACAAGCGTGTTTTTCCCGTTGGCCGGGATGAGCGTGCAGCTCCCGGCGGCGTTGAATTGAAAACCGTGGAACGGGCACTCGACGCAATCGCCGATGAGTCGCCCTGTGCTCAACGCGACGCCGCGATGCGGACAGGTTTCATGCAGAACGGCAACCTCACCGCGCTCATTGCGCCACACAACCAGTTTCTCACCCAGGCGCGTCACGCCAAGCGGCTTGCCACGTTTTACTTCGTTTGACTCAAGGATGGCATACCAGTAGTTCGGTAACATAGGTTCATTTTAGTCCGGCGCGTGAAAATGTCTTTACAATCATCGCATGCACATTGCAGAAATCAGACTGATCGAAGAGCTTGCCTACAACGCCTGGCCAGCCTCCGTCGTGCAGATCGTCGACGGCTGGCGGATGCGCTTTCATCATGGCGTGACGGCGCGCGCAAACTCGGTGTGGCCGAATGAGTGCCATGGCGATATGGACATGCAGACGCGCATGTGTCTGGTCGACGACTTCTACGCGCGCCACAACAGGCGCCCCATTTTCCAAATGTGCCCGGCTGCGCAACCCACAGAACTGGAGGGCGAACTGGCGCGACGCGGTTACATCGGCGTGCGCCACACGAATGCACAGACGGCGCCAACGGATGGGGTGCTCGAACACGCTGGTCGCGCGATGCGCGGAACGGGAATTGATGTGACCCTTGGCGACCTCGACGATGTGTGGTTCAACACCTATGCCGAGGGCGACGGAATGAAAGAACACGAGCGCGCCATGCGGCGCAGCATCGTCGAGCGCATCGGCCCGCGCGCATGTTTTGCATTAGCGCGTATCGACGGTCAGCCAGCTGGCGTCGGGCTGGGCGTTACCGAGCGCAGTTGGACGGGCATTTTCTGCATGGAGACGCTACCGCAGTATCGACGGCGAGGGGCAGCCACGGCCATCCTGCGCGCGCTGGCCGAATGGGGCAAGGGTCACAATGCCGCGCAGATGTATCTGCAAGTCATGTTGAACAACCCCAATGCCCTCGCCGCGTATGCCAAAGCCGGCTTCACGGCTCAATACACCTACTACCATTACGAAGCCCCGGCCAGTCAAAACGTGTAGAATCGCGTTCATACCAATCTCCAATCTCATATCCCCAATCTCTCTTTCTGCGGAGGACTTTATGAATATTGTCAGCATCGGCGCGCACCAGGATGATATCGAACTGAACTGCCTCGGCACGTTGATCAAGTATCAACAGCAGGGCGGGCACACCTTTACAAACGTCGTCATTTCCAACGGCGACAAGGGCGCGCAGTACAACCCGCGCACGCCCTACGCGGAGATCGCGCGCATCCGCGAAGGCGAGGCGACCGCGGTCGCGCTAGGGCTGGGCGGGCGGTATGTGTGCATGGGGCAGTCGGACGAGTACATCCGCGACAGCGACGAGGCGCGCAACTGGCTGATCGACGTGTTGCGCGAGGCCAGAGCCGACTTTGTGTTTGCGCCGCCGCCGGTGGACTACAACACCGACCACACCGTCACCAGCCAGATTGCGTTTCACGCCGTGATGCTGGCAGCGGTGAAGACGATCTTCACTGCGCACGATCCGCTGCCGAAGACGCCGCCGCTGTATTACATGGACGCGATCACCGGGCTGGAGTGGCAGCCGACGCACTACGTGGACATCACGGGCGTATTCGAGCGCAAGTGTGAGCTGATCCGGCTGCACAAGAGCCAGATGGCGAACATGCAGACCTCAGGCGGCTGGGACCTGGTGAAGTATTCACAGGTGGTCGGCGCGTTTCGCGGCATCCAATGCGGAGTGGAATACGCCGAGGGATTCAAGCCGGCGCTGGCGTGGCCAAGAGTGCACGCGGGAAATTTCCTACCGTAAATTCCTCATCTGTATCACCGTTTCAAACATTGCCTGGACATTGGGCCACGCAAAGCCGGGATCGACTTCGAGGTACAGCCAGGAGCCACCGGAGAGGCAGTGATAGTCGTCGACCAGGCGCAACAGGTAGTCGCGAACCTGTTGTGGGGAGCCCCGTTGCATCAGTTCGCCGCGGTCGGGATGGAGCATCAGTACCAGCCCCAGATCGCGGCTGAGTTGCGCGAGATGACGTGAGTCGAAGAGCGGCAGTTGAGGCCAGATGGCGTCGACGCCGACGGATCGCAAATCGGCCAGAATCGGTTCGATCCTGCCGCAGGAGTGAAACACGATGCGCTTGCCTGCGCGTTTGATGGGCTCAAACAGCGCGCGGTACCGCGGCAGAAAAAAGCGCCGAAACGTTTTGGGCGACAGGATAAGCGCCTGTTGCGTCCCATAGTCATCGCCTACTGTAATGGCATCGACGCCAATCGCCAGAGCATTCTCAATCACCACCGTGTAATAGTCCATCAGCAGGTCGGCCAGATGGTTAATCTCGCTCGTGTCGTCGACGATGTCGATCAATAGGTCCTCATACGGGCGCAGCGACTGCATCGTCTCAAACAAGCTGACGCCTCCGCCCATCTGGTAAAACGTCTGGCGATGCGCCGCAGCTTCCGCCCGCGCCCGTTCCAACCGCTGTCCCTGCAGCTTTTCAATCGCCGGAGGACGCCACTCTTTCAGGCAGGAGATGTCCTGCAGCGGATACTTGATGCGATGTCCCCACACGCCAAAGATGCGGTAATCCCACGTCGTGCCCCAGTCATCCGTTGCAATGCGATGATAACGGCCTTCTGAGTCAAAATCCTCTGCGGGAACCACCGGCAACGCTAATCCGCGCTGATCGTCAAAGTCGTGCCCGCACGCGCGCATAAGATCGAGTAGTTTCTGGCCGTGGTTGTGCAGACCACCCGGCGAAGGATGTATCTCCAGTGCAATCTTGTCGACGGGCTGGAAGGAAAGCGCGGCTTGAACGCGTTCACGTGGATTCATTGTTTTACCTCTTGCTTAGCCTCGGTCAGGTTGATACGTTGCGGCCTCGTCGAGCATCGCCCAGACGTTGGCGGGTGGGACATCGTCCTGCACATTGTGAACGGCGCCAAGGACATAGTCGCCGTCCAGCCTCATGGCATCCAGCGTGGAGCGCACGGCCTGGCGCACATCGTCGGGGGAGCCTTCCGGCAGAATGTGCTGCGTATCGATGCCGCCCCAGAACGACATGCGCCCGCCGAACCGCGCCTTGAGGTTCTGCGGCGACATGCCGGCCGCGGAGACCTGCATGGGATTGCAGGCATCGATGCCGATCTCGATATAGTCCTCGACCAGGTCGACGATACTGCCGCAGGCATGGTTCAGGATTTTTGCGCCGGTATGCTCACGGATCACCTGGACGTAACGCGCGTGGAACGGCTTGATCATCTTGCGATAGAGCTGTGGGCGCAATAGCGAGCCGCGTTGCACACCCATGTCGTCGGATATCATGAGCACGTCGATGTATTTGCCCACCTCGCGCAGGAAACACTCGTGCCGCCGGAATTGCAGATCGGCCACCTTCTCCAACAGTGCGATGGCAAACTCGGGATCGGCAAGCATATCTTCGAGGAACTGCTGCATGCCGCGCAGTTCCCAGGCGCGGTCGAAGATGGTAGTGTCCATCGTGGAAGCACAGACGGCGTAGGGTGTGTTCTCGTGTAGATCACGCGCCAGTTCAGCCAGCCCGGCATAGCGCGCCGGGTCCTCCACGTCAGGCCAGGCGTAGGAATCCAGGTCGGCAATCGTGGCCTCGGCAAGCGGGTGCGCCACCATGTCCAGTTGATGCCAGCCCTCGGGCCGGCGATACGTGACGCCCCAATCGTCGATCAACGTCCGGTCATCGATCCAACGACTCTGCGTGTGCGCTGGCGGATTGGCGAAGAGAGGGCGCGTATCGACCGGAAGGCGGGTCAGCACCCGCTCATCCATGCGGACGATATCGAAGGCGCGGTTGATCACTACGGTCGGCGCGTCGACGCCGAGGTAATTCTTCAGGTTGTTATAGGCGCCGGTGCCTATGGTGCTATTCTGGGTGCCGCCCAGGTCGATGGGCACGCGGTCTACTTCCTGATGGTTGAGCGCTCGCAGGACACGTTCGCGGGATGTTAGGGTCTTCATGAGTGCTTGGCCTCCGATAATCTTGACTATCCCCCATTTTAGAGCGAAGAACACGAATTGACGAATTAACAAATCAACCTATGATCGGGGTGGAGTTGGAAATGAAAATAATCGAAGTGCGCGTGATCCCGCTGCTGGGCAGCACGCCTGAGGGTGGCTGGGATACTGAGATCGAGCCTGAAGAGAACCTGCATACGCTCGTCGAGGTCGTCACTGACGAGACAGTGAATGGCAAGCAACTGACCGGCATCGGCAGCGTGTACACCAGCCAGTCGCTGGTCGACGGCGCGTTGCGCCTGATCCGCCCATGGCTGATTGGCGAGTGCGCCATCGAGCCGGAGCGCGTGACCGAGAAGATCGGG
>CAIXPS010000302.1 GCA_903921365.1 uncultured bacterium | reverse complement strand
CGCGGCGATGATCCCCACGTCGCGGCAACCGTTGCCAGGGCGACGGGCTTGCCCTCCTGTAACCAACGGTCAACCGTATCCACGATGTCACGCATATGCAGTTCTCCTACGGACAACTCTAACCTATCACGCCGGCGCCGCTTGTGTAGGGGCACGCTGCGCGCTTGCGGTTACCCACTCGGCGGTTGCCTGTAGGCTGGCCGCCGCCAATCCACGCGCGCCAACTCACGCGCCAGCATTGCCAGGTTTGAGAGATTGCGCACCGGCAGAAAATCGTCCACATAAGGTCGCATGGCCAGTGCGCCACGGGTCAAAGGTTCATAGTTTGGCGACCCGATCAGCGGGTTTAGCCAGATCAAACGGTGCGCATTGCGCTGCAGGCGGATGATCTCGTCGCGCAGCATCTCTGGATCGCCGCGATCCCAACCGTCGGTGATGATCATCACCATCGCTCCCCGTCCCAGAACCCGGCGCGCCCAATGGTAATTGAAGTCGCGCAACCCATCACCGATCCGGGTGCCGCTGCCCCAATCCTTGACATCGGCGCCGACCTGCCGCATCGTCACGTCAATCGACTTATGGCGCAACTGGCGTGTGATGCGGGTCAATCGCGTGCTTAACACAAACGACTCCACCTGGTAAATGCTATTCGATAGCGTGTGCATGAAATGCAGCAGCAGCCGTGTGTATCGCTCCATGCTGCCGCTGATGTCGCACAACAGCACCAGCGGGCGCGGCTTGATCTTGCGCGCGCGGGTTGCCATCTCCACCGGTTCGCCAGCGTATCGCATGTTGCGGCGAAATGCCGTCCGCGCATCCACGTAAGCCCCTTTGCCAGGCGCCATGCGTCGTGTGCGGCGCACCCCCAACCCCCAATGTAACTGCGTGATCAATTGCTTTGCCTGCGCAATCTCCTCCGTCGACATCTCGGAAAAATCCTTAGTGCGCAGCGCCTCGCGCTGGCTGTATGTAGGGACAATCGCGATCAAGTTCTTATCGACGGGCGCGGAGTTGCTGGCGCCGGACTTGTCGTCGTCGTCGGGACTGGCTTCGGGCGGCGGCAGGAATTGCGTCTTCCCACGGTGACGGCGCCGTTCGCCCAACGATCGCATATCCAGCGTTGACCACTCCGTGGTTGGCTTGCGCCAGAAAGTGCGGAAGGCTTCGTCGAACAGCGCAATCTCGCGCGGCTGGGTCACAATCAGCGCGCGCATGGAATGGTAGACATCCTCGCGGCGCCCCAGTTCGATTATTTCAAGCGCGTGAGCGACTTCGATCATCTGGCTGGGGGTCACGCTCATGCCAAGTGTTTTGCACACGCGCCCGAAGAGCAGCAGGTTCGGCAGCAGAAAACCGCCCTCATACGGCATACCCTCAGGGAGATACGCTCCGTGATTCTGATCGCCGCGGCCCGATTGCTTATCAGGTTCAGAACGATTCTGATCGCCCATGCCTCAACCCGCCGTTGTTTCCGCGCGGACGCGCGCTCGATCCAATGCGGCCTTGAGCGATCCCTGCGATAACGCGGCTATATCATCCTGGCATTTCAGGATCACGCCCACGGTTTCCTGCACGACCTCCTGCGACAGCTCGTGCTGGTTGATCAGCCTTAAGCGAATAGGCTCCAGCAATTTTCATAAAAACCCTTCTCGAAACGGCACCGACTCCCCAGTGTGCCGATGTTACCTGTGGTTATCACCGAAAAGTTGCCATTTCCTGACAGTTGGGCTGACAGTTTAGTTGTCAGCCAATGCGCTATGGCCGCCTGAATGCGCCGGCACACCCGATCAGTCCTGCCAGATTGACTCGTCGCCAAAACCTTTCGGGTGTGTCTTGCGGGAATCGCGATGCGCTCAAGCACACCCGAAAGGTTTGAGTTGCGCGCAAAAGTCACCCGGAACTACCGACACCGAACCGGAGTGGTCGAGGTTTCTTCATTTTGCGTTCCCCAACTGTTCTACGTCCGCCCAGCAGCCAGTTCGGTCAGATTCGAATGCCGCCTCAATCACCGCTTGCACTTTCACGCCATCGCGGAAACTCGGTGTGATGGGGATGTCAGCTAGAATCGAGTCGATAAACAAGCGGGTGCTGACCGACTGCCTGGTGAATATCTTCGTGAAGTATTCCCAATTTGACGTATTCTGATCAACACCCTGCATAATGTTTTCTGGTATTGCCAGGGGTTGCATTGCCTTTTCGTCATCGCGGATTCCCCGCAGCGTATACCGGGTCCAGTCACTTTCAAGTTCCAGCGTGCCCTTTTCGCCATGTAGAACAAGCTGGTGTACCCGTCCGCGATCTCCCAGATGCGCTACTTCGGTGGCATAAATAGCGCCCACAGCGCCACCGGTGAACTGTAGTGTGAGGTTTACCACGTCATTGGATAACTTAAATGGTTTTCCTTCCGGATGTGCTTTGTTCTCCCTGACCATTAAACTAGCCTGCACACGGGCAATATCACCCACCATCCAGATTGCCATATCAATCATGTGCGATCCAAGGTCGCCCAGAGCTCCCAGGCCATGCTGACAATCCCATTTCCAGTGATAGCCCGCATGGCGGGCGTAATTGGCTGTAAAGTTAAAACTGGCGTTATAGACCTTGCCGATATGGTTTTCCGCCACCAGTCGCTGCAGATAGCAATACTGCGGCATCCACCGGTTTGTAAAGCACACCATGTGCTTGACCCCTGCAGACTCGGCCTTTGCCAACATCTCCCTTGCTTGTGCCAGGTTAAACGCCAGTGGTTTTTCACTAGCACGTGCAGACCGGCATCTAGTGCAGCCATAACCATCGGGTAGTGCATATCATCCGGGGTGGCAATAACAACTGCGTCAAGATGACCGTGCTGAATCATGTCTCTGTAATCCGTGTATACAGTGGGAATCGCGTACTTTAGAGCCATCTCCTCCGCACGAACTCGGTTCCGCCCGCAAATTGCGGCAGTGACTGCCCCGGGATGGCTTTTCAGCAGGTTCAGGTGACTGATGTCTGAGTACCAACTCGTTCCGACCATACCGACACGAACTTTGTCTTGCATGTCGCTCCTTGTTCATCTAAATAGTTCGTCCGAAAACCTCGTGATGTCCCTGGCGCAGTTCGGCTTGGCGCACGCCATTTTCAGGCGGCACACCAAGCCGAACTAACACCTTGCCCTAGGCAAAACGTATCGGATGAACCCTAAGCCGGTTTTGGCGTGTCGAAGAAATACTTGATCGACACGAACTTGCCCCCAGCCACGGTGCAGAACATGATTCCCTGGTTCTTCCAGGGCTGGCCATGATGAGAGTCGCCCGTATGATCACCTATGTGGTCTCCGCCTGTGGTAACTCGTGCCCATACCTGGTCGCCTTCACAAACCACATCAGCCAGCTCAACGTGATGGCCATCGTAGGTGGCGTAGATCCCCGGTATGGTTTGCTTCCACTCCTGAGCCAGTTCCGGCGCCATGAATCCGTCCAAACTGTCGCTGTCGCGTTAATTAATCGCGTTGCCCAATTTGAGTACCATCGCCTTATTCTCTGCAACCGACATAATGTGCCTCCTGAAAAATGATGAACCTGCACTACGCTAACGAAATGCAACTGTTTTCTACTTTGCGGGTCGGAGCGGCTCAGGAATCACTGGCGAGGCGCCCCAAAATTCATTCCGTTGGTTGGTTGTGATGATCTGTAATTCGGCTTCCAGCGGCAACCAGGCACCCTCAGCATACCGGGCCCAGTCCACCAGCGACTGCCAGCGTGTGGTGGCTCGAATAGTTGGCGTGCCATACAATCTCAGATGTGAGCTGAGTTCGATCAGGCCAGGTTGCTTAAGAGTAATTCCAATGGCCCTTCTGGCCCATTCGAGATAGACCTTCTGGTCAACACCGGGCAATAGATCGTAAAACATATTTATTTCTATCATTGATACTTTCTCCTGACAGGGACTTAGAATATCGAAGAGCATCTTTACGCTTATCGATTACATCTGACAGTACAGCGTAGATTGACTGAAAAGTTGCCATTTCCTGATAGTTGGGCTGACAGTTTATGCGGGCGCGGCGCCAATGCTATCGCGCGTTGAACTCCACGATGCGCTAGATACTTTCGTCTATGAGCGTATTGGATTGCTCAGACTGCCTCAGGTTTGGTCATCGTGTAGGCGCCGCCATTTACCATCGCGTCTGTCATATCGCTCACTTCCAACGTCACTGCCATCTTCCCGTTCACGAATTGGATGAACATGATGTCACTCCAACTCACCGTCTGCCCCAGTGCCGGCCATGGGCCAGTTTCCAGAAATGGCGCAGCCTGTAAAAACCATTCAAACCGGACACAGCACCATACTTTATCGCCTTCGGCGACCATGTCCACAATCCCTGCCTTGAACCCCGGCGCAACCCGATGCGCCCATGCCACTGCGCTTTTCCATTCCTGAATGGTCTTCATCGTTGGGAACGCGCCATCTGGCGCATGGTACCCATCGAGCAGTTCCACGTGTCCCTGCTCGATGACATCGGTCACATGCCGTCGCACTATCGCTTTATTTTCTTCAATTGACATTGCTGTCCTCCTTATGTGATTGTTTATGTTTCTCACCACGAAGCACTGCTAACGGAATGCCGGGATGACCTTGTTAGCGAATAATTCCAGATGCGGCTGGATCCAACTCGCCGGCAGGCCGGGCGGGAGTGTGAACGAGTAGTAGTGGGTTAGCGGGACCGCCGAGGCAAAGCCCTTGAGCATCGCGATGCAGGTGTCCACGTCCACGATGTTCAGGATACCGAGT